>CAYQJX010000004.1:0-204489 GCA_964417965.1 uncultured Elusimicrobiaceae bacterium
AGGAAATTATGCGGAGAATCTTGAAAACGATGGCTTTTTCAGCAGACTGTTAACCGCCAAATAGCTTAAAGGCTGTATTCTCAAATATCCGTTTGCACCAGCGTTATAAAGCCGGATCTGGGCTTGTTCGCCGCCCTGCCTTGAAAATACCACCCTGGAATTAGCATCGACCCGCGAAGAATCAACTAAAAGCGTTGCTCCATAGATACTACCGGAAGTGTCGTAGAGATGGAGCTTTCTGGACGGCGCCGCCGTTCCGATGCCGACGCTGCCGTCACCTTTGACAACGACCAATTCCTGCCCGGCCGCCGTCCCGCTTGAAAGAAGCAGCACGGTGTCGGAAGCCACGGCTCCTCCGCTTGAAACATGGAGCGCCGCACCCGGCGCCGCCGTCCCGATGCCGACATTGCCGTTGTTTAAGACCACCAGTGTTGAGCCGGCCACCGTGAACAGCGGGTCGGAGCCCGTCACGCCGGCGCCGGTTATGGTCATACTGGACACGCCGTCCACGGCTTTGTTTGACATATTAAGCGCCTGCGTGGCCGTGTGGTTGCCCAGGTTATCGCCGGGGCCGACCGGCAGATTCGTCAAGCCTGAGCCGTCGCCGTAGTACTTGGCGGCCGAGCTGAAGCCCACTACGTACACGTTGGTGGACACGCGCACCCCGCCGCCCAATGCCGCGCTGGCTTCGGAGGAAATGGTCACGCCGCCGGCTGCGGCCAGCCGCAGCTGCGCCGCCTGCACGCCTATGCCGGTGGCCGTGTAGGAAGACGCCGTCACCCCCAGCGCGAAAGTGTTGCCCCCGGTGAAGGTCTGCGTGCTGCTACGGTAAACCCCGTCGCGCACCGTCTCCGCGTCCCGCGAATTATCAAATGCCGAAACCGGCCCGCCGCGCACGCACCGGAAGTAGTACCCGGCAGTCTTGGTGCCGACGGTCCAACTGCCGGTGCCTCCGTGCACGAACACCGCCTGGGTGGTGTCGGACGCATATTCCGTAGAAGTCGGGTACCAGGCGTTGCTAAGCCCGCCCAGCAACGCCCGCTGCCCGTAGAGCAGCTCCATCTCGGTCTTGGACGGCAGATACCAGTCGTCATAATACATCCCGTTCACGGTGACGGCATAGTCCAGGCAGAACCTCGCCGCGTACGTACCGCGCCCCTGCATGGTGCTTATCATCACCGTGTTCGCCTTGCCCGCGTACACCCCGTCCAGCGTGGCGCCCGTGGCGGAAGCGTCGTTGCTCCACGCTATGGTACCGGGGTGGTCCGCCGTAGGCGCAATAAGGGCGTTGTTCCTCTTTGGATCCACCCAGAACACCACCCCGCCGCCGTAGCTGTCACCTATCCTTATGGGGTTGGTGGACACGTTGTCCAGGTAAGAGCCGTCGCCGTAATAGCTCGAGGCCGTGCTTATGCCCGCCACGTAGAGATTGGTGCTCACGTACACACCGCCCCTCTGGGCCGCCGTGCCCGAGGCTATGTAGACGTTGGACAGGAAATTCACCGAAGAAACGCCCACAATATTCCAACTGTTCATGTTCAGCGTGGTGGTGGCCACGTGGTTGCCCAGGTTGTCGCCGGGGCCAGCCGGCAGATTAGTCAGCCCCGAGCCGTCGCCGATGAACTTTGAAGCCTTCAGCTCGCCCTGTGAGGTCATGGACGACACTATCGTCCCCGAGCCGTTCCGCCAAATCTGCGCGTAAATGTTCGCCGCCGTGCCGGTGGAGACTATATCCAGCGCCGCCTGCGGTGCGCGGGTGCTGATTCCTATGGTCTTGGCCGAAAGGTCGCCGTAAAGCACCCCGCCGATATTGAGTTCGTTGGAAGCGGATGGGGCAGAGGCGTCCTGATTGTAGCCGACAACTATGTTTCGCGCGCCCGTAGTAAGCGCGTCCCCCGCCTGCCAGCCAAGCAGGATATTATCGGAACCGGTGGTGAGCCCGTAACCCGCCCGGTAGCCCACCAGCGTAGAACTGGAGAAGGAATTCAGGGTTACGCCATAGCCGGCTTCTTTTCCGACTATGACATTAGCAGAGCCGACCACGTTGAAGCGGCCGGCATTAGAGCCGAAAAAGGCGTTATTCGCCCCCGTGGTAATCTCGTAGCCCGCATTAGAACCCACAAAGGAGTTATCATCCCCCGTGTTAAAGTAACCTGCAAAGGCGCCAAGAAACGAGTTGTTAGCTCCCGTGGTGTTCCACCAACCCGTCTGACTACCAACAAAGGAGTTATTCGCCCCCGTGGTGTTTTTGAAGCCCGCGCCAGAGCCTAAAAAGGAATTAAAATTACCGGTAGTATTGGCTTTGCCCGGCCCGCCCTGCCCCACAAAAAGATTATAACTTGCCGTGTTCACTATTCCGGCGTTAACGCCTATGCCTAAACTATCAGCTCCCGGCAGTATGGCCAGCACCGTGCTGCCGTTTATCTGGTAGCGCGCGGCGGTGATGTCTCCGGTCGCCGTAATAGTGCTGACGGCATACAGGTCGTTAGCCCCCATATAAATATCGCCGCTCATAGTGCCGCCAGCCAGCGGCAGCTTGGTGGCGTCCGAAGCCGAAATGCTGGTCAGCCCCGAGCCGTCGCCGTAGTATTTTGTGGCCGACGCAAAGCCCACAATGTACATATTGGTGGACACGCGCACACCGGCACCCAGGGAGGCACTGGTTTCGGAACTGATAATCACATTATTCGAAGCATCCAGCCGCAGCTGCGCCGCCTGCACGCCTATGCCGGTGGCGGTGTAGGAAGACGCCGTCACATTCAGCGCGAAGGTGTTGCCGCCGGTGAAGGTCTGCGTCTTGCTGAGGTAAGCCCCGTCGCGCACCGTTTCCACGTCCCGCAAATGATCAAATGCCGAAACCGGGCCGCCGCGCACGCACCGCACGTAGAGGTTGTTGGTCTTGCCGTAGCCGTTCACGTCGCCGTTTAAGAAGTATACGTACCACGCGGTGGTAGGGACCGCCCCCCATTCAGTGGAACTCCAGTACGAATTGGAGCCAAACCCGCCCACTACTGTCTTCTGCGCGTACAGCAACTGCAGTTCCGCCGAAGACGGCAGGTACCAGTCGTCATAATACACGCCGTTCACCGTTACCGCGTAATCCACGCACAGCCGCGCCGCGTAAGTGCCGGGGCCAGTGACGGTGCTTACCATCACGGTATTGGCCTTGCCGGCGCCAACCCCGTCAAACTGGGCGCCGGTAAAATTGGTTGTGGGCGCCCACTGGATACTAGCGCTCTGGTCCGCCGTGGCGGAAATAAGGGCCTGCCCGCGCTTGGCGTCCGTCCAGAACACTATGCCGCCGCCGTAGCTGTCCCCTATCCTTATGGGGTTGGTGGACACGTTGTCCAGGTAAGAGCCGTCGCCGTAATAGCTCGAGGCCGTGCTTATGCCCGCCACGTAGAGATTGGTGCTCACGTACACACCGCCCCTCTGGGCCGCCGTGCCCGAGGCTATGTAGACGTTGGACAGGAAATTCACCGAAGAAACGCCCACAATATTCCAACTGTTCATGTTCAGCGTCTGCGTGGCGATATGCGTGCCCAGGTTGTCGCCGGCGCCGGCCGGAAGATTCGTTAAACCGGACCCGTCGCCTATCAGCTTTACCGCCTGGAATACGCCCGTGGCGCTCATGGAACCCACTATCACCCCGTCGCCCCGCCGCCAGATCTGCGCCATCTGGTTGGCCGCCGTGCCGGTGGACACGATATCCAGCGCTGCCTGCGGCGCGCGGGTGCTGATACCGATGGTCTTAGCGGACAGATTCCCGTACAACACCCCGCCGATGTTTAGTTCATTAGAGGCGGCTGGCGCGCTGGCGTCCTGATCGTAGCCTATGATGATATTGTCCGCCCCGGCGGCCAAGGCGTCGCCGGCCTGCCAGCCCAGGAGAGTGTTTCGGCTACCGGCACTCAGGCCGAACCCGGCCTGATAGCCGAGTATGGAGTTGCCCTCATTGGAACTGCTGCCAGGCCCCATGCCGGCCTTGTAACCGATAACCGTGTTGGAACCGCCCGCGACGTTATAATAGCCGGCCATCCGACCGACGAGAGTGTTAAGGCTCCCCGTGGTGTTGGTGTATCCGGAGTAGGAACCGACAAAGGCATTCTCGCTGCCCGCAGTATTGCTCTGGCCGGAATAGTGGCCGAGAAAGGTGTTGCGGTCTCCGGAGGTATTGCTATAGCCGGCCGACCCGCCCATAAAAGTGTTCTGTATCCCCCCGACATTACCGTAACCGGAATAGCTGCCGACAAACGTATTATTGTCTCCCGTGGTGGTGTTATACCCCGAGTAGACGCCGATAAATGAATTATTGACGCCTGTGGCTTTATAGCCGGCCCTGGCGCCGAAGAAAGCACCGGCCTCGCCATTTGCCGTGAGGCCGGCCTCTGCCCCGAAAACGGCGCTGTTGGTGGCGGCGGTGTAGCCAAGACCAGCATTATAACCGGCGAAAGTGTTGTAGTTGCCGGTCGTGTTATTGTATCCGGCCCGGTAACCGGTGAAAGTGTTGTAGGCCGCGTTGTTAACAATGCCAGCGTCGGCGCCCACGCCAAGGCTGCCAAAACCGGGCAGTATCGCCAGCACGGTACTGCCGTTTATCTGGTAGCGCGCGGCGGTGACATTGCTTGAAGTATTGACGCCGTAAGCGCCCATCTGTAATACCTGCGTCGCCGTGTGGTTGCCCAGGTTGTCGCCCATGGCGGAAGTGTCGGCCCATTCCAGGTAGCCGGCGGAGTGCCGCCGGAGAAGCTGCCCGGCGGAGCCGTCATTAATGAAGATCTTGCCCGCACCGGTGAAGGTGGAGTTGCCCACAAAATATGCGCCGGAGGATACCGCCAAAACGCCGTTCACCACCACATTGCCGGCGCCAACTACGGCGCCGGGATAGTTAGCCTGGGTGGAACCGAATACGGTAAACCCCTTAACTTCAACGTCAGGGTCGGCCGCGGTGCCGTCAGTACCCAGGATGGCAAGATCATCCTCCGAGCCCAGTTCGGTCTGGGCCAGGGCGGCGGAAGGAAGCAGAAGTGAAAGAAAAAAAACACAAGCGCACGCCAAAACGGCGAAAGTGCCACGCCTCCCGGAGGATATCCAAAATTTTACCCGACCCATATATTTACCTTGCCGAATACCATCTGCTAAAAAACCAGAGATGCATTATATACCAAAATCTACCGGACAATCCCGAAGCCGCTACTTATTGCGCAGCCAGGCGGCCATTTTAGAACCTGAGTTGAATATCATTATATATTCCCCCGAGGATTCCGCGCCGGTAACTTCCATCTTAGCGCGGGGATCTTCGGTGCCTACCCCCACCGCGCCGGAGGTGGATACTACAACCTGATGCACCGTGCCGGTCCCCACGGCAAGGCTATAACTCTGCGTGTCCGCGCCTTTAACCTCAAGGCGGGCCGCGGCGCCGGCCATTCCTATGCCCACATTTCCGGTGGCCTCAACTGAAAGTCCCTGCTGGCCGGGGGCGCCTTTAAGCAGTGCCGTCCCGTTCACTTTAAGGGAATTGTTTACATTTAAATCGTTTACCGTGCCGGAGGAGACATAGAACGTAGTTCCGGCCTGAAGGGTGTCCTGGTCGTGTATGGAAAGGGGATCGGCCTCGGCACCGCTGGCGCTGCCGCAAGACCACACACCGCCGATCAGCTGCAGCACCTGCCCGTTTACGCAGCCTGACTGGTTAAGTTTGGCCCTCGTAATCGAATTATCCGCCAAGTCCTGGGCCTGTATTGAACCGTCCACGATATGAGTGGAGACTATTACAGTGCCTATCCTGTCCCCGGAGAGCGATCCCAGGGATATCCGTGACGCGTCGAGATTGTATATCCCCGAGCCGTCGCCCAGCAGCCAGCCGGCGCTGACCGAAGAAGAGACGTTGATATACCCGGTAACCGTATGCGTGCCAAGCGAGGTAATGGGGTCCGAGCCGGCACCCGCGTGGGTAAAGGCATGCAGGCCAGGCACGCCGGAACCCGAGGTCGGCACCCAGGCCGCCCCGTTCCAGAACTTCACCAGGCCTGAAGACGAGTCGTACCAGAGCTCGCCTGGCGCCGACGCCGTAGGCGTTGAAACCGCGGTGGTATAGCGCTTACCGGACAGCATAAGGCTGTTTATAGCGTAAGGGGAAGAGGTCAACTCTTCCCGCGGCGACATGCGGTTTCCCTCTATCTCGAGTTCCAACCAAAGATTCCCAGTCTGCCAGTCGCTGATGGAGGGCTCCAGAGTAACGCGGAATACGCCCGTGGAAAGACTCACGTTATAGGCAGGGCTGGTCCAGATTTCCGCCGCTGCCGTTGAGGAATCGTAGACGCGGAAGACCATTGAGCGCTGACCGTTCACAAGGAAGCCGTTTTGGCGCAGATTACCCTGATAGTTAAACTTCACCGGAACTTCTGCCGACAGGAGCGCGGGCCCCGACACGCAAGCCACAAGAAGCAGACCCGAAAAGGACAAAACGCGGCCGAGCCCGGTTAAGAGCCTGTTGCGCATCATTTTGACCGTCCCGATATCTTTCATAATGGCCGCCCGCTAGTGTGCCGCCAGGCCTATTCCCGGCGGGCCGAGGAGGAGTATGAACCGCCGCCTACTTCTTCTTTATCCAAGCCGCCAGACTGGCGCCGGAATAGAACTTGGCGGCGTACACCCCGGAGCTGTCTATGCCTTTTACAGCGAACGCGGCGGTATCGTCTATCGCTCCGCCGTTTATGTCCACCGTCGTGCTGGATTTCGCTACTATCCAGTCGGCAGGGGCATTGCCCAGGGTTGTATTGCCGTTCACGGTCAGATTGTCGCTCAACGTCGCGGCCCCGGTAACTCCCAGTGCCCCGCCGACGCCTACCTGCCCGGTAAGGGTGGACGTGCCATAAACCACTATCTGGCCGCTTAAAGCGGCGCTGGACGCGGTGATGTAGCCGGCATTCTTCACGTCGAAGGAGGCCATGTTCAGCGTGGTGGTGGCAACATGGTTGCCGAGGTTATCCCCCGAGACCATGGCGGAGACGTCCGACCACTGCATTCCCCCTCCGGCCACCTTGGACAACACCTGCCCGGCGGTGCCGCCGCTGACATACATATTACCGGGGCCTGCCGCGAAGCTGGAAATGCCGGTAAAGTACGCGCCGGACGTGAACGTTGAACTCCCCGCCACGTACATGCCGCTGGACACCTGCACGTAGCCGTTGGCGAAGATATTGCCGGGGGCCACCGGAATATTTAGCGCCGGCGCGGCCTGCGTGGCGCCAAATACCGTGAAGCCCTTTATTTCGGCGTCTGGGTCCACGGCGGTGCCTGCGGTGCCCAGCACGGTGAGGTCGTCCTCTATGCCGAACTCGGTGTTGTTGTCCGCCGCGTATGCTGCGGGGGCCAGCGTCAGCGCAAAGAGCGCCGCCATGGCCAGTACTATCCTTTTAGCATTCATACTTCCTCCTTAATATCCGAACAATCGCTGCTACCAAATTACCAGCAGTTTTCCGGTCTTTGAGTTGGAGCCGGAAACCACGCGCCAGATATAGACGCCGCTGGCGGCCCGTGAGCCGCCCGCCGTCCTGACATCCCATTTGAGCTTAGGAATCGCCAGACCGGCCGTTATGGGCAGCTTACGCACAAGCCGGCCATCCAGCGTATATATCTCTATGTCCCCTACCTGCGGGACATTGGTGAAAGTTATGCCCTCGGCCTCGGTACCCGTCTGCCCGGCCCCCAGGCCGGCATCGGGGCCGCCGGGCCTGAAAGGTACGGGATAGGCATAAGTATCCTTTACGGATTCGTCCAACATGCCTAGAAGAGAATAGACCCCCGGCGTCATAAAAGGAACGGTTACGGTCCTTGAGGCCCTGTCGGAAGAGGAGGCCGGAAGTTTGGTCCACATTGCCATGGACTCGTCCAGCGCCCAGGCCCTGACCGTTTCCACCCTTACCGGCGGATTTGAGCCGTCCAGCATGCCGTCGCCGTTGTCGTCCTTATAGCGCATGGAAAGAAAGCCGCTCTTCGCGAACGGGCGCTCCCAGGCATCCTGTTCGTCGAAAAGGGACATTTCGGTGATATGGCTGGAAAACAGGCGGGACCAGCCTCCTTCGTTATGCTCCATTTTGCTGTTGGCGGAATCTATCGTTCCCGGCGCGACTTGCAGCGGTTCCGACGCCGGGTTCCGGTTGAGCGTAATGTCGAAAACCTCCTTGTCCACGGCGCCGGGGGGCAGGCTCAAACTGGCCGAGCCTGAGTTAAAATTGACCACCGCAACAAGCCCCTTCTGGAAGGTAAAATGGGGCGGGTTATAAAAACCGCCACGGTTGACATACCCGCCCGACACTGAATTGCCGGGGCCGGCCGGCACCGAGATCTGCCCGGCGGACCCTTTCGCCACATATTCGCCGCCGGCCAGAGGTGCGCCGCCGCCGCCATCCCGCACGGAGGATTCCAGCAGGTAGTCCCCCGACGAAGAGATCAGCGCCACGGCGGGAACCGGGACGCGCAGAAGCGCGCAGGCACAGAGAAGACCGAGATATAGTCTTCCCTGTGAAAAAAACCTGTTGCCAGCTCCGGTTTGGTCCATAAATGAACTCCGCTAGAATATTATAGGGGCCGCGGCAGCCGCAATCCCGAAGAAATAACGAAGCCTTCTGTCCGCGGTTCACCCGTTGAAACCTGTGGAGAATCAGGAAATCGCTATAGTTTTAAGGTAAAATGTTCGCAATGGGTTTAGGGGGGAGGTATAAAATGCGGTCAAAATGTCTGTGTTTTTCCAGGAAGATCCTGATCTTCCCTTGCTCCGGAGCGTCGATATACGGTGAGCTAAGCGACAGGGTAGCCCGGGACCTGTCCAAGAAAACCGCCATTAAGATGTGTTGTCTCGCCGGGGCCCTGGCCAACGACATAAAATTCCAGGAAAGCAGCCGCAAAGCGGATTTCGTGATATCTCTGGACGGCTGTCCTATGGCCTGCGCCACGCGGGCGCTTAGCGCGGGCGGGGTTAAAGGCATTGTGGCGCTCTCCATGGTGAACCTGTGCCGCGGCAGGAAGATAGCGAAAGCGGACAAAGAAACCGTCGCCGCGCTGACTCGGGAGATAATAAGGCTCCTGGAAAGGCGCCGGAAGACAAAACGTTCCCGGGCCGGGGCGCAGCGACGGGAACACCCGCCATGACACGGCAGCGATAGGCCGAAACCATGACACGCGGCCAGCAGGCAGTTCCCCGGAAAAATGCGGACCACGTCAGGAATATGCTATACATACGTACTCTTTTGAAGTATTCGTGCTCATAAAAATAGCTGCGACCACGCCAAGTTGTTGCGCATATGCACAGTTGAACATGACAAAACAGACGATATTAGTGGTTGAGGACGATAAAAGCACCGCCGCGATGCTCACCGCGGCGCTTGACGAGGCGGGCTATTGCGCCGTCTGCGCGGATTCGATAGCCTCCGCCACCCACCTGATAAAAGGGCATCAGCCGGACCTGATCGTGCTGGATATCAGGTTGCCGGACGGCAACGGTCTGGAACTTTGCGAGAAGATCCGGAAAAGCGGCAGGCTGTCCACAACGCCGATAATAGCCCTGACCGGGATGGGAGAACCGCATCACAAGATGCAGGGTTTTACCACCGGCGTGGACCAGTACCTGGTGAAGCCCATAGACCTCCAGGAATTCGTATTGTGGGTGACGGCCCTGTTGCGCCGCGTGGAGATGGACAAGGACGGCAACGGCCTGATAGCCGACGCAGATCTGAGCATAAACACCGAGGCGCAGATACTGTGCTACAAAGGCCAGACCGTGGAGAACCTGACCAAAAGGGAATTCGACCTCTTCCTGGCGCTGGTCAAAGAAAGCCCCAAGATCCTGAGCCGCAGGTACATAATATCCAAAGTCTGGCAGACCGTGGCTGTGGAGAACCTTGTGGACACCCACATCTTCAACATCAGGAGGAAGTTCCCTCGCGAGTTGGCCGCCAAACTGCAGTCAGTTCCAGGTAAAGGCTTCAGGTATTTCAATCCCTGACCGCCCGCGGTTGCTTTTGCATTTACGCAGACCGATGTCCGTGTTTTCAAGAAGCCGGTAAGTTCACAAGAACTCCTGGCCTCGGTGGCCGGGCTGCCCCCCTTCCCTCCACACAGGAACCATTTCCCACGACGTGTTGCGCCTGGACGACCGGGAGCAACTCCCTTAAAAGATAATTGTTTTTTTCTTAAAAATAACTTTAGTGGACCTGACAGATACGGCAGGCTAGAATATATATGTGTCTGTGCCTACCGGGGAACTGGTTTTTAACATCGCCACTACGGATTCCACTATCCTGCACCGCTGGAAGGTCGCTTTTCAGAAGGAGGGATGGTTGACCGTGGCGGACGTTGCGCTCATGTCCGGGGAAAACCTCGCCCGGAGGGCGGAACTGGACCTCGTTGAAGTTGGCGGGACGGACTGCCACACCCCGGAAGAGCTGAGTTCGCTTATCGCGCGGCGAAAACCGGTAGCGACATTGGCGTTCGCGGCACAACAGAACATCTCCAACTCCCAGATCGCGAAGTTCCTGGAATCAGGCGCCGACGATTTCGTATACAAGAACCTTGACGAAAGGATACTTGTAGCAAAAATAAAGGCCCACCTCAGACGGCTGGCCCCGCATATCGCCGAGGCCGGCTCCAGGCTGGCCTCCAGCAGCGAGGAGATTGAACTGGACCGCGCGAGACGCACCGTAATAGTCGGAGCCCGCTCAAAAAAAGAGACAGAGCTCTCAAATCTTACGCCGCGCGAGTTCGATATACTGCTGATACTGGTGTCCCATGAAAAGCGGGTGCTTTCGCGGGACACCATCCTTGAAAACCTGTGGGAAGGGAAAGCCGCGGAAGTCTATTCGGAATGTGTGGACAAACACATCGAATCGCTGCGGAAGAAACTCGGAGCCTATGGAAAAAAGATTAAGACAGTCTACGGCGCGGGGTACATGTTCAGCAACGGCACTTGACTCCGCCATGATGAGGATACTCGCAATAGACGACGATAATGGCTATCTGAGGATACTCAGGCGGTACTTTGCCGCCGCGGGGCATACGGTGGAAACCGCGGAAACCGGCGGGGAAGGGACAAAAATGGCCGCGGAGTTGGCGCCGGACGTGGTATTGCTGGATTATATGCTCCCGGACATGACCGGTGCGGACGTGCTTGACGCGCTTTTGAGCATGAAAGAAACGCGGCTGATTCCGGTAATACTAATAAGCGGACGGAATTTCGACGCTGAGGAACAAGCCCGGCTGAAAACTTGCAGGAACCTGAAGAGGCTGATGGAAAAGCCGGTCCTCCTCCGCGATGTATTGCGAGAAGCCGCGCAGTTGCCCCGGCCTGCGCCCGTCCGGGAGCAGAGAAGCGCCGGCCTGCCCCGGATGTCTGCCGGAGGACTGGAGCCATGAGGATACTTATAGCCGAGGACGACGACAATTTCAGGACGTTGATAACAGAACTCCTGGAACAGGCGGGGCATGTCCCTATGCCGGAACGGAACGGGCTCCTTGCATGGAAAAGGCTGCAGCGGGATGGAGCGGACATGTTAGTCACTGACATAAACATGCCCGAGATGGACGGCTTTGAACTCCTGCGCAGCATACGCGCCAGTGGAGTGCACAAAGACATGCCGGCGTTAATGCTTACTATACGGGAGCTGGCCGAAGACCAGATTGCCGGCTATGAGACCGGAGCCGACGATTACCTTACAAAACCTTTCGATCACGCTATTTTCCTTGCACGAATATCGGCGCTGGCCAGGCGCGTACTGAAATGATCCCGGAATCGGACGCCGCCGACATGGCACAGGACATCCTGTGCGTACCCGGATGAACAGCTTGAGCCGTCCGTTGCGGATACTCTCCAGCGATGACGACGAAGGTATACGTGCATTCCTTTTCAACCTGCTGACCGAGCAGGGGCATCATGTGGAATTCGCCCGGGACGGGGACGAGGTTTTCAAGCATTTGGGACGGGGCAGGTACGACTTGCTGATATTGGACGTGAATACCCCGGGCCTGAACGGCTACAAGGTAGCCGAGAAAATAACCGAGAACATCGTAAACCGCCCCAAGATACTTATCTTTACGGCGAGAAATATCGAAGAAGAGGAACTCCAGTTCGTCAGTTGCGGCGCCGACGCGATAATCAGGAAAGGAGCCTCCTGCGACAGCATTATCGCGGCGATAGATGAACTTTTCGCCGCTCCAGCGCAGGAGGCTATTGGTGTGCCGACGGCCGCGGCCCTTGCCGGGAAGGAACCCCCCATGAATAACCCAGGAGAGATCAGCCTCACCACACGCAAGCGCATGGAAGGTGACTTGCAGCACTGCCTGCGCAAGATGACACAGGTTGAAGACTTGATGACCGCCAAGGACATGCGCTACGAGGAATTCATCCGGGACCTGCTGCGCGAGAAGCAAAGAACGGAGAAGAACTACCTGGAGTTCAAACGAATCGAGCAGGAAGTGATAAAAATGAAGAACTGGGGCTATGCTCTGGCGGCCGCGGTCGGGCTTTCGTTGCTGCGGTCATTCTTCTGACGGACGGGTGAGGGACATGGGGAACAAAAAAAAGATATTAGTAGTCGACGACAACCAGAACTTCAGCCAGTTGCTGCAGTGCGCGCTGGAGGACGATTTTGACGTGTTCACGGCCGCGGACGGCCGCGAAGGGATAAAGAGCGCCGCCGAGATACTGCCGGACCTCATAATGATGGACGTGATGATGCCGAACGTTTCCGGCATAGAACTGGTGCGAATGCTCACCGCCGAAGAAGAGACACGGGACATCCCGGTGATAGTCCTCACCGGCAGCCATATGGACAAGGGCGTCCCCGAACTCTTCAAGCAGGAACGCAACGTACGGGACTTCCTCAGCAAAACGACCCCGGTAATGGATATCGTGGAAGTAGTCGACAAGGTTCTTTATGGCGGACAAAAAGAAAATACTGGTGGTTGACGACAACGTCCCGTTCATAGACCTCGCGAAAGACATCTTCGGCTCGGAGTTCGCACTGGAAACGGCTTTAAACGGATTCGAGGGGCTGGGAAAGGCCCTAACGTTCCTTCCCGACCTGATAATACTTGACGTGAACATGCCGGGCATTACCGGGATAGAATTCTCCCGCAAGCTCGCGGGCAATCCCGCAACAGCAGGCATACCGATAATAGTTATCACCGCTAGCGACTACAACAGCCTCACCCAAAGCCTCCTGCAACAGGAGCACAACGTAAAAGTATTTATGACGAAGCTCTCCCCGGTGGAGACCATCCGGGAGAAAGCCCTGGCAGTAATGAACAAAGAAATACGTTAAGGCGCGATTTGAGGCATAGAAAAGCCGCCCGATAGGCGGCTTTTCTATTTCCGGTGAGGGCTCAGAAAGTCTGCGTCACCTTGTTAAGCCCCTTGGGATTGTCCGGGTTAAGGCCTTTGGCCAGGGACAGGCGCAGGGCGAGGCGTTTCATGCGGATGTCGGTGGGGATGCAGCTGAAAGGGAATTTCAGGGCGCCGGGCTTTACTATGTGGTAGGGAGTGCCGCGCTCCACAAGGGCGCGCTTGACCTTCAGGATGTCTTCGGGCAACTTATTGGAAGGGGTGAACAGGAAAACCAGGTCATTGCCTGTGTAGGCCCCGACGGGGCCGTGCAGGAACTCGGCGGCGGAATAGCCCAGCGCGTGCGCCTTGGCCATCTCCCTGAACTTCAGGGCCGAATCCTCGGCCACGGCGTTCAGGGGGCCGCGGCCCACGAAACCCAGCATATTGGCGTTCATGACCTTGCGGACCAGCGCCTCACCGCCGTAATTCTCCGCCGCGGCGCGTGCGGCCGCCGACACCGCAGCCTTAAAATCCTTGGCGTCAAAACAGCCGCTCCAGGCCTGCGCGGCCCACAGCACGGCCCAGAGCTGCAGCTCAAAGCTTTTGGTAGCAGCCACCGGGACTTCCTTAGAATCTGAGAGCAGTATATGCCGCCCGGCCAGCCGCGCCAGGGGATTGTTCTTCAGGTCCGGCTCATTGGTGACGGCCACTCCCCTGGCCCCCCACTTCATCAGCCGCTCCAGGCAGGAGACTATGTCCTGGCTGCGCCCCGACTGGGAAAAGGCCCAGACGACCTGGCCTTTGAAGTTCAGCGGCTTCCTGGCCTCGAAGATGGAATGCGGGTGCACGAAATTGGTGATGGTGCCGGCGTACGTCTCCCAGATGTACTTGGCGAACAGGGTGGCCGTGCCGGAGGAACCGCGCCCGACGAGGTAAACCGTCTTGTCCGAGGACCTGAGGGCCAGTGTTTTCAGCGCTTCGGCCCGGGCGGAGAATTTCTCCAGCAGGAAAGGGATTTCACCGATGTCTCCGCAGGTAAGGGTGTCTTGTATTTTCATAATTTTCTCCGGCGCGGGCCGCGCAGCACTTTAAATTTTTCTACCCTGAGCAGTTCCTGGCCGCCTATGCGCCCGGGGGTCAGCCGCAGGGGAACTATCCGTCCGGCGAAGGCGGGGCTCGCCAGCACCAGGGTCTGCAGGTCGCTGCCGTCTATGGTGCGGCCGGCCCGCTTCTCCGCCATGATATAACTGAGGAAATCAGCGTCCATCTCCCGGCCCAGCCAGCGCCGGTCCACTTTCTTCGCCTCCACGCCGGTAATAAGAGCGCGCACTCCGAGCTGCTGGCAAAGGCGCACGGCGTAGACCAGGTCGAAACCAATAACAGGCGCCAGCAGGCCGAAGCCCGCTTTAGCGGCGGCCTTGCGCCAGGAGTCTATCTTCCCCCCGCAGCGGCAGCGGGCCACGCCGGAAACCAGCGTGTCGGCGCCGCAGGCCTTCCCCGCCGCCCCGGCCAGCAGGGCTACGTTGCGGGCCAGGGCCTTAACCTTAAAATCTGCTCCCGTCTTTACGGTGACGGCGGGCACTCCAAGAAGTTTCGCGTGCGCCGCCACAATGTCCGGCTTGCGGGAATCGTTGAAATACTCCTCGTGCCGGAGGCCGCCGTCGAAACCCACCAGGCAGGCGACGGAGTGGCCGGCTTCAGCCGTTTCAAGCAGGGCCAGGTGGCTGTCCTTGCCGCCGCTGTAGATCACCGCGCAGTTCTTCATTTTTTATCCGAAACCGCCCGCTTGGCCGCGCGCAGCTTCTTTATGCCCAGTTCTATATCGCGCAGGTCCATGCCGGTGCGGCCGTAATGGGCGTGCTCTATAGGGGAGTCGGGGCAGATATAGGTGCCGCGCCGCACGCCGCGCGGGTCTTTCTGAAGGCCGAGCCAGATCAGCCAGGGCTTCATGTTCGTAAAATCTTTGGCCATGAGCTCCGGATTGGAACGCATGAGCAGCTCCGGGTCGCCGAAACCGTCCTGCACCACGCCGCTGTGATAGCCGGCCTCCTTGGCCGCCTCCACGTCGCGGTGGGTGTCGCCGATGATGTAGACCTCGCCGTCTTTTATAGTGACCCCGGCCAGTTTAGCCGCCCGTGCTACGGCTTTCTGCAGCACGACGCTCCTGTGATGGGAGTCGCAGCCGTAGCCGCCGAAAGCGAAATGTTTTATAAGGCCTGAAGGTTCCAGCTTTATGAAAGCCCCGTCCTTAAGGTTGCCGGTGCCGAGGCCCACCATGACGTCCTTGCGTCCGGCAAGCTTCTCCAGGAACTTCTCCACGCCTTTTATCTTGAGATACTTTTTAGCCTTCAACGAGGCCTTCACCTCGTGCGGCAGGCGGTCCACGTAGCGCTTCGTGAGGAGCGCCAGCTCTTTCTTCGCGGGCTTGCGGCCGGCACCAGCCTTAAAGGCGTTCTCGAAGTTGGCCTTGTCGGTAGCGCCCTGCAGCTGCACCTTGGCGCAGGCGTCCTTATGGCCAGTCATGGATTCCACCGCGTGGTTGAGCGCCCTGGCCCCCGCCCCGCCCGCCTTCACCAGCGTACCATCAATATCAAAAAGAATTATTTTCATAAGCAGGGGACGTTCCTGAGTTTTTGAGTTATTCTCCGAGGCATTGTAAATTTTAGGTGTTTTGACATATTACCGAATAACTCAAAAACTCAGGAACGTCCCCCAACAATCTTTCCCTTTTTGACCGTCAGCATATTCTGGCTGGCGCCGAAATAGTAACAGAGTTCCCGGTAATCTTCGGCGTCGTAGAAAGCGAGGTCGGCCTGCATGCCGGGGACCACGCTGCCTACCCTGTCGCCTATCCCCAGCGCCCAGGCGCCGTTAACGGTGGCCGCGCAGAGCGCCTCCTCCGGCGTCATACCGCAGTGGGTGCAGGCCGCCGACAGCACGAACTGCATGTTCCAGCAGGGGCAGGTGCCGGGGTTGAAGTCGGTGGCCAGCGCCACCGGCACGCCTTCGGAGATGATCTCCCTGGCCGGCGGGTACTTGGAGAGACCCAGGTAATAGTTGGAGGCCGGCAGCAGCGTGGCAATGGTGCCGGCGTCGCGCATGGCGGCTATGTCCTCGGCGAAGACGTGGTCGGCGTGGTCGGCGCTGACGGCGCCGGCGGCGGCGCCGGCCCGGGTGCCGCCGTAATTGGAAAGCTGCTCCGAGTGCACCTTGGGACGCAGACCCAAGCGGGCGGCTTCTTTAAGGTACGCCGTGGTCTGCTCCGGAGTGAAATAGCCTTTCTCGCAGAAGATATCGGCGAAGACGGCCAGTTTCTCGGCGGCGGCCTTGGGCAGTATTTCAGCTATCACGTAGTCCAGGTATTTCTGGGAGTCGCCGTTGAACTCCGGCGGCACGCTGTGCGCCGCCAGCAGCGTCGGGATCAGCTCGAGCGGGGTGAAGTCCCTGGCGGCCCGCACGGCTCGCAGCATCTTGAGCTCGGACTCCAGGGAGAGGCCGTAGCCGCTCTTCACCTCGGCCGTGGTGGTGCCGCATTCCAGAAAACGCGCGGCCCGCGCGGCCACCTGGGCGGCCATGGGCTTGAGGGCCTGTTTGCGCACCGCCCCTATGCTGGATATTATCCCCCCGCCGGCGGCTTTTATCTCCTGGTAGGAGGCGCCGGCGGCGCGCATGGAAAAATCTTTCAGCCGCGGCTCGGCGAAGACCATGTGGGTGTGACTGTCCACGAAACCGGGCAGGCAGACGCCGTTGACCTCCACTGTCCTGGCTTTTTTCGCCAGACGGTGGCGAGCCACGGCGGCCCTGGGCCCGGCGGCCTCTATTATGCCTTTCTCCACCAGTACGGAAGCGTTCTTCACCAGGCCCGTCTCGCGCATGGCGGCGCCCGCCCTGGGGGCGTTGTCGCCCGCAAAGGTCAGCAGCTGCTTGATCCCGGTGAAGATTGTAGCCATATTATAAGAAACCTCTCGCCGTCATTCCGGCGAAAGCCGGAATCCAGCCCTTCTCAAACCTGGACCCCGGCTTTCGCCGGGGTGACGAGTCAACCTGAATTCGCCCGTCAGCGGAAGTTTTCGAACTGCAGGGTTATGCCGTAGTCCCCGCCCCGCAGCAGGCTCATGACGTTCTGCAGTTCGTCCTTGGACTTGGAAGTGACGCGCAGGGTGTCGGCCTGGATGGAAACGTTGGCCTTAAGCTTGGCGTCCTTGATGGCCCTGACTATCTCCTTGGCCTTGTCCTGGGGAATGCCCTGCTGAACTTTGACCAGCATCTTGGCGGTGCCGCCCAGGGCGCTCTGCACTTTCTCCCCGGCGAAGTTCTTCACCGGCAGGCCGCGCTTGGAGATCTTGGTCATGAGCACCTCGTAGAGGGCCTTCACTTTGTAGTCGTCGGAAGACGACAGCAGCATGGAGTTGGCCTTCTTATCGAAGTTGATCTCGGATTTGGAATCCTTGAAATCGTAGCGGTTGACCACTTCCTTCATGGCGATGGCGATAGCCTCGTCCACCACGGTATACTCCACCTTTGAAACCACGTCGAAGCTGAAATCAGAAGCCATAGTTGTTCTCCTATTAGTTATTTAAGCATCGGGATCTTGACGCCTTTCTTTTTGGCGAAGTCCGAGGCGATCTTGTAGCCGGCGTCGGCGTGGCGCAGCACGCCCATGGCCGGGTCGTTGGTGAGCACCCGTTCCAGGCGCGACGCCATCTCTTTGGTGCCGTCGGCCACGGTGACCTGGCCGGCGTGCAGGGAATAGCCCATGCCCACCCCGCCGCCGTGGTGGAAAGACACCCAGCTGGCGCCTGAAGCGGTGTTGATGAGCGCGTTGAGGATAGGCCAGTCGGCTATGGCGTCGGAGCCGTCCTTCATGGACTCGGTCTCGCGGTAGGGGCTCGCCACCGAGCCGGAATCCAGGTGGTCGCGGCCTATCACTACCGGCGCGGAGATCTTACCTTTCTTCACCAAATCATTGATGCGCAGGCCCATCTGGTGGCGCTCGCCGTAACCCAGCCAGCAGATGCGCGACGGCAGGCCCTGGAATTTAACTTTCTTCGTGGCCATGTCCATCCAGCGCCGGAGATGCTCGTCCTTCGGGAACAGGTCCAGCACCAGCTTGTCAGTGACGGCTATGTCCCTGGGGTCGCCGGAGAGGGCCGCCCAGCGGAACGGGCCCTTACCCTCGCAGAACAGGTCGCGGATATAGGCCGGCACGAAACCGGGGAAGTCGTACGCGTGTTTTACACCCTGCTTAAAGGCCATGGTGCGGATATTGTTGCCGTAGTCGAAGGTGACGGCGCCGGCCTTCTGCAGCTTGAGCATAGCCTCCACGTGGACGGCGATGGATTCCATCGAGAGCTTGAGATATTTCTTCGGGTCCTTGCGGCGCAGCTCGTCGGCCGCTTTCACGCTGTAGCCCTTGGGGATATAGCCTTTCAGCGGGTCGTGCGCGGAGGTCTGGTCGGTAAGCACGTCTATCTTGACGCCGCGGCGCGCCAGCTCGGGCAGCACCTCGGCGCAGTTGCCCAGCAGGCCGATGGAAAGGGGCTGTTTGGCCTTCATGGCCTTAGCCGCCATGATCAGCGCCTCGTCGAGCGAGCGGCTCATGATGTCCACGTAGGCCGTGTCCAGGCGCTTCTGGATGCGGGTCTCGTCGGCTTCTATAACTATGGCCACGCCGCCGTTCATGGTGACGGCCAGGGGCTGGGCGCCGCCCATGCCGCCGAGGCCGCCGGTGACGGTGAGTTTGCCGGTCAGGTCGCTCTTGAAATGTTTGCGGGCGCAGGCGGCGAAGGTCTCATAGGTGCCCTGCAGTATGCCCTGCGTGCCGATATAGATCCAGGAGCCGGCAGTCATCTGGCCGTACATCATCAGGCCCTTCTTCTCCAGCTCGTCGAAGGTTTCCCAGTTGGCCCAGTTACCGACCAAATTGGAGTTGGCGATGATGACGCGGGGCGAATACTCGTGCGTGCGCAGCACGCCCACGGGCTTGCCGCTCTGCACCAGCAGGGTCTCGTCGTTCTCAAGTTTGCGCAGCGACGAGACTATGGCGTTATAGCAGTCCCAGTTGCGGGCGGCCTTGCCCCGCCCGCCGTAGACCACCAGGTCCTCGGGGCGCTCGGCCACCTCGGGGTCCAGGTTGTTCATCAGCATGCGCAGGGCGGCCTCCTGCTGCCAGCCCTTGCATGAAAGTTTATTGCCGCGCGCCGCGCGTATGACCTTGTTCATGGTTTACCTCTGTTGTCAGTCTACGAAAGTGCCGGCGAGTATCTCTTCGGCCACGTTCTCTATGCGGCCGGAGAACACCTCGTCGCCCTTGAAAGCCGGGGACACCGCGCGCACCTTGGCGAGGGCGCCTTCCAGCCTGGCGCTGGATTTCAGCGGGCGGTGGAACTCTATGCCCTCGGAGGCGGCCATCAGCTCTATGGCCACTATGCGGGCGGTATTGCGCACCACGGTGCTCAGCTTGAGCGCCGCGTTCATCCCCATGCTGACGAAGTCCTCTTTGTTGGCGGAGGTGGAGATGGAGTCGGAGCTGGCCGGGTGGCTGAGGATCTTGTTCTCGTTGCAGAGCGCGGCCGCCGTGACGTGCGCGATCATGAAGCCCGACTCCAGGCCCGGGTTGCGGGCCAGGAAGGGCGGCAGGATCTTGAAGTCGCCCACCAGCTGCGCGATGCGCCGCTCGGAGATATTGCCCAGGGCGGTGATGGCGATGGCGGCGAAGTCGGCGGCGAAGGCCACGGCCTGGCCGTGGAAGTTGCCGCCGGAGAGCACCTCTATGGAGCCCTTCTTTTTCCCCTCCACCACGAGGGGATTGTCAGTGACGCTGCCGAACTCTATTTCGAAGACGTTGAGCGCGTACTCTATGGCGTCGCGCGCGGCGCCCATGGCCTGCGGCATGCAGCGCAGAGAGTACGGGTCCTGCACCCTTTTGTCGGAATTCCTATGGGAAGCGCGGATCTGGCTGCCCCTGGTCATGGCCTCCAGCATCTCCGCCACCTCCAGCTGGCCGGCATGCGGCTTAAGCTCGTGGATGCGCTTGTCGAAAGCCACCGGGGTGCCCTTGAGCGCCTCCAGCGACATGGCGCCGGTGAGCACGGAAGAATAGAAAAGGTTCATCGCCTCAAAGAGGGCCAGGCCGCCCACGGCCTTCATGGCCTGCGTGCCGTTGATGAGCGCCAGGCCCTCCTTCTCGGCGAGCTCCACCGGCTTTATGCCGGCTTTCTTCATCACTTCGGCGGAAGGGCGGAACTCGTCCTCGCCGGCGAACTTGGCGTGGCCTTCGCCTATCAGGGTCAGCGCCATGTGCGCGGAAGGGGCCAGGTCGCCGCTGGCGCCTACCGAGCCCTTGGAAGGGATAAAGGGAACAACCTGCTTGTTGACCATGGCCGCGAGGGTCTTTACCACCAGCGGCCGCACGCCGGAGTTGCCCATGGCCAGCTCGTTGACGCGGGCGAACATCAGCCCCAGCGCCTCGGCGTCCTCCAGGGGCTCGCCTACGCCGCAGGCGTGGCTGCGGATCAGGTTGACCTGCAGGCTTTTAAGGCTTTCGCGCGAGACGCGCTGGCTGGCCAGTTCGCCGAAACCGGTGTTGATGCCGTACATGACCTTATCTTCGGACAGCAGGGCCTCCAGGCTGGCCCGGCGGCTGGCTATCAGCTTGAGCGCTTTAGGCGGTATCTCCACCCGGCGCTGGCCGTAGGCTACCTCCGCGAAATCCACAATGTCGGGGGCCGTGCCCAGGGTAAAAGGCTTGGTCTTTGCGCTCATGAAGTATATCCTCCGCTTTTTTGAAGTAAGTCCGCCACGGTCCGCGCTCCAGCGGACCTGAAGGCGGCTATAAAATGGTCGAAGATCTTGCGGGTCATCTCCACGTCGGCCAGCGCCCGGTGCCAGCCCCCGTTGGAGATATTAAGCTCCTCGGCGATCTTGCCGAGGCGGTTGCTCTGGAACTTCCAGCCCTTGCGGGCGATAGCGAGCGTGTCCACCACGTGCAGCTTGGGGAAACGCAGGCCCACCCGGTCGCACTCCGCCTTGAGGAACCCCAGGTCGAACTCGGCGTTGTGGGCCACTACCACGGAATTCTCCAGCATGGCCAGCAGGCGTGGCGCCACTCCGCCGAAGGAAGGGCTGTCTTTGACCATAGCGTCGGTGATGCCGTGTATCTTTGAAACCTCTGCCGGGATGGGCAGGCCGGGGTTCACCAGCTCGGCCAGCGTGCCCACCCTGTCGGCGCCGCGGAAACTGATGGCGGCCACCTCGCAGACGCGGGCCGCGCGCGGCGACAGGCCGGTGGTTTCCACGTCCACGAAGGTGAACACCGCGTCTTCGATGTTGAGTTTCCCGGTGAGTTCCAGCATTGCTAAAAGGTCCTTGCCCGCCTTACAGGTGCCCGTAATAGATGAACCTGGTCCAGAGCCCGATGCCCGCCGTAAGCGCCACGTTAAGCGCCACGTTGAGCCGGGACATGTCTATGATGCGTTTCTTGCGCACGTAGAAGATCTGCACCGCCCAGGCTATGGCGAAAGGGATCCACCAATAGCCCGCCACAAAGAAGAAAGCCCACAGCACTATCCGCTCGAAGATCAGGAAATACTTCTCGTCGAAGTGCGGGAAGGCCTTGCCGAACACGTCCTTCTCGAGGAAGTAAATAATCACGGTGGTGAAATGGGCCACCAGCACCAGCATGCAGGCGATGGCCACCCACTTCTCGCCCATCATGGAGCCCGGGGCCGGCACGTCCACCGGCGAGATCAGGAACAGCACGTAGAGATGCAGGAGCTGGTCCATCAGGAAGCTGATGGTGTTGTCCTTGTACCAGGACTTCATGCTGTAGACCCGCAGCTCGTCCACCCCGTAGTGGATCACGAACATCAGCACCAGGGCCCACCAGCCGTTTATCCCCACCCCGCCCAGTCTTACCCAGGTGTCCCCCAGGTAGGGCCAGGTCAGCGCTAAGGAGACCACGAAGTGGGTCAGGCAGTGTATCAGCATGCCCCACATGCCCTTGCGCTTAAGCCGGTTCACGATGTCGAACTGCAGCGTGAAGTCCGCCAGCAGGTGCGACAGCACCAGTCTCCAGAAGATCACCATATGGCTCCTTAACCTTTCTCAGTCAGGTTGAAAGACTGGTCCCAGTCCTTCGGCGGTTCCTTGCTGAAGAGCTCGGCCTTCTCTATGTAGAACTGCGAAGGTCCGTCCCCGGGGAGGGCCGCCAGCGCGGCCTTGAATTCGGGCAGGGAACCGGCGTAATCGCCCTTGTAGAACTTCGCGATGCCGGCCTCGTAGCGCGCGAGCATGGCCTTCACTTCGGGCTCGGCTCCGCCCTTGGGGGCGAAGGGCTCGTACACCCTGGTCGGGATGGCCTTGCCCACCACCCGGATGCTGCCGAGGTAGCGGTGGTCGAAGGCGTCCTTCAGGTCGCCGAACGTCGCCTCGCTGGTCATGATCTTGGAGTGGAAGTACTTGTTGGCGCCCTCCATGCGGGAGGCCATGTTCACCGAGTCGCCCATGACGGTGTAGGACAGGCGCGAGCGCGAGCCCATGTTGCCCACTACCATCGGGCCGGAGTTCACGCCCACGCGGCACTTGGGTTTTATCGTGAACTGCGTGAGCGACTCGTTGAGGCGCGCCATCTCTTTCTGGCAGTCTATGGCCGCCAGCACGCCGAGCTTGCGGTGGTCGGCCTGGTCCAGCGGGGCGTTCCAGAAGGCCACCACGCAGTCGCCGATATACTTGTCCACCGTACCGTCGTATTTCAGGATTACGTCGGTGAAAGCGGACAGGTACTCCACCAGCATGGCGGTCAGCTCTTCGGGGGACAGCTTCTCCGACATGGTGGTAAAGCCGGCCAGGTCCAGGAAGAAGGCCGTCATGTCGCGCTTCTCGCCGCCCAGCGACAGCTTGGACGGGTCCTTGGTGATCATTTCAACCACCTTGGGGGAAAGATACTGCCCGAAGGTGCTCTTTATCCACTTCTTCTCCCGGCCCTCCATCAGCGCCTTGTGCACGGTTACGAAGATAAAGGACAGCAGCATGCAGGCGAAAACGCTGAAGTAAGGCATGTCGTAATGCTTTACCAGGAGCTGGAAGTTTATGGCCATCAGCACGGCCATCACCCCGGCCGAGGTCAGGGAGATCACCATTATGGTGTGCCGGGCTATCAGGATGGGCAGCCAGATGGCCGCGAGCAGCAGCAGCACTTCCAGCCAGCCGGGCAGCGGCGTTAAGAAATCGCCGTGGATCATGTTGTCCACCAGGTTAGCGTGCAGCTCTACCCCGGGCCAGCTGGTGGAGAACGGGGAAGGATAATGGTCGAAGGCCCCGGTGGCTGTGGACCCGACGAACGCTATACCGCCCTTTATCGCCGCTTTCTCCTCCTTGGAGAGCCTGCCTTCCATGATATCCAGAACGGAGATATGCCGGTAGACGGATTCGTTGATACCGGTCTTATCGGGCTGCCCCCAGGCGGGATGGTAGGGCCGTTTTTTAGGGACCCGGAAGTTAAGGCGCAGCGAACCGGTCCCGTAGGCCTTTTCCAGGTCCTTCAGCTGGGTCCCGTTGTAGATGGCATAGGTGCCGGCCGCCAGCAGCGGCAGGCCGACTCCCATGCAGGCCTTGCCGCAGCGCGTTTTGATGGAGAGCTGGTCGTAGATTATAGTGTCGCTGAACAGGGCCACCCGCCGCACCTGGCCGTCGGCCTCCATGTCCTTCTCGACGTGGGGATGGGAAATGTTGGCCGCGGCCTCGCCCAGCCCCGGGAACGGGTAAAGCATCTTGCCGTCCTGGGGGCTTACGTAGACCAGGATAGAAACGTTCCCGCCCCGCTTCACCGCCTCCGCCATCGTGCGGTCGCTGTCGGGGGCGTCCTTGTCGGGGTCCGTAAGGGTGACATCCACGCCCACGGCCTTGACGCCCAGCTTGTTGAGCTTGTCTATCAGGGTCCCGTAATGCCTGCGCTTGAACGGGTAGCCCATCTTGGCGACGGTATGCTCGTCGATAGCCGCCACGAAGATCCGCTCGTCGCCCTGGTGGTTGTAATACTTGCCGAAAGAGCCGACAAAGTCCTCCTCCTCGTCCCCGGAGAAGAGGTTGGGCAGCCACATCCGCTTATCTGCCCACTTGTTGTCCAGCGGCCGTATCCACCAGCCGCCGTTGAGCGTTGACTCTATGGGGATGCTGAGAAGCACGAAGAGCGAGAAGGCCACCCCGAAGATGTAAAGAGTTTTTCCAGTTTTAGAAGAATTCGGTTTACCGTTCATTATTTTTACCCCTGACCGCCGTCTATTTAACGCATCCAGCTGTCCCTACGCCGCGGGGAAGCGGGCCAGAAACCGGCCCCCGGGCCCGGCTTCCGTCCAGACCTTCCCGCCGTGCATTTCCACTATCTTGCGGGCGATGGCGAGGCCCAGGCCGAAGCCAGACTCCCCCTCCCCCGCTTTCAGCCGCTTGTACTTCTCGAATACCGTTTCCAGCTGGCCGGCCGGCACCCCGGGACCGCTGTCGGAAACGGTGAACAGCACATGGGCGCCGTCCGCCCTGACCGCCGCCGTGACCCGGCCGCCCTCCGGAGTGAATTTCCACGCGTTGGAGAGCAGGTTGTCTATCACCCTGCGCAGCAGGGAGGAATCGGCGGAGAACTCCAGCCCTTCGGCGCCGGCGGTCTCTACCGTAAAAGATATTTTTTTCTCCTCGAACAGGGCCCTGAAGCCCTCGGCCGAGGCGGCCAGGAACTGCGCGGCGTTCGTTTTGCTCAGGTCCGGCTTCAGCTGGCCGGCCTCCATGCGGGAGATGTCCAGGATGTTCTCCAGCAGTTTAAAAAGGCGATCGCTGGACTCCTTGACGTTGCGCACGTAGCCGGCCTGCTTGGCGCCGGGCTCGAACTCCCGCTCTAGCAGCTTGATGTAGCCCTGCATGGTCAGCAGCGGGGCGCGCAGGTCGTGCGCTACGGAATGGAAGAAATCCTCTTTCATCTTCTGGATCTTGCGCTCCAGGGTGATATCCCGCATCACCATAAAAACCGCCGGGTTCTGGGTCTTGGCCGCCAGGGTCTGCACGCTCACGCGGTAATATCTGGTTTCCCCGCCCTGCTGCAGCTCTACCACGCCGCTCCTGGACTGCGCTTTTTTATAGACCAGGCCGGCGATCCTGCGGCGCAGGCTCTCGTTCTCGCCCGGGCCCGCGTCGGGACCGAGCACCGCCCGGGCGGCGGCGTTGGCGTAAAGCAGCTCCCCGCGCATGTCCGCCAGGATGATGGCGTCGTGGATCAGGCTGACCAGCAGTTCCAGCTTCTGCTTCTCCTCGAACACTTTCTCCACCTGGATGCCATGGTAGCGGTCCACCTCGCGCATCATGGAATTGAAGGCGCGCAGCAGGTCCGACAGCTCGGAGAACTCCGTGGCCTCGCTCACCGGCGCCTTGAATTCCCCTGCGGAGACGCGCGCGGCCCCGTCCATCAGCGCGGCCACCGGGCCGGAGAGCCTGCGGCTGAACACCAGGGAAGAAAAATAGAAAGCCGTCCCGACGGCCAGCAGGAAGAAGGCCATCAGCCAGGTCATCCGGTTGACGCCGGCGAAAGCCTCGGCCCGGTTCTCGATGGCCAGCACGTACAGGTCGAAGCCGCGCACCCGGGCCGCGGCCCCGATGTAGGGCCCGTCCCGCCCTTCCATCTCGAACACCGGCCCGCTGGCCAGGATGGCGCGCACCCGGGCGCCGTCGAACTTCTCGAAAGAGCCGGAGAGCGGCAGCGCGTTGCCCTCGGAGTCGGCCAGCAGCAGGCCGCCGGTGGCGCCCAGCCGCTGCGAGCGCAGCTTCTCGAACAGGTCGCGCAGGTTCACCGCCGCAAAAGCGTAGTAGCCGTCCCCCAGGGGGTAGACCAGCCGGCAGACCGGCATGTCGAAGATCATCTCGAAGCGGCCCAGCGCGGCCCGGCCGTCCCGGGAGGCCTTGCGGAACTGCGGGTCCCCGGCCAGGTCCAGGTAGCCGAAATACCGCCTGAGTTCAGGAGCGCCGCCGCTGATGATCTCGCGGCCGTCGGCGCCGGTGAAGGCGAGATAGAGGAATTCCGGGTTGTTCTTGAGCGCCCGCTCGAGGCTTTTGCGGTTGACGTAGGATTCTTCCGTGTCCCACATGCGCTCGAAGCGGCGGGACAGGTCCTGGGCCTCGCGCTCCATCATCAGCGAGCCCATCTGCGAGACGTTCTGCTGCAGGCTGGAGATGTCCTTCTTGGCCTTGGACTGGAAATAGAACAAAAAGACGCCGCCGGGGAGCAGCGGGATAAGCCCGGCCCCGAACACGAATAGCAGCAGCCTGTTAAGCAGCGTCACGTTTTCCTAGACCACCCGCAAGACGTCCCTTGCCGAACGTCACACCGGCGAAAGCCGGTGTCCAGTCATTTTCTGGATCCCGGCTTACGCCGGGATGACGGAGAACGGAATCCCCCTGCTGTACCGCCTTACTTCTTCTTAAGCGCTTCCGCGAGTTTAGGCACGATCTCGTTGACGTCGCCGACGATGCCGTACTTGGCGACGTTGAAGATCGGGGCGTTGGGGTCCTTGTTGACCGCGACGATGACGTCGGAGGCCTTCATGCCCACTATATGCTGTACCGCTCCCGAGATGCCGAAACAGAGATAAAGCTTGGGCGACACCGTGGTGCCGCTCTGGCCCACCTGGTGCGTTTTTTCCTTGAACCCCAGGTCCACGGCCGCGCGCGAAGCGCCGACCACGCCGCCCAGGAGCTTTGAGATCTCCTCGAGCTGCTTGAACTTCTCCCGGGTCTTCATACCCCGGCCGCCGGACACTATGACGTTGGCGTTCTCTATCCTGGCGGTACCGGCGCCGTGGTCGATCTTGCGCTCCAGCACCTTTACCCGGCGCAGGCTCTTATCCAGCCTGGCGCTCTCGCGCACCACCACCGCGGCGCGGCCGTGTATGGGCTCGGCCAGCTTCATGACGTTGGGGCGCACGGTGGACATCTGCGGCCTGGACCTGGGGGCCAGGATGTCCGCCATGATATTGCCGCCGAAGGCGGGGCGGCTCTGCAGCAGCAGGCCGTCCTTGATGGCCAGCGCGGTGCAGTCGGCGGTCAGGCCGACGTACAGCGTGGAGGCCACGCGCGGGGCCAGGTCGCGGCCCTGGATGGTGGCGCCGTAGAGCATGATAGAGGGCTTGTGGCTGGTCACCAGCCCCACGATAACGCTCGAGAAGATGTCGGTATTGTATTCGAAGAGCTCGTCGTGCTCTACCATGTACACCTTGTCGGCGCCGTAGGCGCCGAGCTCTTTCTCGTAGCCGTGGTTCTTGTCGGCCAGCAGCACGGCGCAGAGGTCCTCGCCCAGCTCGTCGGCGAGCTTCCGGCCGGCCGAGAGCAGCTCGAAGGTGACCTGCTTGATCTTCTTGGGATGGGTCTTATCGCCGGTCTCGGAGAGCTCCACGTAAACCCAGACGCCCTTGTAGCCGGAGAGGTCCCTGGCGGAAGCCTCCTCGCGGGTGATCGTGATAGCCTGCACCGGGCAGACCTGCACGCAGACGCCGCACAGCGTGCAGGCCTCGTTCATCGTGGCCTTCTTGTCGATCATGTTGATCGCCGCGAAAGGGCAGACCGGCACGCACTTGTTACAGCCTATGCACTTTTTTGAAACTTCTATCATCTTGCTCTCCTGGAGGTTAAATTGTCGCTACTCGCCGAGAAAATGCTCGCCGCGGAGAATACCGAGTATCTTCTCCACGCCTTCCTGGCCTGAGCCGGCGAACATGGCCGCCTTCTCCCTCTGCGGGGGCGGGTAGATCTTGTCGACCTGGGTGGGCGAACCCTTGAGGCCCAGGTACTGCGCTTCGGCGCCGATGTCGGCGGCGCTCCAGACGTGGAACGGCTTCTTGAGGGAGCCGTTGACGGCCAGGAAGGACGGGTGTTTGGGGGCGTAGTCCTTGCCCATGATCATGGTCAGCAGCACCGGCGGCCGGGCTTCCAGCAGCTCGTGGCCGCCGTCTATCTGCTTGCGGGCCAGCACGCGGCGTCCGTCCACGTCCACGTGCTCGCAGAAGGTGATCTGGGGGATGCCCAGCTGCTGCGCCACGCCCGGGCCGGTCTGGGCGGTGTCGCCGTCGATAGCCTGCATGCCGCAGAAAATGATGTCCACTTTGCCGATCTTCTTTATGCCCTTGGCCAGGGCGTAGGAGGTGGCCCAGGTGTCGGAGCCGGCGAAGGCCATGTCGCTGAGCAGCACGCCCTCGTCGGCGCCCAGCGCCAGCGCCAGCTGCACCACGCTCTTGGCCTGGGGCGGCCCCATGGAGATGACGCTCAGTTTGAAGCCGTGTTTCTTCTTGAGCTCCAGCGCCGCCTCCAGCGCGAAATGGTCGTACGGGTTGAGGATGCTGGGCACCCCGGCGCGGATCAGCGTCCCCGTCTCGGGGTTGATCTTCACCTCGGTGGAATCCGGCACCTGCTTTATCATTACCGCTATATGCATGGCGTCTCCTTAAAAAATTATTTAGCCTTGAACGTCTGTTTGAGCTTGGCTGCCACCAGGTCCATGTCGGCGATCATGCCTTTCTGCTCCGACTGGACGGCTTCTATATTCACGGCGTCGGCGAGATTGCCGGCTTGCTCGGCCGCTCCGAGCACCAGCGCCAGGCCTTCCAGCGCGGTGTTGAGGGCGGCTTCGCGGGCGAACACGCGGGCCATGGCCTGCCAGCCTTCCCGGTCGAAGCGCACCGATTCGCTGTATTTCTTAGCGGCGGCGGCGGTGGAGAAGATGGCGGCCGTTTCGGCGGCGCAGATCAGCCGGCCCAGCTTGAAGGTGACGTGCTGGTGGCGGGTCAGCTTCTGCACGCGGCACTCTTCCAGCACGGCGGCCAGCGCGCGCAGCGCCAGCGCGGCGGCGTGGGCGCCGGCCCGGGGCTCCTCGGCGTGCACCTGGTCCAGCCTGTCGGCCATGTCGAGGTAATATTTACCGCGGGACTTCAAATGCTCCTGCCAGCGGCCGCGGTAGATGGTCATCTCCAGCACTTCGCTGGTGCCTTCGTAGATGCAGGTGATCTTGATGTCGCGCTTGATCTTTTCTACGGGGAAGTCCTTGGTATAGCCGTAGCCGCCCAGCGCCTGGATGGCGTCGTCGGCGGCCTTGTTGCCCCACTCGGAGGCGCCGTACTTGGCGATGGCGCCCTCGGTCTGCAGGCCGTGCTCGCCGGAGTCCAGGCGCAGGGCCGTATATTCTATGTAGGAGCGGGCGCCTTCCATGCGCACGTAATTGGGAACGAGCAGCTTATGGGTATAGCCCTGCTTGTCGGACAGCGGGCCGCCGCCCTGGATGCGCTGCTGGCTGTAGCGGATGGCCTGCTCCAGGGCCTCTTCGCCGGCGCCGAGGCCGAAGGCGGCCACCATCACGCGGGTGTAGCCGAACACGGCCTGCGCCTGCAGCAGGCCTTTGCCCTCTTCCATGCCGATGAGGTTCTCGGCGGGTACGTAAACGTTGTCGAGCGACAGGCCGGCGGTGTTGGAGAGGCGGATGCCGTGCTTGTCCTCGTGTTTGTTGGGGCTGAAGCCCTCCATGTCCTTCTCTACTATGAACCAGCAGGGGCCGCCCGGGGCCATGGCCAGCACGGTGTGCATGTCGGCCACGCCGCCGTTGGAGATCCACTGCTTGTTGCCTGTGATGCGGTAGCCGGCGATCTTGCCGTTCTTTACCACGTGCTCGGCGCGGGTGCGCAGGTTCACCAGGTCGGAGCCCGCGTCGGGCTCGGTGGCGGCGTAGGCCACCAGCAGGTTCTCGGAAGCTATGCGTTTGAGCCACTTTTCCTTCTGCTCCTCGGTGCCGCCCACGTTGAGCGGGTCGGTGCCGAGGAAGGTGGCGAACACGCCGGTGGCGATGCCGAGGTCTATGCGGGCCAGGGCCTCGCAGATCCTGTAGATGTCGTAGGTGCCGCCGGAGACGCCGCCGTACTCCTCGGGGATCATCAGCAGGTGCACGCCCAGCGTGTCCCGGTCGTACATTTCTTTAAGTATCTGCGCGGGGAATTCGTTCTTCTCGTCGAGCTCGCGGATCAGGTCATAGGGTATGCGCCGCTTGGCGTACTCCTTGAGGCTGTCGAGCATCAGGTTGCGTGAGATAGCGTCCATGCTTGCCATTCAAAACTCCTTCTTGTCGCACCCCTCGCTATCGCTCGGGGCGATTATCGCCCGGCCTTCTTCGGCCGGGTGCTCCACAAGGGGAACCTAAGGTTCCCCGTTTCGTCGTCGCTCGGCTTTCGCCTCGCTGAACCCCTCCTAAGAGGAGTTCCCTAAGAAAACTTAAACCTTCGCCGCTTCACAGGAGGCTATGTAGCCTTTCACCTCGGCGGTGATCTTCTCTCCGAACGCCTTGTCCTCCAGGCCTTCGGCGTTGATGAAAACGTTCTCCGCGGCGCAGCGGATGGCCGCCTCCAGCAGATAGCGGGCGCTGCGGTAGTCGGACATGACGTGGGAGGAGATGGAGGTGGAGCAGACCATCAGGCCCGACATGGCCTCCGAGGCCAGGCGCGCGGTCCGGAGCGGCACTTCGGCCGCGTGCTTGAGGGCGGCCTGCATCTTCACCTTGCGCTCGGGGTTGTCCTTGGGGATCTTCATGGCTGCCATGAACACGTCGAAGGAGGCGGCGTCCTCGGCCACGCAGCTCTGCAGGGCGGCCTTGTGGGCGCCGAGGTGATCGTTGAGCTGGCGCAGGGCGGGCTTCTTGGCCTCGTCTAGCTTCTTGCCGCGCAGGGTGATGCCCAGGGCCATCTGCCCGAGGGCGCAGCCCATGGCGCCGCTGACGCCGGCCGCCGAGCCGCCGCCCGGAGTGGGGTCGGTGGTGGCGAGCGCGTCCACGAAGAGGCCCGCGCCGGCCTGCCAGGAGGAGAGCAGCTTGAGCAGCTTGGTCTCGAGCACCTGCTCTTCCTTCTTGAAATCCTTCACCTGAAGATTTTCCACCGCATAGTCTGTCAGGGCGTCCTGGGTGGTCAGGCCGATGAGCTCGGTGCCGGTGACGGCTATGCCTTTGGGCCCGAGGTCCTTCTGCAGCTCGTCCATCACGCGCTTGATGGAGGTGGTCTTATAATCGGTCAGCACGGTGGACATCTGCACCTGGCCCTTGCTCTCCAGGAAGATCTCCTTGGCGCGCAGGGCCGGCAGGCCGCCGCCCGAGGTGCGGATCTTCTTGGCGAGGCCCTTGGCGAATTCCATGTCCTTGGTGTCCAGGTTGACGTTGAAATTGACGATCTGGTTGCGGGCGCCCACGGCCATGGCGCCGGCGGTGGGGTGGATGTGGTTGGGCCCGAAGTCCGGCACGCGCTCGGGGTCCTTGCCGATGACTTCTTTTAAACCCTCGAACTGGCCCTTGCGCACCTTGGCCAGGTCGCGGCGGTGTTCGAACTTGGCGGCGCGGTCGTAGAGGTACACCGGGATATTGAGTTCGCGGCCTATGCGCTCGGCCGCTTTCTCGGCCAGGGCGATGCAGTCCTCGATCGTGGAGTCCATGATCGGGATGAACGGGGCCACGTCGGTGGCGCCCATGCGGGGATGTTCCCCTTTGTGGTGGTTGAGGTCTATGAGCTGGGCGGCTTTCTTGGTGACCGCGAACATGGCGTCGGCGGCGGTCTCTACGGGGGCCATGAAGGTGAGCACGGTGCGGTTATGGTCGGCGTCCTTCTCCACGTCAAGGACGAGCACGCCGGGCACGGCCCTGGCGGCGTCTACTATGGCGTTGATCTTGGCAAGGTCGCGGCCTTCGCTGAAATTGGGGACGCATTCCACGAATTTACCCATAAATCCTCCATGAGAGCTTGCGGCGGCGCTGCGCCGGCCTTAATATATATATAAATTATACGAATTTAATATGGAGCCTGAAAAGGCGTCCGGGGCATTACCCCCGCAAACCCGTTGGGGAAGGGAGGCTCAACCGCTTCCTGCGGTTGAGGGGAACCGCGCAACGGTTCCCTGCAGTCCGGGTTTGAGGGGGTAATGCCCCGGACACCTGTTAAAAAGCGATAACCCGCTTTTGGCGGGTTATCGCTTCCCCTACCTTCGGGGAGTTCACAGTTGGAGGCCGATATACGGCGTCCAGTTATATTATAGCAGATACTCTTGACTTGTCAAGGGGTAACCGCGTTTTTCCTGCTGCGCCAGACGTTATAGTGCAGGGCGAACATGACGCTGTAGGTGTCCACCGCGCCCAGGTCCAGCCCGCCGCCGTTCATATTGAAGATATGCCGCCAGCGCAGGTCCAGCCCCGCCCGGGTCCCCCACCAGAAAGGAATACTGACGCCGCCGCCGAGGTCCAGCCCGGCGCTGGAACCGGACTGCGACGGGTAGCGGGTCCCCGCCGCCGTATAGGCCGGGCTGCTCCACTGGTACACCCCCGCGCCCAGCACGCCGTAATAGGTCTTATTATCGGACGGAAAAGACGCCCTGATAAAAGGAGACAGGCCCATAACCCTGACCTCAAGGTCCTCGAGCTGCCTGTTCAGGTGGCTGCCGGCGTAATAAACCTCCCCGCCGTAGCTCAGGATCTCGTCCACCCGTTTGGATACGGAAAGCGTCAGGGCCGTGGAGGAGGCGAAGCCGCTGCCTTTGTCCCCCCAGTGGCCGCCGAAGGGCGTGGCCTTGCCCACCCCGGCGTTGACGTAGCCGGCCAGGTAGCGCGTCGGCTCCGGCAGCATGTCGTCGAGCCCGGGCAGCTGCTGGGCCGCGGCAGGCGCGGCGCAGCAGAGCAGCAGGAACGCCGCGAACTTCCTCACCTGCTCCCCCCCGGAGTGACGCCGATGCCGCACTTTACGCGGTCCAGAGAATAAACCCCGTCGGCGGAGAGAAAGGAGGCGCCCGTCATGCCGCTGTTCTTGATGAAGAACGGCGTGTCCAGGTCCATGAAATCGAAACCACCCAGCCCGGCGGCGAACTGCGCGGCCGCGGCGGAGGCCAGCTCGCTTTCTAGCATCTCGCCCATCATCAGCTTTATGCCTTTGGCCCGGGCCAGCGCCCACACCTCGCGCGCCCGCAGGAAGCCCAGCTTGGTCAGCTTTATGTTGACGGCGGTAACCGCGTTGCGGCGGATAAGGTTATAGACGTCGTCGAGGGAATAGGCCGACTCGTCGGCGCAGACCGGCATGGGCAGGCGGCGGGACAGGTAAGCCAGCCCGTCGATATCGTCCTTCTTCACCGGCTGCTCCACCACCTCGGGGCGGATACCGCGCCGCATGAGCTCCTTTATGAACTTCTCGGCCTCTTTGGCCGTGTAGGCGCAGTTGGCGTCCAGGTACACCGCGCACCCAGGCGCGGCCTTCCGCACGGCCTCGAGCCGCCGGTAGTCCTCGTCCATGTCCACCCCGGTCTTGATCTTGAAGATCCTGAAGCCGCGGGCCCTCATCTTTTTCGTGAACGCGTAAGCCGCGTCCGCCCCGCCTATGACCACGGTAATGTCGGTCTTGGCCCTGGGCTCGCGCCCGCCGAAGAATTTCCAGAGCGAGATCCCCTGCAGGCGCGTCGCCAGGTCCAGCAGAGCCATCTCCGCCGCGGCCAGGGCGGCGCGGTTGCCGTCGAGCAGGCGCTCCAGCGCGCACATGGCGCCCAGGTAATCGGCGGCGTCGCGGCCCACCAGGAATTCCCCCGCCTTCTCCAGGCTGCGCATGGTCTTTTCCCGGGTCTCGCCGGTGATATGGGTGGCTATGGCCGCTTCGCCGTAGCCCTTTACCCCGCCGGCGGTCTGCAGCGTGAAGACCGCGTTCTCCAGGGTCTTGTGGCTGCCGGTGGAAATGGTGAACGGCGTAAAAAGTTCCGCGTCCAGCTTTGTTACCGAAAATTTCTTTATCAGGCCGTCTTTCATAGTTTCCCCTTCTCAGGCGTTATTTCCCTGCCCAGCAGCATCAGCACCACGACGATCAAAAAGATCAGGACGCTCTGCCCCAGCAGCAGCCAGGTGCCCAGCGTCGAGACGGTATGCCTGATGGTCCAGGCGCCCAGGCCGAGGCAGACGTTGAGCAGCACGATGAACCCTACGGTCTGCTCCACGCCGAGCCCGAGCTTCATCAGGCGGTGGTGGAAGTGGTCCTTTCCGGTATATTCCAGCCATTCCCTCACGCTGGCCACCTGCCCGTTCCTGACGCGCGAGACGGTGGTATAGATGATGTCGAAGATGGGGATGCCCAGCACCAGCAGCGGCGTGGAAAAGGAGACGGCCGGGTCGCCGGTGGCCCAACTGCCGTAGAGGGCCAGGCAGCCGAGTATAAAACCTATGAAAGTGGAACCGGAATCGCCCAGGAAGACGCGGGCCGGGCGCCAGTTAATGCGCAGGAAACCGGCGCAGGCGCCGGCCAGGGCCGCCGAGATGAACGACAGCGGGAACTGGCTGGAATTCCAGCCGATGCCGAGGAACAGCAGCGCGCAGACCGCCCCCATGCTGGCGGCCAGCCCGTCGATACCGTCCATAAAATTGAACGCGTTGACTATGCCCACCAGCCACACCACCGAGAACGCGGTGGAGAGCGCCAGGCCGAACGGCATCTTAAGCGGGAAGCTCAGGTGCAGCCCGAAGAAAGTGACGGTGAGGGCCGCCACGCACTGCCAGAACAGGCGCGTACGCGCCGAGAGGCCTTTCCAGTCGTCGAAAAAGCCGAGGACGAAGATGATGGTGCCGCCGAGGAGGATACCCCACACCTCGCGGGAGAACTGCTGGTTGCGCAGCACGGCGACCATGAAGGCCAGGTAGACGGCCAGCCCGCCGATGCGCGGCACCGGCAGGGTGTGGACCTTTCTCTCGGAGGGCTGGTCCATGGCGCCTATGCGCACGGCCAGCCAGGCGCTGGCCGGGGCCAGCAGGAAGACCGACGACATGGAGATCAGGAAGAGGTAGAACCAGCGCAGGCCCTCCGTCCAGGTCCAGGCGGAAAAACCGCCGGTCGGGAGCAGGACGACCAGCAGCAGCAGTACGGCCAGAGAGAAAAAACCGCCCTGGCGTTTTATGGTCATTTGCATCCCAGCAGGTAGTCCAGCAGCAGGCGCCTGGACATGAAACCCTCGGCGTATTTCACGCGGTCCTGGTAGCCGCGGAACATGGCCGCGGCCTTGGCGCTTTCCACTATGGAAAGGTTTTTTACGCGGGTCTTGTAGACCTGCGAGCCGTGGCACTTGAGCAGGGAGACCTTTTTGGCGATGACCGGCCCTATGTCCACGAAGACCCCGGGGTTAAAATCAAGGGTGGTAGGAACTTCGTAAAAAAGCAGGTTCTCGGAATAGCGCGCGGCGGTCTCCACGGCCCGGGCCACGTTGCGGTGGTCCTGGTGCGTGTCCTCCGCGTAGTTGACAAAGACCACGTCGGGCTTTATCGCCTCTATCCGGTGCTCCACCGCGCGGATGAGCTCGCGGGTCAGCTGCACGGAAGTATCCTCGAAGCCGCCCCAGTAAAGCTTCGCTTTCAGCATTTTAGCGGAGCGCTCCTGCTCCAGCTGGCGGCGCTTCGGGTCGCCGCCCACCGAGCCGCGCGTCATCACCATGAGGTGCAGCTGGTGGCCGCGGGCCGCGAACTTGGAGAAAGCCCCCCCGCAGCCGAATTCCAGGTCGTCGGGGTGCGGGCCTATGCCGAGTATCTTCATTTGGAGCTCTCCACGCCCTCGGCGACCAGGGCTTCGGTTATTATTTTCTCGCCTTTAGAGAACGCCGTGAGCATGCTCATATTGGCGATATTATTGATCCAGCGCGGTATGCCGCCGGAGCGCTCATAGAGCAGCTCCATCGCTTTTTCGTCAAAGATATTCTCCGCGAGGCCGGCCACTTCCAGGCGGTGTTCCACGTATTTGCGGGTCTCGGCGAAGTCCAGCGGCTGCAGGCGGTAGCTCAGCGTAATGCGCTGGCTGAACTGCTTGTTGGAATCCAGCTTCTCCCTGAGCTCCGGCTGGCCGCTGAGGAGCAGCGTCAGCAGGAAGCGGGTCTCGGTCTGGAAATTCAGCAGCAGGCGGAGCTCCTCGAAGACGTTCTCGTCGTTGATCAGCTGCGCCTCGTCGATGGCCACCACGACGTGTTTGCCGTCCTGGAAGGTATCGCGCAGGAACCGCTCTATGGCCATCAGCACGTCCTCTTTCTGCTTGGGCACGTTGTAGCCGGTCAGGTTGTGCAGGATGATCTTCAGCAGCCCCAGGTCGTCGAGGCGCGGGTTCTGGACGAAAGAGAAAACGTAGCCCTTCTTTTTGAAATGCCGCTCCAGGGCTTTCAGGACCAGGGTTTTCCCGGTGCCGTAGGCGCCGGTGATGACCGCGCAGGCCTTCTTTTCATCGATCACGTAGGAAAGCCGGGAGAAGGCCTCCTCATGCTTTTCCGACTCGAAAAAGAACTCGGTATCGGGGGTATTTTCAAAAGGCAGCTTTTTAAGGTTCCAGTGCTTCTGATACATGGATACTATTTAATTATAAATAGCGAGAGAAAGCAACTGAGGCAAGGCCCGCGCGGCGGGAATAAAAAAAGGCCGCGCTGCCGCGGCCCGCCGCTGCCCCTCCTCCGGGGCTATTCCCTGGCCCAGACCGTGTAGCCGGCCCCCTCGGCCGCCTTCCGCCAGCCCGCCCCGGGGCTCCAGGCCTTGTCGCCCAGCCGCAGAGCCACCTTTCCGTCCACCACGGCGGCGTACAGCCCGTCCTCGGCCCTCATTATCCTGACGGCGCTGTCCGAGACTATCCCCGCGGAACGGCGTATTTTTATCAGCCCGGCGATCTGGTCCTTCATGCCCCAATCGAAGAAATGCGGCCAGTAGACGCAGGGGATGCCGGGATGGGTGAGGATATAGGCGTAGCCAGCCAGCTCCCTGCCGGCCGGGAAAGGCCAGGCGTCGGACTTCATCTTGGCGCCGGGGCTGGGCCCGGTGTCGTGGTTGTCCACGAAAGTGACCGCGTTGTCCGGCCACCAGCCCAGCAGGCCCGCGGGGCGGCCGTCCTTGTCGGCCAGGCGCCAGTACTCGCCGGCGCGCACGGCCTGCTGCAGGATGCCCTTGGTAGTGAAGTCGAAAACCTTTATCTCGCCGTTGACGGAATCCATCCAGTCGCAGGAAGCCTGCCGGTGCCCGTCGGTATTACCGAGGTCGAAGTCGTCCCAGATCTCGGCCACGGAGAAGGACGGGGTGCTGGCGCGGTTGTAGGCGAGCATGTAGGACGGGGAGAAGCCGCGGGCGTAATCGTAGCGCCAGCCGTCGTAGCCTACCGTATCCCGCAGGCCGTTCATGAAAGATTTAAGGGACTCGCGGACGTAGGGCTTGGTATGGTCGATGTCGCGGGCGGCGTGGAAGCCCTTGCCGGTGTCGGCCGCGCCCTTGCCCTTGCCCCACTCGTCGTCGGAACAGACGGAATCGGTGGCCCAGGCCGGCTCGGTGAAATCGGCCCAGTCCTTGGTGCCCACGCGGTGGTTGAGAACGATGTCGGAGATGACCCTGAGGCCCGCGGCGTGCAGGGCCCGCACCGCGGCCGTCAGCTGGGCCGCCGTGCCGTAGCTGGAATCCTGCACCGAGAGCCGGCGCGGCATGTAGCCTTCCGGGGCCATGGAATCGGAGGAGGGCGGCAGCCAGACCAGGTCTATGCCCGCCCGGGAGAGCTCGCCGGAACGGCGGCCGACCTCGCCCCACCACGGGGCGGTCTTCCACGAGGTCCAGTGGAACCCCTGGATCATGACGGTAGCGTCGCCCTTCCCGGAAGCGTGCAGAAACGGCGCCCCCCCGGCAGGGAGGACGCAGATCAGGAACAGAGCGGCCCGCAAGTATTTCCGCATCTATATATTTTTAGCAGATTAAAAAATATTGTCAAGGGCCCAACGGGGAGTCAGGCGAATTTCTTGCGGGTGTACTCGGCCCGGAAAGCGTCCCGGGCGGCGGGGTTAAGCTCGCGGCCGGCCGCGGCCTGTATGTGGGCGGGCTGCATCAGGAGGGTAGTCTGGTTAAAGGTGCTGAAATCCAGGCCCATGTTCCAGCCCATCGCGGCGCCCATGCGCGCCAGCGAGATGTTCTGCATGAACTCCTCGTAGGACAGCGAGCGGGCGTGCCGGAGCAGGCCGAGCGCCCGGTAAACGGCGTCCTCGGTCTTCAGGCGGGCCGGGCCCTTCAGCATGGCCTCCCGGGCGGCGATCTCCTGGCGGATCAGGTTGCGGATAACGCGGTCTATGTTCTGGCAGAATTCCTCTTCCGTGCGGCCGAGGCAGGTGGCGTTGGAGATCTGGTAGAAGTCCCCCAGCACGTAGGTGCCCTCGCCGTAGATGCCGCGGGCCGTCACGCCCAGGTGCGACAGGTTCTCCAGCACCTGGGGCATGGAGCCCAGGCGCGAGAGCGCCGGCAGGTGCGCCAGGCACGACACCCGCATGCCGGTGCCGACGTTGGTGGGACAGGCGGTCAGGAAACCGAAGTTGCCCGCGCAGGCGAAGGGCAATTCCCGGCCCAGCGCCAGGTCCAGCTTCAGCGCTGATTTAAAGGCGTCCTCTATGGCGAAGCCGGCGCTGAGGCACTGCAGGCGGAGGTGGTCCTCCTCGTTGACCATCACGGAGAGGTCCTCGTCGTTGGAGACGGCGGCGCCGGAAGGCAGCACCGAGGCCGCCAGGGCGTGGGACACATGGTGGCGTTCCACCAGGAAACTTTTCTCCAGGGCGGTAAGGGCTTCCACCTTTATGAAATGGCCGCGCGGGAAAAGGCCGGTCTCCCTGGCCGCGGCCAGCGCCAGGCGCCGGATCTCGGCCAGCTGGCGCGGCTCGGAGCGGTTGGGGAAATTGAAGCCCTGCAGGTTGCGGGCGAAGCGCACCCGGGTGGAGAAGATCATCTCCGGCCAGGCCCCGCGGGCGTTGGCCCAGGTAACGTGGGGGCGGAAGCTTTTAAGCACGTCCATGGCGCCCCTCCAGTTCCTTGACGGCGTCGCGCAGGCGGGCCGCCCCCTCGAAATCCTCGCGCGCCACCGCGGCCTTCAGCTCGGCGCGCAGCGCGGCCAGGCGGCGGGAAGTTTCCGCCCTGGAAAGCTTCGGCGCCGGCCCCCCGGCGCAGGTCCGCCCGGTGTGACGCGAGGCGCCGTGGATGCGGTCCAGCAGCTGCACCATCTGCGGCTCAAAGCCGGCGTAGCAGTCCGGGCAGCCCAGGCGCCCGCTCTCCTTGAACTCAGCGTAGCGCAGGCCGCAGGAGCCGCAGCGCAGGGCCTTTCTCTCGGCCGGCAGGAAATCCTTGAAATAGCCGCTCATGTTGCCGACGATATCGGAAATATTGAAAGCCCCGGTCTCCAGCCCGAGGCTCATGCCTTTCTTCGCGGCGCAGGCCGGGCACAGGTGCAGCTCGGTCACCTTGTTATTTACGGCCAGCTTCAGGAAGACGGCGGCGTTCGCCTTGCGGCACTCTTCGCAGAGCATTATTTCGCGCCCTCTTTAAGCAGTTTCCCCCCCGCCATCTTCAGGATCCGGTCGGCGCGGCGGGCGGCCTCTTCGTTATGGGTGACCATCAGGACGGCCGTGCCGCCGTCGGCGGCGCGCCTCAGGTCGTCCAGGACGGCGCCTGAATTATGGCGGTCCAGGTTGCCGGTCGGCTCGTCGGCGATAAGCAGGGCGGGGGCGTTGCGCAAGGCGCGCAGCATGGCGGCGCGCTGCTTCTCCCCGCCGGAGATCTCCATGGGAAACTTGTCGGCTATAGCCGCGAGGCCGAAGCGCCGCAGCAGCTCCAGCCCGCGGCCGGCCTTGGCGTTCCCCAGCACCCGGGCCGGCATTTCTATGTTCTCCAGCACCGTGAATTCCGGCAGCAGGGAGTCGAACTGAAAGACGAAACCGATGTTCTTCAGGCGCAGCACGGCCTTCCGGGCCTCGTCGAGGTCCTCTAGCCGTTTGCCAAAAAGCCGCACCTCTCCGCTGTAGACGTCGTCAAGGAGGCCGATGATGTTGAGGAAAGTGGATTTGCCGGAGCCGGAAGGCCCGACGATGGAGACGAACTCGCCCTTGGAGATATGGAAGTCCAGCTCCTCGAGCACCAGGATCTGCTCGTGGCCCTGGGTATAGGCCTTGCTCAGCCCGGAGATCTCGACTATTTTATCCATAGCGTATCGCGTCCACGGGGCTGACCTTTGAAGCGCGCAGCGCCGGGTAGATGGTGCTCAGCATGCAGAGCAGGTAGGTGATGCCGGCGGTGGCCAGCAGGTCGCGGAGCTTCAGCTCCACGGGGACCTTGGTGATGTAATAGATATCGGCCGGCAGTTCCACCACCGGATAGACGGCGATAAATACCGAGATCCCAACGCCGAGCAGCACGCCCAGCGCTATGCCGGTGAGGGCTATCAGGTTCCCCTCCCAGAAGAAGACACGGCGGATGAAGCCGGGGCCGGCGCCCATGGCGCGCAGGATGCCGATGTCGCGCAGTTTCTCCACGCTCATCATCAGCAGGTTGGAGGCGATGTTGAAGGTGGCCACCAGGATGATCAGGGCCAGCACCAGGGTCATCACGAACTTCTCCAGCTTCAGGGCGGCGAAAAGGGTCTGGTTCATGTCCGCGTAGGTCTTTACCGTGTAGGAGAAGCCCAGCGCCTTGCGCAGCGCCGCGGCGGCAGGGCCGGCGTCGCCGATATCGTTCAGCCGCACGCCGAGGCCGTTGGCGCCGCCCCCGAGCCCGAAGAAATCCCCCGCCGCGCCTATGGAGCAGTAGGCCATGGTGTTGTCGAATTCGTAGTAGCCGGTGCGCACGAGGCCGACCACGCGGAACTTGCGCATCTTGGGCAGCAGGCCCATGCCCATGCCGGCGGACGCGCCCTGGGGCGAAACCAGCACGGCTTCGTCGCCGAGCCAGAGCCCGAGGTTCTTGGCCAGTTCCTCGCCGAGCACTACCCCCGGGGGGGCGTCCTTGGCCGGTTTTTCCAGGGGCTCCCAGGAGCCGAGGGTGAGGGACTTTTTAAGGCTGTTGACTGAGAATTCGCCGGCGGGGTCGAAGCCTTTGACCACTACGCCGGTGGAGCGGTTGTCGAAGGTGAGGATGGCCTGGCCGAGGACGAAGGGGGAGTCGGCGGCGGCGTGGCCTTCGGAGCGCACGGCGGCGCGGGCCCTTTCGAGGTCCCTGGGCTGCATGCGGCCGTAGATGGTGATGTGGGCCTGGGCGTCGATGATCTTTTTCTTGATGTCGGACTGGAAGCCGTTCATGATGGCGAGGGTCACTATCAGGGCCGCCACGCCCAGCGCTACGCCGGCCACGCCTATGAACGTGGTGATCATGGCGAAAAGGCCTTTCCTTTTCGCCAGCAGGTAGCGTCGTGCGATGAAGAATTCTGTGGACATAACCAAGAGCTCGATATTACGTGCCATGCGGCACGGGGACCGGAACGCAAAAACGTGGTCTCGCACACCGTGCTCGCCACTCCCCGTCTCGGCCTCGGCGCTTACGCAAGCCTCGGCCTCCGACAGGGTTTTGCTTATCCGGTCCCCGTGTCGCCTGGCGTCCCCCTACTGTTGATCGGGGCGGAGCAGAGGGAACAGTATGACTTCGCGGATGGACGGTTTGCCGTTCATGAGCATGCACAGGCGGTCGATGCCGATGCCGATGCCGCCCATGGGGGGCATGCCGTATTCCATCGCCTCGATGAAATCTTTGTCCAGGATGTCGGCTTCGCCGTTGTTCTCTTCTTTCTGCTGGCGCAGCTGTTCCACCAGGCGGCTCTTCTGGTCCTCGGGGTCGTTGAGCTCGGAGTAGGCGTTGGCGATCTCCTCGGTGCCGGCGAAGAACTCGAAGCGCTCCACCAGGCTCTCGTCGCCGGCCTTGCACTTGGCCAGCGGGGTGATCGCCGTCGGGTAATCCATCACGAAGGTGGGCTGTACCAGCGCGCCCAGGATCTTCTCGTCCATGATGCGGTCGAAGATCTTGGCGGAGGTGGTGTCGGGCGCGCATTCCACGTGCACTTTCTTGGCCAGCTTTATCAGGTTCTCCCGGTTGAAGCCCTTGCCTTTGAGCACTTCGTGGATGTCCTCACCGGTCTTCTCCTTCCAGGCGTCGGGCAGGCTGAGGCGCTTGAAGGGCGGCTTGAGGTTGATGGTGTTGCCGTTATATTCGATGGTCTCGGAGCCGGTGATCTTGATGCAGCGCTCGAAGACGCTTTCCACGAACTCGGCCATGCCGTTATAGTCGGAGTAGGCGATGTAGGCCTCGAGGGTGGTGAACTCGGGGTTGTGGCGGGTATCCACGCCCTCGTTGCGGAACACGCGGCCTATCTCGTAGGCGCCGTCGAAGCCGCCGATGAGCAGCTTCTTGAGCGGCAGCTCGGTGGCGATGCGCATATACAGTTCGTAGCGGTAGGCGTTGTGAAAAGTGATGAACGGGCGGGCGTTGGCGCCGCCGGCCTGCGAGCAGAGCACGGGGGTCTCCACCTCCAGGCAGCCGCGGCCGTTGAGCTCTTCGCGGATCGCGGCCACTATCTGCGCGCGGCGCACGAAGATGGCGCGGGTCTCGTCGTTGGAGATCAGGTCCAGGTAGCGCTCGCGGTAGCGGGCCTCGGCGTCGGTGAGCCCGTGGAACTTCTCGGGCAGCGGGCGCACGGCCTTGGACAGCACGGTCAGCTTGGCCGCGTCCACCGTCAGCTCGCCGGTCTTGGTCAGGAACAGCTTGCCTTCCACGCCGAGAAAATCGCCGACGCTAAGCTGCTTCTTGAACAGCTCGTAGGCCTCTTCGCCCACGGAGTCCCTTTTCACGTAGATCTGCAGCTTGCCGGTGCCGTCCTTCAGGTGGGCGAAGGTGGCCTTGCCCATCACGCGCATCAGCACCATGCGGCCGGCGATGATCACCGGGGTGTCGACGGGCAGCTTGGCGGCGTCCGCGATCTTGTGCGTGGGCTTGAAGCGGTGCGGGAACGGGTCCACGCCCTTCTCCCTTATGGCCTTTATCTTGGAGTAATTGTTGGCGACTATTTCGTTGATGCCTGAATTAGTGGTAGGTATTTCGTTCATTTTTTTGAGGCTATCGCATCCTTTACTATTTTCACGAGGTTCTTGGGCTCGAACGGTTTTTCCACGAAAGCGAAGATGTTGGAGGACAGTTCGAAGAGGTCCTTCATCTGGCCCTTGGCGGTCAGGATGACTATCGGGATATGGCTGAGTCCCTCTATCTCCTGCAGCTTGGACTGGAAGGTATAGCCGTCCATCTCCGGCATCATGATGTCTAGGATGATGGCGTCGGGGATGATCTTGTTCGGGTCGGTGGAGGTAAGCTTATTGTAAGCCTCCAGGCCGTTGTAGGCCTCGAGCACCTCCAGCTTCTCCCGCTCCATAAGAACTTTTATCAGATAAACTACGTCTTTCTCGTCGTCAACCACCATCACCTTGGACATGAGTCCCCCGTTGCTTCGCATGCAGAATGGGGGCCGTCGCCGGCCCCTATACAATGATAAGCTATTTTACAAGAATTTTCGCGAATATTACAAGGGACGGCCCTGCCGGGCGGGGCGCCCGGCCGGAGCGGGGCTGCCGGAGGCGGTAAAATACCGCTGGATGAATTCCCGCAGCCAGGAGATCATTTCGCGGACGTTGACGTCGTTGATCTTGTCGGTATAGCAGAGTTCCGCGGTCTTGCGCAGGCCTATGCGGCCGGCCGTTTCTTTATGCCAGGCCGCGTCGTAGACGCCCGCCTTCAGCAGTTTGTCGTTTATCGCTTCCAGCGAGGCGTTCTCGGGGCAGAAGACTTCGTGGACCTCGCAGAGGCGGCGCAGGATGTCTTCCAGCACCGCGCCGGCCAGCGTGACGGCCGAGATGTAATGCCCCTTGGCCGCCATACCCTCGGCGCGCAGCAGGAAATCCCCCATCAGGTCGGAGGCGTAGGAGGCGCGCACAACGGACGAGGCGTCCTGGAAATCGTATTGGGCTTTCTTCAGGGTGTTCAGGAAAAAGGAAAAAACGGACCCCGGGGCCCTGGGCGCCAGGTCGTTCTCCACCGAGGCCAGCTCCGTGCAGTAGCGGCTCTGCCCGCCGAAGGCGTCCCGCATCAGCGCCTGGACGTCGGTCTTCCACCTGGCGTAATCCGCGTTCAGGGCCGAAAAACGATACCACCGGTAGCGGTAGCCGTTGAGGAAATCCTCGCGGAAAACGCTCCCTTCGTCAATGAGTTTCTTGAACCTTTCGGCCATTTCGTTTTTTACCTGCATACCCCCCCACCCATATAGAATATACCATAAAATACCGGCTCCCGCCATTGACCTTGGTTACACTCCCCGCGGCACTTTCAGGGCCGCCTGCAAATATGTAGAATGGTTCTGCGGAAAATCACGGGAGGCGCTATGGCTATAGAGAGAACCCTGGTACTGGTTAAACCCGACGGCATGCAGCGGCACCTGGCCGGTCTGGCCATAGACCGGCTGGAGAACACCCACATGGAGCTCATCGGCTCCAAGATCGCCACGGTCACCGACAAGCTGGCCCGCGAGCACTACGCGCTCCTGGAGGGCGTGGGCCCCTTCAAGGACAAGAAGCTCTTTGAGCACCTGATCAATTTCATAAAGGGCGAGTACCACGGCGACCCCAAACACCGCGTGATGGCCCTCGTCTACCAGGGAGAGAACGCCGTAAAGAACATCCGGGCCGCGGTCGGCGCCACCAACCCGGAGGACGCTTCCCCCGACACCATCCGCGGCGCTTTCGGCCGCATCTGCCACAAGCACGGCTACTTCGAGAACGTCGTGCACGCCTCCGGCAACGTGGAAGAGGCGGACCGGGAGATCAATATCTGGTTCAAGCCGGAAGAAATGCTCAGCTGACCTGGAACCTAAAATGAGAATAAGGGCCCTCTTCTGCGCGCCGGCCGTCCTCCTGGGACTGCAGCTCCTCTGCGCCCCGGCGGCCTCCGCCGAGGAGCGCGAAGAGCAGCGCGTCACGCTGACCACGGAGGACGGCTGGAACCTCAACGCCCGCTACCTGAAAGCCCCGGAAGGCGCGCCCACCATAGTCCTCATCCACACCAGCAAGAGCGACCTGACCGAATGGGAGCCGTGGTTCAAGCCGATGAAGCGCCACGGCTTCGGCTACCTGGCCTTCGACCTGCGCGGCCACGGCAACAGCTTCGTGAAGCCCGACGGCTCCACCACCACCTGGCGCGCCTTCAGCGTGAGCGGCTCCGACAACGAATATAACCGGATGCTGCGCGACGTAGACGCGGCCCTGGCCTACCTCTCCACCAATTCCGTGACGGCGGCGCAGACCGTGCTGGCCGGCGACATGCTGGGGGCGAACCTGGCCATAAAGGCCGCCGCCATCAACCCCGAGATCCCGATGGTCATAGCGGTCTCCCCGGTGCTCAACGTCAACGACGTCCTGTCCGTCAACCCGCTGCGCGCCTACGGCCGGCGCCCGCTGCTGCTGATAGCCGGCGCGGACCGCGCCAAGCAGTACAAAGAATTCCAGCTGCTCAACGACATCGCCCGCATGGCCTGCGGCAAGGGCAATGTGACGGTAATGGTGGAAGCCAAGGGCTTCGGCCCCAAGCTGATAACCAGGTATAACGCCCGCCGCGTGCTGGACTGGATAAAGAACCCGCGCCTGCCGGACCTGGTGGAGATCTCCACGGACGCCGCCGGCGGGCTGGAGCCGGGGACCACGGAACAGGCGGAAACCCCGGCCCCGGAAGAAGAAGAGGAGACCACTGCTTTCCCGCAGGATTGAACCGATGAAAAACACCGCTTTCGCCAGGTACTCGAAACTCCCCACCGAACAGAACAACCCCCGCACCCGCGACCTGGACCGGGTAACGCTGCGCTCCGTGCTGGAGAAGCTCAACTACGAGGACATGCTGGTGCCCAAAGCGGTGGCGGGCGCCATCCCCCAGATAGAGCGGGCCGCGCGGGCCGTCTCAAAAACCTACCTCTCCGGCGGCAGGATCTATTTCATAGGCGCCGGCACCAGCGGCCGGCTGGGCGTGCTCGAGGCCGCCGAGATCCCCCCCACCTACGGCGTGGCGCCGGAGGTCTTCACCGCCCTGATGGCCGGCGGACAGATGGCGGTGTTCCACTCCAAAGAGGGCGCGGAAGACGTTTTTGAGAACGGCAGGAAGGAGATAGCCAAACTCGCGCGCCGCGGGGACACCGTGGTAGGCATAGCCGCCAGCGGCATTACCCCTTACGTGCAGGGCGGCCTGGCCGCCGGGCGCGCCAAGGGCGCGGTCACCGTGATCATCACCTGCAACCCGCGCGAGAAGGCGAAAGAAGCCGACATCCGCGTGGCCATGGACGTCGGCCCCGAGCCGGTCTCCGGCTCCACCCGCATGAAGTCCGGCACCGCCACCAAACTGGCGCTCAACATGCTCTCCACCTCCTCGATGATAATCTCCGGCAAGGTCTACCGCAACTGGATGGTGGACGTCAAGACCACCTCGAAAAAGCTGGTACTGCGCGCGGAGCGCATCACCGCCACCGTGGGCGGCGTAGACCAGGCCGAGGCGCGGCGCCTGCTGGACCTGACCGGCAACGACGTAAAAACCGCCATCGTGATGGCCAGGCTCGGCCTGGACCGCGCCCGGGCGGAGGCCCGGATAAAGAAAGCCAAAGGCTTCCTGAAGAATATACTGGGTTAATTTATATTTTTTAATTTCCTCTCCTCCCTCAGGCTGTTCTACGCCGTCTGCCTCGCGCTGGCGGCGGCCTTCGTCTATCAGACCGTCTTCAACCGGGGCGCGCCCGTCTACGGGACGCCGTGGTTCTCCGCGCTGGGCGTACTGCTGGCCGTCAACATAGCGGCCTGCTCCGGCCGCCGCGCGCGGACCGCGACCCTCCAGTTCCTCCTGATCCACGCGGGCCTGGTGCTGGTGATCCTGGGCGCCTTTGCCAGCCGGGCCTTCCGGTTCGAGGCGCAGCTGCCCCTGCGCGCCGGGACGGAGACCAGCCTGGCCCAGGCCGGCAACGCCCTGTACCGGCTGCCCTTCGCCGTAAAACTGCAGGATTTCCGCCTTGAATACTACCGCGAGCCTTCCGGGGTCATCACCGTTTCCGACGACAAGACGCGCCGGGAATTCGCGGCCGTCCCGGGCGGGGTCATAACGCTTCCGGAATACGGGGCGGAGATAAAAGTGCTGCGGCTGCTGCGCGACTTCGGCCTTTCCGGCAAGAGCGCCGCCGACAAATCCCCCTACTGGCATAACCCGGCGGCGCAGTTGGAGATAAAAGCCGGCGGGCGGGCGCAGACCTTCTGGTTCTTCGTCAATTTCCCCGGCATGCACCGCGGGGAGCTGCCGTTCCGCGTTCAGTACGGCCTCAAGGACGCCGAAGTGAAGAACTTCACCAGCTCCCTGCTCATAACCCCGGCCGGCGCCGGAGCTTTCACAGGAGAGGTCTCGGTGAACAGCCCCCTCAGGACGGGCGGCTACACCCTCTACCAGTCCAGCTACGACCCGGCCGACGCGGGCTACTCGCTGCTGACCGTCGCTCGCGACCGCGGAACGTGGGTGGTCTACCTGGGCTTTGGAGCCCTGCTGTGCGGCATCCTCTTATGGCTAAAGAAGTAGTCTTCGCCCTTAACCTCTCTTTCGCCCTGGCGCTGTTCGCGCTGGCGGCCTCCGCCACGGGCTGGGTGGCCCGCGCGCCGAGGGTGCACCGCACCGCCGCCGGCATACTGGCCGCCTCCTGGCTGGCCCTCACGGCGGGCCTCGGCCTGTTCTGGGTACGGCTCGGCCGCCCCCCGCTCTCCAACCAGTACGAATCGCTGCTCGCGCTGCTCTGGTTCGTGGCGCCGCTGGCCCTGTACTTCTACCGGGGCAGCCGCCGCCCGGAGGTCCCGGCGGCCGGGGCGCTGCTCTCCGCCCTTTTCTTCGGGGGCGCCGCGCTCCTCGACAGCACGGTGCGGCCGCTGATGCCGGCCCTGCGGTCCAACTGGCTGCTCATCCACGTTCTCTCGTCCATGGCGGCCTACGCCGCCTTCGCCCTGGCCGCGGCGGCCGCCGCCTGGGGCCTGCTGAGGAAGGAGGCCCGGGAGGAGGATGAGACGGAGCTGCGCCTGGTAAAAGCCGGCTTCGCTTTCCTGACGCTGGGCATAGCCACCGGTTCGGTCTGGGCGGAATCGGCCTGGGGCGCCTACTGGAGCTGGGACCCCAAGGAGACCTGGTCGCTCCTGACCTGGCTGGCCTACGCCGCCGCCCTGCACCTGCGCCGCTCCGGCTGGCGCGGCAAAAAATTCGCGATAATGCTGCTGGCCTGTTTCGCGCTGGTAATGTTCACCTACTTCGGGGTGAACTTCCTGCTCGGCGGGCTGCACAGCTACGGTTGACGAACAGAATGACGATCAAAGACGCCGCCGGAAAGATAAAGGGCCTGGCCCTTCGCCACCGCGAACTGCTGGTGAAGGCCGCCGTCTATTCCGGCGCGGCCGGCTGCGCCGCGCTGGCCCTGCTGTTCGGCCCGACGCACCTGATAGAGCTCACCGAGACGCCCAAGTTCTGCGGCCTCTGCCACTCCATGAAGCCGCAGCACCAGGCCTGGGAGCATTCGGCCCACCGGACGGCCCGCTGCGTGGACTGCCACCTCCCCAACGACAATCCCGCCAACCACTATTTCTGGAAGACCATAGACGGCAACAAGGACGTCTTCTACGAATTTTCCGGCCTGCGCGAGCACGACGAGATAAAGCTGTCGGCGCACGGGCACCGCGTGCTGCAGGGCAACTGCATACGCTGCCACGAGGGCCTGGTAGCCCACATAGACAACAAGCGCGCCTGCATAGACTGCCACCGCACGGTGGGCCATAAACTGCAGGGAACGCTCGAGACAAGAGAGGACTGACATGAAAAAACTTATTCTGACCGCGCCGCTGCTGCTGTTCTTCTGCGCCGCCTGCACCAAGAGCGCCGACCCCATAAAGGTTACGGAGATAAAGGCCGGGGAATACGAGCCAAAAGAGTGGGCCAAGAACTACCCGCTCGAATACGAGGGCTGGGAGGCCACGGCCAACCCGACGCCCGCCGGCAAAAGCTACTATAAGAAAGGCTGGGACACCGACGGCAAGATCTACGACAAGCTCTCCGAATTCCCCTATATGCCGCTGCTGTTCGCGGGCTGGGGCTTCGGCATAGAATACAACGAACCGCGGGGCCACATGCACATGGTGGGCGACGTGCTGGATGTAGACCCGGCGAGGCGCAAGGCCGGCGGCGTCTGCCTCACCTGCAAAACGCCTTACGCCCAGGAACTGCAGGCCAAACACGGCAAGGATTACTTCTCCAAGCCTTTCGAGCAGGTGCACGCCCTCATCCCCAAGAACCATCAGAAACTCGGCGTCGCCTGCATCAGCTGCCACGACGAGTCCGACATGTCGCTCAAGTTCAAGAACGAGTTCACCCTCGGCAAAGCCCTTAAAGACATGGGCGTAGACACCTCGCGGCTCTCTACCCAGGACATGCGCTCCCTCGTCTGCGCGCAGTGCCACGTCACCTACGTGGTCAGGAAGGACCGTGAGATGAAGTCGGACGCCGTCTTCTTCCCCTGGCAGAATTCCAAGTACGGGCATATCTCCATAGAGGACATCATTAAGAGGATAAAGAGCGATCCCGCCCACCTGGAATGGACGCAGGCCGTGACCGGCTTCAAACTGGGCTTCCTCCGCCATCCCGAATTCGAGCTTTTCTCCAACGAGAGCACCCATTGGAAGGCCGGCCTGGCCTGCGCCGACTGCCACATGCCCTACACGCGCTCCGGGTCAAAAAAGATCTCCGACCACCGCGTGATGAGCCCGCTGAAGAAGGACATGAAGGCCTGCATACAGTGCCATACGCAGGGCAAGGAATGGCTGCTGGAGCGCGTGAAAGCCATACAGGACCGCACCGCGTCCCTGCAGCTGCGCGCAGGCTACGCTACCGCGGCGGCGGCCAAACTCTTCGAGCGGGCCAACGCCGCGCAGAAGGGCGGCAAGAGCCTGGACCAGGCGCTCTACGCGAAAGCCAGGGACTATTACGAGGAAGCTTTCTACAGGGTGACCTTCATAGGCGCCGAGAATTCCATGGGCTTCCATAACCCGGCCGAAACCCTGCGCGTACTGGGCGACGCCGCCTATTTCGCCGGCAAGTCGGAAGGCCTGCTGCGGCAGCTGCTGGCCCAGGCCGGCGCGCCCGCCCCCGCCAAACTGGACCTGGAGCTCGGCAAGTACCTCACCGGCCGGGGGCAGAAAAAGCTGGGCTTCGACAAGACCGTGGAGTTCAAGGACCCTTTCCGGAACCAGGAAAAATTCTAAGTCCCTCCCCGGGGAAAAAGCCCGCGCCAGGCCGCGGGCTTTTTTATTCGCGCAACCGTTCCCGCCTCCGGGCCGTAACACCTCAGGCTCCCGGAGGCTCCGGAGTTAATTTTGTAGAATCAGGATATGCCGATGTTCCACGCCCTGCTGCTTACCGCCTTGTTCCCGGCCGCCGCGTCCGCGGGGGAGGCGCTGACCGCGGAAGCGGCCCGCAAGGCCATGCTGGCGGCCAACCCGCAGGCCCAGGCCGCGGCCCAGAACCTGGAGGCGGCGCGCTATAAGGAGACTTCCGCCCGCGCCGGCCTCCACCCCAGCGTCTACGCTTCCGGCTCCTACGCCCGCGCCGGAGCGCAGGGCGCGGATCCTTACGATTCCTACTCTTACGGTTTTGGCGCCACCCAGCCGTTGTTCGCCCCCGCTTTGCCCGCCGCCGTGCGTGCCGCCGGAGCCGCCAGGACCTCGGCCCAGGCCGCCTACGACAGGACGGCCTCCCGCCTGACCTACGAGCTCAAATCGGCCTTCGCCGATATCCTCAACGCCCGGGAGACGATAAAGCTGTCGGAGGGGACGCTCAAGCGCAGGACCGACAACCTGGAACTCATCCGCCTTAAATACCAGGCCGGCCGCGAGAACAAGGCCGCCCTGCTGGAAACGGAAGCGGCCCTCAAGACCGCGCAGTGGCAGCACGAGCGCTACGCCAAGAACCTCCGCCTGCTGGAGAGAAAGCTCAACCGGCTCCTCACCCGCCCGGCGCAGTCCCCCGCCCCGGAGCTTGCCCTGCCGACGCCCCCGGAGCCCCCCGCCGACTTCTCCGCTTTCTCCGCCAAACTGGACGGCCACTACTCCCTGCGGGCGGCACGGGCGGCCCTGGCTTCGGCCAGGTCCGGCGTAGAGACCGCCAAAGGCGCCAGGCTGCCGGGGGCCGAGGCCTCGGGCAGCTACAAGTGGGCCGGCACGGACTGGCCCGCCGCGCCTAACGGCTGGTCGCTCGGGGCCAGCGTGCGGGTGCCGCTTTTCTCGGGCGGGAAACTCTCTTCCGACCTGGACGCCGCCGGCTCCGCCCTGCGCTCCGCCGAGGCCGCCCTGCGCGACGCCGCGGACGAGGTCTCGCTTAACGCCGAGGACGCTTTCCTGGCGTGGCGCGAGGCGCGCTCCTACCTGGACGTGGCGAACAGCTCCCTGGAAGCGGCCCGGGCCAGGGCCTGGCTGGTACGCAAGCAGTACCTGGCCGGCCAGGCCTCCTACTTCGAGTGGCGCAACGTAGAGGAACAGCTGATCAGCGAGCAGAACCAGTACCTGTCGGCCGGGCGCGGGCTGGCGGTCAGCCACGCCGCCTTTATTCAGTCCATCGGAGAATAAGAAATGAAACTGCCTTTTTACAAGACCAAGAAATTCATCTTCGCCGTGCTGGCGGCGGCCCTGGTAGGCGGCGGCTGGCTCTGGGCCAAACAGGCCGGGGTAAAACGCGAGGCCAGGCGCGTCTCCGAGCTGTCCCCGGCCAAACCCGAGCGCGGCGTGCTGGTGATGAAGACCCAGGCCACCGGCAACATAGAACCGGAGAACCGCGTGCTGGTGACGCCCTCGGTGGGCGGCCGGGCGGAGCAGGTGCTGTTCACGGAAGGGCAGACCATGGCGCAGGGCCAGGTGATGGCCTGGGTCAGTTCCAGCGAACGCACCGCGCTGCTGGATTCGCTTAAGATGCAGGAGTCCACCCCGGAGGAGAAAAAAATGGTGGAGGAAGCCTACAACCTCACCCCCGTGGTGGCCCCGATCTCCGGCATGGTGGTCAAGCGCGCCGTCGAGCCGGGCCAGTCGGTCAGCGCGGCCAAGGAACTGGCCGTGATCTCCGACCGCCTGATAGTAAAGACCTATGTGGACGAGACCGACATAGGGGCGGTGAGAGAAGGACAGAAGGCGGATTTTTACCTGGACGCCTTCCCCAAGGACCGCTACGAGGGCCGGGTGCTGGCCATCTCGCATGAATCCTCCCTGAAGGACGGCGTCATAGTTTACGAGGTCAAGCTCCTGCCCGTCCGCCATATCCCCGTGCTGCGCTCCGGCATGACCGCCGATGTGCTGATCATCACCGGCAGCAAGCCCAACGTCATGACCATCCCCAGGAGATCGGTGAAATACCGCGACGGCGACGCCCTGGTCTCGGTGAAGGCTTCCGCCGAGGCCAAGCTGACCGAGAAGAAGATCACCGTCGGCGCGACCAACGAGAACGCCATCGAGGTGCTCTCGGGGCTCGCCGATACGGACACCGTCTATTATTCCACCGGCATCGCCAAGGAACGCTCCGGCTTCAACGTCTCCCACTAATGGCGCCCCTCATAGATATCAGGAAGGTCTCCAAGACCTACACCACCGGGTCTTTCCGCGTGGAGGCCCTCAAAGAGGTCTCCCTGCAGATCAACGCCGGAGAACTGGTGTCGCTGGTGGGGCCGTCCGGCTCCGGAAAATCCACGCTGCTGCATATCATGGGCTTCCTCGACCGGGTCGACGGCGGCGAGTATTATTTCGCCGGCCACCCCACGGCCAGCCTGGGCGAGGGCCGCCTGGCCGCCATCCGCAGCCGCATGATCGGCTTTATCTTCCAGTCCTTCCACCTTTTAAAGCGCACCACCGCCAGGGACAACGTGCTGCTGCCCATGGTCTATACGGGCCTGGGCACCAATTCAAAAAAAGCCCTCGACTGCCTGGCGCTGGTGGGCCTGTCGGACCGGGTTAAACATAAGTCCAACGAACTTTCCGGCGGGCAATGCCAGCGGGTGGCCATAGCGCGCGCGCTGGTGAACGACCCGCTGGTGGTGATCGCGGATGAGCCGACCGGCAACCTGGACGCCGTAAGCCGCCAGGAAGTGATGCAGGTCATAAAGGACCTCAACGCGCGCGGCCTCACCGTGGTGATCGTGACGCACGACGACGAGATCTCCGCGATGACCGACCGGGTCATCCGCATGAAGGACGGGCAGATAGTTTCCGACGAGAGCCGCAGGCGCGCGGGGCCGGCGCCCGAAGCCGCCAGGACGGACCTCCCCCCGGCGCGCCTGAGCTTTTCCCCTTCCGAATTCTTCGAACAGCTGAAGGTGGCCTTCAAGGCCATCTGGAGCCATAAGATGCGCAGCGCGCTGACCATCCTGGGCATCTTCATCGGCGTGGGCGCGATCATCTCGCTGATGACGATAAGCGAGGGGTTCATGAAGAGCCTGCTCTCCGGGGCCAGCGAGGACGACGCCAAGAAGGTCTGGGTGATCCCTTACCGCCAGCACGGCAGGCCGCACCGGCGCTTTACCATGAACGACGTGGACGCCATCAAGGCCAAAGCCCCGCTGGCCGAGAAGATCACCCCTATCCTGGCGCGCGACCTGCAGATTTCCGCCGGCGACAGGCACGTGGACTCCAGCGTACAGAGCCGGGAGGGCTACACGCTCGAGGAGCAGGCGCCCCGCGACAAATTCTTCGAGAACCGCAAACTGACCGGGCGCTTTTTCACGAAAGCCGAGAACCGGGACAAAGCCCGCGTCGTGGTGATCAACCAGACCCTGTCCAAAAAACTCTTCGACTCCGAGGACGCCGTCAATAACGACATCAGGATCAACGGCATAAATTTCAACGTGGTGGGCGTGGCCGAGGACCACAAGGCCGAGCAGATCTTCGGCGGCAGGCCCACGGCCTATATCCCCCTCAATACCGCGGCCAAGCGCGTCTTCGGCTCCAGCCGCCTGGATTATATAGAGGTCACGGCGCCCGCGCCCGCGGACGCCCCCGAGACCCGGCGCCAGGTGATCCTGGCCCTGCGGTCGGAACGCGGGGCCCGGGAGGACGCCGAGGACGATTTCGATGTGCGCACCTTCGAAGCCCAGATAGAGATGTTCAAGAGCACCATGGGCAAGCTGTCGCTGGTGGTCTACAGCATCGCGGGGATCTCGCTCCTGGTGGGCGGCATCGGCATCATGAACATCATGCTGGTCTCCGTGACGGAGCGTACGCGCGAGATCGGCCTGCGCAAGGCCCTCGGCGCGCGCAACTCGGATATTTTAAGCCAGTTCCTGATAGAGGCGGTGGTGCTCTGCCTGATAGGCGGGGCGCTGGGGGTGGGGCTGGGCTTCGGGCTGGGCTGGGCGGCCTATTTCTTCACCAAGGTGCCGCCGACGCTGGGGGCGGGGACGGTGACTTTCGCTTTTGGTTTTTCTACGCTGATAGGCGTGGGCTTCGGCTTCTGGCCGGCCCTGCGCGCCGCCATGCTGGACCCCATAGAAGCCCTCCGCTACGAGTAACACAAAGCTACGGCCGGCCTGTCACCGGGCCCGGAACGCAAAAACGGCGTCGCGCACACCGTGCGCGCGCCTGCCGCTCTCGGCCTCGGCGCTTACGCAAGCCTCGGCCTCCGAGAGGCTTTTGCTAACCCGGGCCCGGCGCCAGACCTGATTGCCTCAAATCTAATACGCGTTGTAAAGCTCGAGCAGGAGTTCCTCGTGCATTTTGTCGGCGGCGGCGCCGGGCATGGAGTAGTTGTTGAGGATGGAGGTGAAGACCAGGGTCTTGCCCTTTTTTGTTTTGAGATAGCCCGTGTAGGAGCGCACGCCGTTGAGCGAGCCCGACTTCAGCCGCAGCCCCTTCTCCAGCGGCGTCCCCTTGCCCAGCCCCCTGACGTGCCCGGTAGCCTCCGGGTCCCCGGGGTATACCAGCGAGTCGTAAAAAACCGGAAAATAGTTTTTCTTAGACACCGCGGCCAGCAGGTCCGTGAAGGTTTCCGCCTTCGTCATGTTGCGCCAGGACAGGCCGCAGGCGTCAACCAGCTTCAGCTCGGAAACATCCGCCCCGTTGACCGCCAGAAAATCCTTTACGGCCGCCAGGCCGGCCTCGGCCTTGCCGCCGCCCAGCTGCCGCAGCAGCAGCTCGGCGTACAGGTTGAAGCTGCGCTTATTGGTGACCCGCACCGCGTCCTTAAGCGGCCTGGAAACCGTTTCGGCTATGAGCTCGAGCTTCGCCCCCTGCGCCGGCGCCCCCCTGAAAGGCTTTTTATTGGAGTTAACCCCCGCCCGGGTAAGATAGGCGCCAAAACTCTGCGCCGCGAACAGGGCGGGGTCCGGCAGGGCGCCCTTGATGGCGAATTCCGCGGCGCCTTGGGGGATGCTGCCGCGCAGCACCGCGGTCGTCTGGCCGGGGAAGGCGTAGATGTAGCCGTTATCGCCCGAGCCGGCGGGACCGGTCTTCATATAGTTCTCGAACTTAAGCCCCTCCACGAACGGCTCGGTGCGCAGCACCGCCGCTTCGCCGCCCACCCCGGCGGCGGGCTTAAGATAGAGCTTGTAGAGCCCGTCGTTAGAGGTCAGGGCTGAAGGCTGGGCCGCGTAATAGTTGCCGATGTCCTCCCAGGCCCAGGAGCCAGGCTGCACGCTCTCGAAGGCAGAATCGTCTCCGACCACGGAACCGTTGACGACGTTTATCCCGGCGGCCTTCACGGCCGCGGCCCACTCTTTAAAAACTTCCTCCAGCGGGCGCGCGTCCTTTATCAGCTGCGAGCCCAGCGACGGGTCCCCGCTCCCTTTGAGATACAGGTTCCCGTTGAGGAAGCCGTTGACCACGGCGCCGTCGCGGTAGAGCCTGGTGGTGAAGGTTTTCTCTGGCCCGAGTTTTTCCAGCGCGGCGGCGGCGACGAAAACTTTCAGGATGCTGGCCGGGGTAAGGTTCAGCTCCGGGTTCAGCTGCGCCACGGTCCGGCCGGAGAGGTCTTTTACGCTCAGGCCCCAGGAGGCGTTCTTGACGCCGGGCGCGGCGGCCAGGGCCCGTATCTTCGCTTTAATATCGGCGGCGTCAGACGCGGGAACGAGCGCCAGGAAAGCCAGAGAAAAGAGGATCGTCTTCATAGGTGAAAGTATATCAAATCAAAAAATGATAAATTATCCGTCTATGAAACTGCTGCTCGCCTGTGCCCTCGCCCTGGCCCCCTCCCTGACGCGCGCGGAAGAACCCGCGGAAAAGCGCACCACCCTGGAGATAGAACTTGACCCGTATTACTCCGCCATAGGCGTCTACAACAGCCTGACCGGCAAGCCCATCCCCCACCTGGAGGTGGAGTCGGAGCTGGAGATCTACCGGGAGCTTATAACCAAATTCTACCATCCCCGCACGCTTATCGTAGAAGCGAGCTTAAACCCTATGCCCTACGCCGGCACGCTGATAAAGAGGCACGAGCCCGGCTTTTACAAGGGCATGCAGTTCGGGGATAATTTCAACGCGGTACAGGCGGCCACGGCCGGCTTCGAAGAGCCGTGGGCGCTCTCCTTCTTCCTCGGCAACGTGGTCTCCTTCGATACCATCAACAAGTCCCTGCAGGGCAAGCGCAACGGCTATTCCGGGCTGCTCATAGACCTGGGCACGCACCATATCAAGGACAACGTGCTGATAAGGGAGGGTTGGATGCAGATGGAGGGCAAGCTGAAAGGCGAGCAGATCCTGGCCGACCGCAGCCTGCGCTGGAGCTTCCGCGGCGGGGCCAAGTTCCACGAGAGCCGCTACATCGCGGATTCTTTCTTCGTGGGCTTCCGGCGCAGCCGCACCGATTTCAAGGAGAAAGGCAGCTTCTGGCTGCTCAACAGCGGTTTCGAATACACCTCGGACTTCTCCCAGAAGAAGCTGGAGCCCATACGGCATTACCTGGTGGTGGATAAAAAATTCCCGATGAAGAAGTCCCGCATGGCCTTCACGCTGGGGCTGGGCTTCGTCTGGACGGCGGACAAAAAATATTCCGGCCCGCTGTCCAACAGCGCCGCCGGAACCAAAGCCCCCAACAGTTTTCAGTTCATCCTAAGGCCCAACCTGGAATTCTAGAAACCCATCGACGGCATCCCTGGCACACTGCGGGGATCCGGGCGGACCCTATTTCCTGCTGTAGCGGCCGCTCTTCATGGCGTCGAAATAGGCGACTTCCCCCGGGGTGAGGAACCTCGGGGTGAGACCCGCGGCTTTTATACAGTCCAGTATGTAGAAAAGGGCGGTAAGCACTTCATTTACGGCTTGCCCGGCCCCCCCCCCCAGCGCCTCGGGGGAACAGTAGAGCGCCTGGTCCGGGGAAAGAACGTTGGCCAGCAGGTAGTCCCTGCCGTAACGGGCCAGCGACGCCGCATTGTGGGGAGTTAAGCCCCGCGCCGGCGGCGCAGCAGGATAGGCCGGCAGGACTAGCCGGCGCTTTATGGTCTCATTGACCCTGTCGTTGAGCTCCAGGGCGCCCTCCACCCCGGAGTGGGAGACCACCAGGCCGTGGTTGGCGAGGAAAAAAACCTGCGGCCCGCGCGGCAAGGCCCTCTCGCCCACGGCGGTGCAGAGCTGCGGGCCCGGCGACCGGTAAGGGAGGAACTCGGCGTTCGGGAACAGCCGGCGGCCGAGGCTATGGCCTTCGGCGCTCATGTTGAGGATATTGGCGTAGACCGAGTGGGTGTGGACGACCACCGTGTTGAGCAGCGCGTGAAAACCGGTCTCGATAGAAGGTTTGGCGCCAGGCACCCCCTTCACCTCCAGGGCCTGCGCGCAGATATAGTCGGAGAACGCCCCTTCCTCCCCGGGCCCGGCGGCGATGCGGCGCTTGATGTTGCCGTAGTTCACCAGGGCGTAGCCGGAGGCGGACGTCACGTCCTTAAGCTGCACGCCCGAGGCCTTTACCAGCATCCGCTCCGGGCCGATCTTGACGGAAACGTTGCCGCCGCCGCCCTGGGTCAGGTCGGGGCGCGAGCCCGCAGCCCTGGCCGCCTTTGCCAGCAGTTCGGGGCCGTTGTCCAGAGACGGGTCGAAAGGCATTATTTCTTGGCCCTCGGGTGCGCCTTGTCGTAGACCTCTTTCAGGCGCTCCAGGGAAACGTGCGTGTAGATCTCGGTGGTCTGCAGGTTCTTGTGGCCCAGCATCTCCTGCACGGACTTCAGGTCGCAGCCGTGGTCGAGCATATGGGTGGCGAAGGAATGGCGCACGGAATGCGGATTCATGGGCCTGGCGAAACGGGCGCGCTTCGCCATTTTTTTAAAGATAAGCGCGATCCCGGCCCCGCTCAGGCGGGTGTTCTTGTGATTGAGGAAAAGCGGGTTGCCGTGGGCCAGCGGCTTCGGGCGGGTCTCCAGGTACTCGCGTATCGCGAGGACGGCCTTATCCCCGACGGGCACCAGGCGCTCGCGCGATCCCTTGCCCATCACCCGGGCGAAGCCCGAGTAAAGGTCCAGGTCCCCGATATTCAGGCCCGCGGCCTCCGAGCGCCGCAGGCCGCTGGAATAGACCAATTCGAAAAGCGCGTAGTCGCGCAGCGCGGAGTAATAGCCCTTCTCCCTCGCGTTCACCTCTTCCGGGCGGTTGTAATCCTGCAGCTTGCCCACTTCCCCCTCGGTCAGGAAGCGCGGCAGGCGCTTTTCTTTTTTGGGGATGGTGATCAGGTCGAAAGGGTCCGTCTCCAGCTGCCCGGTCTCCAGCAGGTACTGCACGAAAGAGCGCACCGCCGAGATCTTGCGGAGCAGGGTGTTGCGGGAAACCTTCCTGTCGCTTATGGAGGCGATGTAGCCGCGCATCAGCAGGCGGTCCAGGCCCGCCGGGGAGGCGGCCTTGCCGGCGGCGTAGGCGAGGAACTCCCCCAGGTCGAACTGGTAGGCTTTTATAGTGTTCCTGGCGAAATTGCGCTGCGCCCTCAGGTGCAGCAGGAACTGGTCCACGAGCAGCTTCATAAGTAAATTCTAGCAGAAAAAAAACAGGACGGCGGGCTTTACCCGCCGTCCTTATCGCAGCGCCGCCAGGCTTCAGGCGGGCTTGTTCTTCAGGTTCAGCAGCCGCTCCACCTCTTCGGGCGTGGGCTGCTCTATGTTGCGGCATTTGGGGAAGCCCGAGCAGGCCAGGAAGTAGCCCCGCGCGCTCTTGCGCAGCAGCATCGCGTTCTTGCTGCACTTCGCGCAGATCTTCTCGGTCTTGATCGGGGAGAAGTACTCCTGCTTGTTGCCTTCCTTGTCCAGCGGCACCTTGCCCTTGCACTTGGGAAAGCGCGAGCAGGACAGGTACTTGCCGAAGCGGCTCTCGCGCTGCACCATGGGGCTGAGGCACAGCGGGCACTTCTCGTCGGTCTTGATAACGTTCGGGCGGGACTTGGTCATGTCCTTTTCCGCCGTGGCGAGCTCTATGGCGAACGGGCCGTAGAACTCCTTCATGAACTTCACCCAGTCCATGGTGCCGTCGGCGATATCGTCCAGCTTGTCCTCGATGGAGGCCGTATAGGAGATCTCCATGATGTCCTTGAAGAAATCCTTGAGCTTCTCGGTCACCAGGGCGCCCAGTTCGGTGATCAGGAGCTTGCGGTCCTTTTCCTTGTTGATATAGCCGCGGTCCACCACGTTCTTGATGATCACGGCGTAAGTAGAAGGGCGGCCGATGCCGTGCTTCTCCAGCGTCTTGATGATGCTGGCCTCGTTGTAATTGGGCGGGGAGCTGGTCTTGTGCGCCTTGGTGGAGACGTCCTTGAGGACGACGACGTCGCCCTCCTTGAGCGGCGGGAGCGCCATCGAGCCTTCCTCGTCCTCGCCGGCCACTTCCTCTTCCTTCTCCTCCATGTAGATCTTCAGGTAGCCTTCGAACTTGATGGTGCGCCCGCTCGTGCGCAGCACGGCGCGCCCCTTGTCGTCGGAGAACTCCACGGAGAGCGAGTCGAAGATCGCCTCTTCCATCTGGCTGGCCATGAAGCGGCGCCAGATCAGGTCATAGAGCTTGGCCTGGTCGGGGTTCAGGAACTGGCCGACCTCCTCGGGCCGCTTGTAGGCCGAGGTGGGGTGGATGGCTTCATGCGCTTCCTGCGCGCCTTTGACCTTCTTAAGATACGTCGGCGGCTTGGCCGGGCAGAAATCCTTGCCGTAGATTTCGGCGATGAACTTGGCCGCTTCCTTCTGCATGTCGACCGACACGTTGAAAGAGTCGGTACGCATGTAGGTGATGAGGCCGGAGCGCTCGCCGCCCATCTCCACGCCTTCGTAGAGGCTCTGGGCCACCTTCATCGTGCGGTCCGAAGAGAAGCCCAGCTTGTTGTAAGCGTCCTGCTGCAGCGTGCTGGTGATGAACGGCGGCTTGGGCTTCTGGCGCACGGCCTTGGCGTCCACCTTGGACACGGTAAGCTTGGAATTGCGCAGGTGGGTGCCGGCCTCCACGGTGTCCTCGAGCTTCTTGAAGACGGAGGTCTTGTAGCGGTAGTCCTCGGCGAAGAGCTTGAGCAGGATAGTCTGCTCCACGGCGGCGCCGCCCCAGCGCACCAGCTTGGAGTCGAAGTCCTTGTAGCCGCTCTTGTCGCCCTCGGGCATCACCTTGGCGAGCCTGGTGTAAAGCGTGTAATAGTCCTCTTCCTTGAAGGCGGCTATCTCCTTGGCGCGCTCGGCGATCAGGCGCACGGTCACGCTCTGCACGCGCCCGGCGGACAGGCCGCTCTTTATCTTGCTCCACAGGAGCGGGGAAAGCTTGTAGCCCACGATGCGGTCTATGATGCGCCGGCTCTGCTGGGCGTTGACCAGCGCCATGTCCAGGTCGCGCGGGCTCTTGAGGGATTCCTCGATGGCGCTCTTGGTGATCTCGTGGAAGCTGATGCGCTTGAACGGCACGTCCGCCTTGATCGCTTCCCGGAGGTGCCAGCTGATGGCCTCCCCTTCGCGGTCAGGGTCGGTGGCCAGGTAGATCACGTCGGCGTTCTTGGCGATCGTGTTGAGCTCGGCGATGATCTTCTTGGCCCGCTCCACGAGCACGTATTTGGGAGTGAACTCGCCGGCGGTATCTACGCCCAGTTCGTCCTTGGGCAGGTCGCGCACGTGCCCGAAAGAGCTGCGCACGACATAATTGGCGTCCAGAAAGCGGCTTATCGTCTTTTCCTTGGTAGGAGACTCGACAATGACAAGGTGCCGCTTGGCGGATTTCGAAGGTTTGTTAGGTTTCTCAGTTTTTTCAGCCATAAATTAGATATCTATAATATTATATTTTATCCTTATAAGGCAAAGTGTAAGGCTGATTTCCGCCGGATTTAGCTGTGGGATGGACTCGGAGGGGCGGCCGGGGGGATTACCCCGAGCACCCGTTGGGGAAGGGAGGCTCAACCGGTTCCTCCGGTTGAGGGGAACCGCGCAACGGTTCCCTGCAGTCCGGGTGAGCGGGGTAATCCCCCCGGCTGCCCCAGGAGACATGTTACCGCACCTGCATTGCGCGAAATCAGAACTACACCGCGCGGCAGTAGCGGCCGTTGCGCGACACCAGCAGCGGCGAAGTCTCCAGCTCGAACAGCGCCGCCGCCGCCCGCTGCACCGGCCAGCCCAGCCGCCCCGTCACCTCGTCCGCGCTCAGCCCTTCCTCCGAGGCCGCTATCGCGGTGTAGGCCTCCAGCCCGTCGGGCGAAAGCGCCCGCAGCGCTCCCTCCGAGGGCCCGCCCGCCGCCGGGCGGAGCCGCAGGCCGAACAACCGCTCCGGCGGGAAACAGGCTATCACGTCCTCGCCGGTCTCCGCCGGGTAAGCCCCGTTCTTGATGAAATAATTAGGCCCCCGGCTCACCGGGGAATCCACCGGCCCCGGCACCGCCAGCACCTCGCGGCCCTGCTCCAGGGCGAAGCGCGCCGTTATAAGCGCGCCCGACTCGAAGCCCCCCTCCACCACCACCGTGGCCAGCGACAGCCCGGAGATGACGCGGTTGCGCCGCGGGAAATTGGCCGGGAGCGGCCCTTTGTCCAGCGGGAATTCCGAGACCAGGGCGCCGCCGGAAGCCGCTATCTTATCGGCCAGCCGCCGGTTCTCCTCCGGGTAGATCCTGTTCAGGCCTGTCCCGAGCGCAGCCCAGGTCACCCCGCCGCTCTCTACCGCCGCCCGGTGGGCCGCCGTATCCACCCCGCGGGCCAGCCCGCTGACCACCGCCACCCCGGCGCCGGCCAATTCCGCCGCCAGGCGGGCCGCGGTGCGCAGGCCGTAAGGCGTAGCCCGGCGCGTGCCCACTATCGCGGCGGCGGGCAGCGGTTTAAATTCCCCCCGCAGGTACAGCACAAGCGGCGGGTCATAGATCTCTTTTAAAAGTTCGGGATAGCCCTCGTCGAGGGCCGTAAGGACGCAAACGCCGCAGCGCTCGGCCGCGCGCAGCTCTTTCTCCGGGTCGGCCGCCGCCGTCTGGGCGGCCAGGCGATCGGCCGTCTCTCCCATCACGCCGCCTTCCGCCGCTATTTCAGCGGCCGGCCTTTTAAGCAGCTCTGCCGCGCCCCCGTACAGCCCCATAAGGCGCAGCAGCCAGTCGCTCTTGTGACAGGCGAAGAAGTTAAGGCGCACCCGCGCCAACCGCTCCTCCCCGGCGCAAACCCCCATCGCAGCCCCCCCAGGGCCAGGCTTACTTCTTCTTGACTATGTAGCCCTTGGAAATAGACGTGACCGCGTCGATTATGACCGCCTTCACTTCCGAACCTTCGGCGCTGACCACCTCAGCCATGCCGGCGTACTGGATCTCAAGGCCGATCTTCTTGCCCGCCTTGTCGAGGGCGTCGGCGCCTTTCATATACACGGCCAGGTAATCGCCGGCGGCGGCCAGGCCAGCTTTAGTCATGGAAATAGAGACCAGCTCCCCGCCCATGGTCAGGCTCTCTTCCATCGCGTCGCCTTTACCCTTCTCCTTGGCGGTTATTACGCCGTCCTCGCGCCAGGCGGAGGGAACGACGCTCACCCCGCCGGACCATTCTTTCTGGTGTTCGGGCATCTCTTCGGAAAGGTCCGAGAGAGCAAAACCTTTAAGGGTCTCGCCGACGGCCGGGGGCGGGACCTTGGCGCGCGCGCTCCTGGCCTGGGCCGGCGCGGGCGCGGGTTTTTCGGCTTCGACGGCCGCTTCTTCCGGCTGGGCCACGTCGGAGCTGGACAACTCGGCTTCCTTCGCCGTATCCACGCCGGTCACTTCCGCGGCCTTATGTTCGGGCCTGACCTCTTCCGTGATGTCGGGTATCACCAGCTCTTCCCTGGGATAGATCCTGTCAGGGTTCTCCACCGTGGACAGGTTGGCGTTGTAGATCTTGCCCCACTTGTAGGGGTCCTTGTAGTACCTGGTGGAAAGGTCCCACAGCGTGTCTCCGCCGTCCACCACGTGCTTTTTGCCTACGGAAAAACCGGCGCCGGGCCCCGTGAGCTCTTTGACCGGTTCCAGGACGGCCGCTTCCTTCACCGGAGCGGTCCGCGCCGCCGGCTTTTTGGCCGGAGCCGTTTTAACCGCGGACGAAGGCTTGGGCGGTTCTGGCGGCGCTTTTACCGCGGCTTTGGCCGCGGGCTCTTTAAGTTCCGTCTCCACCAGTTTCGCCTGCTGGGCGAAAAGCCCGGCCGGGAAGAGGCAAAGTACCGCTGTTAATATCGTTCTTTTCATATTCCTCCAATACCAGATCCGTTCAAGCTACACCCGCCGGCACCGCCGCCTTATCCAGCATACGGTACTGTACCGCTTCTATAATATGCTCCCTCTTTATAGCCGCGCTGCGGTCCAGGTCGGCTATGGTGCGGGAGATCCTGAGTATCTTGTCGAGCGAACGCGCGGAAAAGCCGAGCTTGTTCATGGCCGTCTCCAGCACGGAGGAGGCGCCTTCCGGCAGCGCGCAATGGCGCCGCAGCTCGGCCCCGGACATAAAAGCGTTGGCCTTGGCCCGGCCGCCCGCGAAACGCGCCCGCTGTATCTCCAGCGCCGCCGCCACCCTGGCGGCGATCAGCACCGAAGGCTCACCCCTGGGCGCGGCCTCCCAATCCTGATAACGCACAGGGGACAGCTGCACCTGCAGGTCTATCCTGTCGAGGATGGGCCCGGAAACCTTGGACCGGTATTTAGCCACCTGCACCGGCGTGCAGGAGCAGTCCCGCACCGGGTGTCCGAGGTAGCCGCAAGGGCAGGGGTTCATGGCCGCCACCAGGAGGAACCGGGCCGGGTAGGCCACGCTCTCCTTCACGCGCGCCACCGTCACGCGGCAGGCCTCCAGGGGCTCGCGCAGGGCCTCTATCGCCGGGCGCGAGAATTCCGGAAATTCGTCGAGGAACAGTACGCCGTTATGCGCCAGGGAGACCTCTCCCGGGCGGGGGCTGGAGCCGCCGCCTATCAGCGCGGCGTCGGAAATGGTGTGGTGCGGCTCCCGGAAAGGGCGGTCGGAGATCAGCCGCCCGGCCTGGACCAGGCCGCTGACCGAATAAAGCTTGGTGGTTTCCAGCGACTCGTCGGAACTCATCGGCGGCAACAGGGCCCCGAAGCGGCGCGCCAGCATGCTCTTGCCGGTGCCGGGAGGCCCTACCAGGATTATGTTGTGAAAGCCGGCGGCGGCTATCTCCATGGCCCGCTTGGCGAAAGCCTGGCCTTTAACCTCCGAAAAATCCGTCCCTGGCGCCGCGGAGGCGACACGGCCGGCGGGAGCGGCACAGGGAGGAAGTTCCTCCCCGCCCGTAAGCCAGGCCGCCACCTCCTTCAGGCTGGAGGCTGAAAAACATTTAATACCGGACACCGCGGCTTCCGCGGCGTTGCCGGCCGGAACCACGGCTGTCTTGCCCCGGCCCTTAAGCGCCAGCAGCATGGGCAGCACCCCCGCTACCGGCCGGACCGAGCCGTCGAGAGCCAGTTCCCCTATAAAGAAAGTATCCTCCAGAGCGGCGGGCAGTTTCTTGCCCAGCCGGCCCGCGGCGGCCAGTACCCCCAGCGCTATGGGCAGGTCGAAATGCGTGCCGGCTTTTTTTATCTCGGCGGGGGCGAGGTTGACGGTAATGCGTTTGGAAGGAAAGTCGAAGCCGGAGTTGCGCACGGCGGCCACCACCCGGTCCTTGGCCTCCTTCACGGCGGCGTCGGGCAGGCCTACCACGGTATAGGCGGGCAGGCCCGAGGCGATGTAAACCTCGGCGTTCACCTCCCGTCCGTCTATGCCTTTAAGGCACAATGTGCGCAGCTTCGACAGCATAAATCCAGTATAGCAGGCCATCCCGACAGCGTACTGTCGGGTTGCGGGCCGCGAATTTTATCTGACCAGGCGGCAGATGTCCCGGGCCCGGGCAGAGGCGCCCCCGGCCTTGGTGACGCGGGCCACGGCGCAGTCGCCGCCCTCGCCGCAATAGCGCTCTACTTCCACCCGGCCTATGTATTCTTCCCGGTGGCCGATGACCAGGTTGGAGCGGGGATCGCGGATCTCGGCGCCCTGGCGGTAGCAGTCCAGCTTCAGGCCCGGCTCCACGCCGGAATCCTGCCCGGCGTTCAGATAGAGTTCCTCGCCGGCCGCGTCGGCGACCATGCAGGACCAGGCTTTCTTGTTGAGCTGGCTGGAGATATTGGTGACGAACTGCACCAGCGCGGCGCGCAGGGCCTCCCCCTCGAGGGTTTCGTCGTAGCCGCCCTTGGTGCCCATGCCCAGGAACGAGGCCTTGGTGGACTTGGCCATGCCTTTGCCGGAGTCGGCCAGGATCACCTGGCCGCTAGCCACGTCGATAAGCCTCAGGTCCACGGTCACGTCGGCCACCTGGCGCTTGGACTGCGTCAGCAGGTAGTCGGACCCTTCTTTCTTGACCCCGAACTGCGAAACGGAGCCTACCACTATGGCCTCGAGGCCCAGCACCTGGCCGATCTTCACGGCGGTGGCCGAGTCTATCATGCCCTGGCCCTGGAACTTCTGCTCTTCCATGATCTTGCTCAGCCGGTCCCTTTCCACCACTATAAATTTGCCGGACTTCACCAGCTCGGTCACCAGGATGTCCGAGGCGGCGCCGCCGAGGCGGCCCTGCCCGTAGGCGGACTTGTTCTCGAACTCCACCACGCCCACCCGGCGCTTGGGGCCCGTCAGGTCGGATTTGACCTTCTCGGTCACGTCCACGCTTTGCGCCTGCTGGGTCTTTACCGTTTTGGAAGGCGCGCAGGCCGCTCCCAGGAAAAGAACCGCCACCAGAAAATTAGTTTTACTCATTTTGCCTCCTCGTTATTCAGCTGCCTGCGGGGCAGGCCGTCCAGGGCTTTCCAGGCCGCCGCCTCCGCTTCTTTCTTGAGCGGCGTCTTAAGCAGGTTCTGCACCAGTTTAAGCGCCAGCTGCTCCACGAAGGCCGCCTTGGCCTCGTCCTTGTCCGTGTAGAACTTCAGATCCTTGCCCGACCCGCTGGCCTCGTAGAGAACTTCTCCGCTGGCGGCCGAGAGCAGCCTCACGCTCAGGCCCACGTTCTTGCGCACCACGAAACCCAGGTTCTGGAAGGTGAAGTCTTCCACGTCCCCGTAGCACAGCAGGTCCGCTCCCAGCGCCTTGCCCAGTTCCTCCGGTTTTACGGAGGGCAGCTGCCCCCCCTCGGAGATGCCCAGGCCGGAAAGCTTGTTGTCCACCTCTTCGAAAGGCAGGGGCTGGTAGCCCCGCTTTGCGAACCCCTCCGCCGCCAGTTTACGCATGATGTCCGGAGCGCTCATGTCGGTACTCTGGTTGTCGAACGGCAGCACCGCCACCCGCGCGTCCGGCCAGGTCCGCAGCGCCGGCGCTACGGTCAGCACCGACTTGCCCGCGCAGCCGCAGGCCGAAGCCAGCAGGGCGGCGCAGACCAGGGTTCGCGCTTCAGGAGACATCAGCGCGGCAGGGAGAAAATTATCTCCTGCGGGCCGGCGCCTTCCAGCTCCAGGCCGAAAGCGTCGCCGCGCAGCACGGCGCTGGCCAGCTCCTGCGCGTCCGAACTCTGGGGCACGGTGATGAAAACAGCCGTCCCGGCGGAATATTTTTCAAGGCTGATGCTTTTCAGGGCCACCCGCTGCAGCTGCGCCTTCAGCTTTTCCAGGGAGTCTAGGCCCTGGATGCCGAGGACCTTGAGCCGTATCACCGCATCGGGCTTAAGCATGCGGGCGGACCGGGCGGCGGCCTCCTGGCCCAGCAGCTCGCCGGCCGAGGCCAGGGCTTTGGAAAAAGAGACGGCCTCGGAAGAATCCACGGCGCTGGCCTGCATGGACAATTCCAGCAGGACCCGGCCGGTCGACACTTCGTAAACTGAAGCCGAAGCGTCGGCGCGGGACGGGTAAAAGCCCGTGTTCATGCCGGAACCGGCCGCCGAGGCCGCGGCGGAGGCGTGGATCAGCAGGTCCGCCCCGGCGGCGGAGGCGGCGGCGAGCAGGGGTTCCACGGGGCCGGAGGCGAGCGCCCCGTCGGCGGCGAAAGGGAAATCCTTTATGACCGCGGCCGACCTGCGGGAGAAGGCGTCGCGGAAACCTTTGGCGAAGGGCTGCGACGGGGCGCCTTTCTGGGCGAAGGCCGCTATGGAACCGCCGGCCTGGCCGCCGGTCAGGTTAAGGACGCGCAGGGCCGAGGCCAGGCGGTCGTGATAGACCCAGACCTTGACGCCGGCGCGGTAAACCGCGCCGTCGGGGCCTTCCGACACCACCTTGTGCCTGGCCACGTACGCCTGCGGCGTTTTAAGGGGCCCGTTCTCCAGCGCGGCGTAATTCTCCGCCTTCGCGGCGTCGTCCATGTACAGCTCGGCGGCCCGCCTCACGGCGGAGCGCTGCGCGTCGAGCACCGCCCTGGAACGGGAGGCGCCCAGGTCGGACGGATTAAAATCGGCGGAGCCTTCGGCCAGGAGCACTTCCGGGTCGGCCTTGAAGGAACCGGGGGCCGGGGCCGTGGCGCAGGCGGCGGCCGCAGCCAGCAGGGCCGGCGCTAATAATTTCGCTAAAGTTCTCATGTAAGCCCCCTTCTATTTTTTCGCTACGGGCAGGGCGAAGCAGAACCTGGAGCCCTTGCCCACCTTGGACTCCACCCAGATCTTGCCGCCGTGTTTCTCCACCACGGACTTGGAGATCGCCAGCCCCAGGCCCGTGCCGGGCACCTGGTTGGCGCTGCTCCTGCCGCGGTAGAACTTCTCAAAAACCATCTTCTGTTCCTCCGGCGGGATGCCGGGGCCGTTGTCCTCCACGCAGATCACCACGGCCTCGCCTTTGTCCGTGCCGCTGACCGTGATGTTAGCGCCGGAGCCGGCGTACTTTATGGCGTTGATAATGAGGTTGTCTATCACCTGCGTCATCCACCTGGTGTCGGCCTGCACCTGGGGCAGGCCCTTGGCAGTGTTGGACAGGTTGACCTTGCTTTCCCTGGCCTTGAGCAGCATGGTGGAGACGGAACTGCGGATCAGCTCCGCGAGGTCCACTTTCTGGAACTCCAGCTCCACCTTGCCGTTGAGGCGCGACAGGTCCAGCAGGTTAGTGATCAGCTGGTTCAGGCGGTTGACCGACTGGTCGGTGACCGACAGGAAATTATGCTGCTGCTCGTTGAGGGGGCCGACCTCGCCGCTCAGGATCACGGAGACGAAGCCTTTGATCGTGGTGAGCGGGGTCTTTAGCTCGTGGCTGACGGTGGCGAGGAACTCGTCCTTGATCTTGTTGAGCTGGGCCAGTTCCTGCGCGGTCTTGGAAAGGTTGCCGTAGAGGGTCACCATCTCTATGATGATGGCCAGTTCGTCGGCGATGATGGAGAGGAACTCCAGCTGGTCCGGGGTGAAAAAATCCTTGCGGCGGCTGCCCACGCGCATGACGCCGATGATGCGGTCGTGCAGCGAGATCGGCACTATCATCAGGGAGTGGATCTCCCAGAGCTTGGCGTAGCGGGTCAGCACGTCCGGGTCGTTCTGGGCGTCGGGCGTGATGAAAGGCTTGCGGGAAAGGAAGGTGCGCACGGAAGCGGAAGCGTGGTTGCTGAGCGGGATGCTGTAGAGCATGCGCTCTTCTTCGGGGATGCCGAAGGAGCCGGGGCTGACCACCAGCTCGCCTTTGGCCTCGTCGAACAGCAGGCAGGCCACCACGTCGGCCTCCACCATCTTGGCGACGATGTTCAGGATGGCGGCGCAGCCGCCCTGCGGGTCCTTTTCCGGGCCGGTCACCTTGGTGACCACCTCGTAGAGGGCCTTGCGCTCCTTGGCGCGCTGGATCAGCCGCGAGCCGGCCACGTCCAGCTCCTTGACCACGGCGTTGACCTCTTCCTTGAGGTGGTCGGTCTCTTTCTTCAGCGCGAAGACCTTGTCGGAAACCTTGGAGATGGAGGTCAGCTGGGACGCCACGAAGCGCAGATACGGCTGGGCGGCGTCGAACATGGCGGGGGAGCCCGCGCCGAAGACTATCAGCCGCTCGGGGGCGCCGGCGGCGGGCCTGAAAGGGCACATCAGCACGGACCGGACCTCGAAGACGGAGAACAGCTCGGCCACGCCCTGGTAGTCCCCGGCCTTCACGTCGTCGAAGCGGAGCATTTCCCCCTCGGCGGAACTGCGGTCGAAAGCGCTCCACTTGTAGGAGGTCAGCAGCTTGGGCTCCACCTTGAAATGCTTCAGGTAGTTCACCAGGCGCCACTGGCCCTCGCCTTTTTCGAAGAGCAGCATGGAGCTGTCGGGGAAGGCTTTGTGGAACTTGATCAGGTAGTAATTGGTGATGTCGCCGTAATGCTCGGCCTGCTCCGGGGCGTAGGCGCGCTCCATGGTCTCGCGCGTGAAAGAGGTGAAATCCTGGAAAGCCTTGCGCGAGGAGCGCAGCGAACCTTCGGCCGGCAGCACGTGCCGGAATTTAAGGTACCAGTAGGCCCCGAAAGCGCCCGCGGCGCCTACGACGCCCGCTCCTATAAGTTCATTGAGCATCTTCTATACCAGGTCCATCAGCGTCTTGGCGTAGGCGGCCTTGGACTTCAGCCTGTCCTGCGGCAGCCACGCGCTCTTTATCAGGAAACTGTCGAGTATCTTGAAGGCGATGTGGCGGAATTCCGCCTCCTGCGCGCCCAGCGCCGAGGTAGGCTGGGGGCCTATCACTATGGCCCCGTTCACGCCCTTCTCCGCCGCGTAGTTGCCGATCCGGAAAGGGATGCCGTAAAGCTCGTCGGAGTTGTACTCCTCCGTGAAGACCTGGCACCACTCGGTGTTCATGCCGAGCTCCTTGACGCGCTCATGCAGCGAATAAAGGGCGAAATCCGCCTCGCGCTTCATGCCCTTGGGGTAGAACAGGCCCCACTTGAACCAGGAGTCCTTGGAGGAAGGCTGCCAGGAGGAGGCCTTGCCCAGGTCGTCCTCGCCGGGAGGGCCGCCGGCCGCGCTTTCGCCCACGCCCGTCAGCATGTCGATAAGCTGCGAGTGCGTGGAGTTGTTCATGGAGTTGACGATGAACTTCTCCAGCTTCTTCATGGCTTCCAGCGTCTTGGTCACGTCGCCGAAAGGCACCAGGTTGGAGGCGAAGAAATTGTTCATCTCCTCGTCGGAAAGCTTTACGTCTACGCCCTGCAGCAGCTGGGTGAGGATGGCCTTGTAGGCCTGGGCCGTGGGCGGCTTCAGGTCCACCATCCAGCCCTGGGTGAACTGGAAACCCACCGCGTCCTCGAGCCCGGCCAGCGACTTCGGCGGGAAGACGGAAGTGACCACGACCTGCTTGTTCTGCGTGACGAAGTCGTTGAGCCACTTGGACAGGTATTTCTTATTGGCCTCCGACACCATCAGCAGGTGCACGTCGTCGATGATGAGCACCTTCACCTTGCCCAGCAGCTCTTCCAGCTTGGCGATGGCGCCGTCCTTGACGGCCAGTTCTATCCCCTTGGAGAGCTTTATCCCGTCGGTGACGAAGATGTTGCTCTGCCCTATCGAGGCCGAGAGGCCGTAGGAGATGGAGTTCACGAAATGCGTCTTGCCTGTGCCGGGGTTGCCGAACACCAGCAGCGGGTTATAGATGACTCCGGGGTTCTCCAGCACGGCCATCGCGGCCGCGTGGGCGAACCGGTTGTGGGAACCGGCGATCAGGGTCTGGAAGCTGTAGGTCGGGATGAGCGGCAGCTCCATGGACCAGCGGGCCTTTATGCGCGAGGAGACGGACGGTCCGCCCGCCGGTGCGGCCGCGGCCGCCGCGGGCACAGGAGCGGGAGCCGGGGCCTGGGCGGGCTCTTCCCTCCTCATGCGGTTGGAGATGGACGGTACGCCCATGCCGGGCCTGCCGGCCTGGGGCTGCGCCGGCGCCGGCTGTTCGGCCGGTTTCGGGGCGGGAGCGGGAGCGGGCGCGGGGGCGGGCGCGGGGGCCGGCTTAGGCTGCTCTATGGGTTTGGGCGCAGGAGCAGGAGCGGGAGCGGGCTGTTGCACAGGGGCCGGTTTCGGCTGCTCCGCCGGTTTGGGGGCCGGTTCGGGCGCAAGCTTCAGCTTGGGCTTCGGCACGTCGAAAGGCGCCGGTTCCCCGAAAGCCTCCTCGGGCTCGGGGGCCGCGGTGCTGAGCTCGGAGGTGACGGCCTTCAGTTTCACCATCGTATCCATCTCCAGCTTGGAGAGGTAGATGATGAAGTCGAAATCGCCCGCGGTTTTTTCTGGACGCGAGCAGACGCTGCCCAGCTTCTTGACGATCAGGAAGATGTCTTTCATCTCCCCCTTGATCTGGAGCTTGTGGCGGCCGGGGTTCTTTTCGTTCGGGGCCGGGGCGACGTCCCACTTTTTTATCATAGTTGTATTAGCGCAGTATAAGGTCCGACACCAGGTCCAGAGCGGCCGTGTGGTTGAAGCTGGACGAATCATAATGCCTGAAGAAGCCGCTGGCGCCGGAGAAAGTGTTCTCCATCTCGTAGACCTTCTCCTGCGGCACGGCGCCGACGCAGACCAGGCCGATGGCGCCGGTATCGGTCACCATCTGCAGCGCGACGTTGGCGTTCAGGTCGGCCTCGCATTCGCGCACCGAGGAGCGCTTTACGAACATCGGCTTGGAGGCGGACTTGAGGCAGATGGCGTCCAGTTCGGCCATGACGGTGGCGCACAGGGCTTTATCCTCGGGAGCGTAAAGGAAGACCAGCCCCTTGACGCGCTCGGCGGGGATGCCCTCCGGGACGGGCCTTTCGGAAAGGCCGGCCAGGTCTCCCGCCTGCGAGCGGGAAGTTACGCCGGGGATCTGCCCGGCCTGGAAGATAACGGTTTTCTCTTCGTCCCCGGAAGACCCGGAGGGAGGAGCGATCACAAGCGTTTCGTCGCCGGACGGCTCCGGAACGGCGGCCGCCGGCTGGCCGGAGAACATGGCGCTGGCGGGTTCAAGCTCTATGCCCTGCGGCGCGGAAGGCCCGGCGGGCGCCTGGAACTGCTGCGTGCTGTCGCCCTGGCTGCCGACGGTAAGCTCCGCGCCCCCGTCCTGGAGGGCTGGCTCGGCCGGAGAGCCGAGGGAAATACCGGCGCCGGTCTCGATGGCCGGCTCGGCCGGAGCCTGCACCTGAAGGGTTTCCCCGGCCTGGTCAGGCTGGATACCGAGAGAAAGTTCCTCTATACCGGGAATGGAGGGCTCGACCGCAGGCTGCGCCTGCAGGGTCTCCACAGCCTGGTCGGGCTGGGCTCCGAGAGAGATTTCCTCTGCGCCGGCTATAGCCGGTTCCGGCTGCTGGGGTTCGGCCTGCAAGGCTTCCGGAGCCGGCTCCAGACGGAGCGTCTCGCCGGCGTCCTGGGCCGGGGCGGTCTCCCCGGTGGACGGTTCTATGGTAAAGGCTTCAAAGCCGGTGGGTTCAGGGGTCGCCGGCTCTATGATAAAAGCCTCGGGACCGGCCGCCGGCGCCTGCTGCGCCTCGGCCTGGAGAGGAATCTCTTCTTTCTTTTCTTCTTCCTGATCGTTGTTCTGCACGATATCCCCCTGCTGCGGCGCTGCCGCTTTAAGCTGTTTTTCAAATTCCGCGAGTTCGTCTCCGGTGGGCACCGGTTCGCCAGGGTCCGCCGCCGGAGCCAGCGAAGCCTGCGCCAGGGGCGCCTCCGCCTGTTCCGTCTCCGGGGCTGCCGAAGGCTGTCCTGATTCGGAAAGCTGCAGAAGGGCGTCTATATCCGGGATGCCGAAATCCCTGGTGGTGTCATACTGCCTGGAAGAAGGCTCTCCCTCCGGCAGGCCGAGCGGGGCCAATTTTATGGGGTCGGCCGATTCGGCCGGGAGGCCGGAAAAAAACGACTCGGGACCGGGCTTCTGCGTCTCGGCCTCCGGAACGAATTCCTGGCTTAGTTCCTCGGCGGGGGTAAACCCGGCCGGAGCCGGAGCTTCCTCCGGCTGCGGGACGGCGGGGCTTTCGGCAGGGGGCTGTTGGTTGTTTTGCTCGGCCCCGGCCCCGAACATGAAGTCCCCGAGGCTCTGCAGCTCCATTTTTTCCGCCGCGGGGGGAGCGGGCTGCTCTTCGGCTTTAGCCTCCGGGGAGGCGGCGCCTTCGGGAAGGCCGGAGAAGGACTGCAGCACTACGGTCTTTTCAGCGTCGAAATTTTGGGCGGCGGGTTCGGGAGCGGGTGAGCCTTCCTGCAGACCGGAAAAAGGCGGCAGGACTACGGTCTTATCCGCGTCAGCGGAAGGAGGCGGGAGCTTGACCTCGTCCCTGGCCGGCTCGGGCGCGCGTTCCGCCGGCTGCGGTTCGGGCATCTTTATGCCGTCAAGGATGGACGGCATCTTGTTGAGCAGGCCGTTGAGGTCCGAGAGGATGTCGTCTATTGATTCTTTTTTCTTTTTTCCGTCTCTGCTGTCCATATAATGCCGCCCCCGTGCCTATAATTATATAAACGCGTGTTACTTTTTAATTATAGCAAGTTGTTTGCGCAACATTAACGTCCTTTTTGCGCCCTCCGCCAGTTCTCCTCCCCCCTTCCCGGCCAGGGCGGCCAGGTAGGCGGGCGTCTCGGCGGCGGAGGAATAGGCCAGGCATTCGAAAGCCCTGGAGCGGAACTCCGGGTCAACCCCGGCTATCAACCCCGCCAGGTAGCTGTGGCCCTCCGGCCGGTTCAGGCGGGCGAGCGAGCAGGCGGCGTAAAATTTATCCTCGCGGGACGGATCGTACAGCAGGGTCTTCTCCATCGCCCCGCTGAAGTCCTCCAGGCCGCCCATGGAGGCCAGGAAATAACCGGCGTTGACCAGCCCCGCGTCGCCGGCGGCGATAAGGCCCGCGGAGACCTCGCGGATCTCCCCGGCGTACGGGGCTGTGTCGAGGCCGCGGCCAGCGGCGTAGCCGGCGGCCAGCGCCGACTGCCGGCGCGCGGCCGGCAGGGCGGAGCGGGCCCCTTTGAGCAGGGCTTCGAACCAGAGTCGCCGGTCCGCGGCCAGGGCGTCCTCCCGGGCCCATTCCCCGAGGGTCGCGGCGGCGGCCAGCGCCACGCGTTCCTCGCGGCTGAGCAGCAGCGGCGGGACGCGCAGCTTGTCTGCCCCGGGCAGAAAGCGCAGCCCCCGCATTTTCTCCAGGGAGTAGACCACCCCGTCGTAATTATTAAAGGAGTCCTCGCCGGCGGCGGCGTCCACCACTTCGGCAGGCTCCCCGGAGCTGCGCGGAAAATTCTGGTAAAGGAAGAAGAAGAGCCCGCAGAACAGCACCAGCAGGCAGGCGCCCAGCATAAGGCCGGAGTCTTTTTCTTCAAGCGGAGGGAGCCGCACGGGGACCGCGGCGAGATCGCGCCCGCAGATGGCGCATTTAAGGGCGGCGGCGTTGCCGTAGCCGCAGGAAGGGCAGACCCTCATACCGCCCCCGAACATTCCCCGCCGCGCGCGGCCGTGATCACGCAGTCCACCAGCGCGCCCGGCGCCAGCTGCCCGGGAAGTTCTACGTTTACAAAATTGGGGGCCAGGGCCAGGGCGCGGCCTTCCTTGTTCTTAAGGACGAGGACGGTGAACCTCTTGCCCAGCATGGAGGCGGCGAAAGCCGCCCTCAGTTCCTTGTCCAGGGCGCGCAGCGCGGCGGAGCGGGCGGCGACGGCCGCAGGCGGCAGCGGCTTCAGGGCCGCGGCGCGGGTGCCCGGCCGCGCGGAGAAACTGAACACGTGCAGCCCGGAGAGCCCCAGCTCCCGGACATAGGCCAGCGCCGCCGCGAAATCCTCTTCGGTCTCGGTTGGGTAGCCGGCGATGATATCCGCGTAGATCCCGACGCCGGGGAAAACGGAGCGCAGATCCTCGACCCTGACCTTGTAGCCGGCGGTGTCGTACAGGCGGCCCATGGCCCTGAGCACAGGGTCGGCGCCGGCCTGCAGCGGCAAATGGAAATAGCGGCAAAACTTGTCGCCGCCGGCTTTGAGGACCTTCAAAAGTTCAGGGGTAAGCTCCTGCGATTCCACGGACGAGAAGCGCAGGCGGAAGTTGCCTTCCAGCGCGAACAGGCGCTCCATCAGCGCGGCGAGGTCGGCCCCGGTCTCAGGGCACCTGTAGATGCCGAGGCGGGTGCCGCAGAGCACGATCTCGGCGAAACCGGAGCGGACCAGTTTTTCCACCTCGGCTGCGGCGGCGGCGAGGGGCTTGGACTTCAATTCGCTGCGGGCCAGGTTGACCAGGCAGTAGGCGCACTTGAGGTTGCAGCCGTCCTGCACTTTTATGAAGGCCCGCGCCTTGCCGTGAAATTTAGAGACGGAGAAGAAGTCGTCCGAAGGAGGCGCGCCGCAGAGCAGGGCGGGGATAGACTCTTTGTCCTTGTTGGAGAACAGCGTGGCGCCGGGGGCGGCCGCCAGTATTTTTCCGGGCTCCAGCGTGGCCAGGCAGCCGGTCACCGCTATGGCGGCCCCCGGGTTGGCGGCGGCCGTCCGGCGCAGGAAGGCTACGCAGTCGCGGTCGGCCTTGGCGGTGACGGAGCAGGTGTTGACCACCACGAGGTCGGCGGTTTCGGGATCGGCGGAAACGGAATGACCGAGAGCCAGGAATTTTTCGCGCAGGCTCTCGGTCTCCACCTGGTTGACCCGGCACCCGACGGTCTTGAAATAGATCTTCACTTGCCTATTTTACAATTTTAGGGACTGCTTCGTGTAACTCACCCGGCTCCCCGCGCCGGACAGCAGACCGCCCCGGCACAGGAGTGGCGGGGCGGGTTTAAGCCGGGGGCCCGGTCAGGGACGCGGGGCGGTTATTTTTTCGGGGACTGCTGTATCAGGACGCCGGTCTTTTTTATCTCTTTGCGGAAACTGACCCCGGTGGCGCCCCAGTCTATGGTCTCCACGCGGAAAGGTAGGCCGGCGGCCTTGAATTCGGTCGCCAGCTTCTCCAGCCGCGCCGGCACCAGCGGCTTGTCGGACATCACCACGATGTCGAGATAGGAATAGGTTTTGGCGGTGCCGTCGGCGCGCGAGCCGTACACCAGCACGTCGTATTCCGGCACGTTGCCGGAAAGGATCTTCTTTACTTTTTTGAGGTATGCGGGTTTAAGGTCTATCATAGGGGTTCTCCTAGCGGGCGCCATACTATCTTCTACCATTTGCCGGCCCCCGCGGGCAAGCCCGCAGGTCCTCGCAACATTGATACCTCTTAACGGAAATCAATTTGCAACAGGGATAAATTATGATATATTCGAGTTTTAGGGTTATTAGGGGATTAACATATGCACAAGATATTAGTGGTAGACGACGAAAAGTCGATCCTGGAGATGCTCAAGTATTGCCTTGAGCACGAAGGCTATATGGTGCTGACGGCCGAGACCGGCGAGATGGCACAGAACTGGATAAAAGAGGTCAAGCTGGACCTGGCCATAGTGGACCTGGGCCTCCCGGACATCAGCGGGCTGCAGGTCTGCGAATTTCTCAAGGAAGACCCCAAGACCCGCGCCACGCCGATAATAATCCTCACCGGCAACACCACTAACGACGCCAGGATAAAAGGCAACTGCTGCGCCAACGCGGAGCTGTTCCTGAACAAGCCGATAGAGATAGAAGACCTGCGCAAGGCCGTGGCTTCGATCCTGGAAAAATCAGAGAAGAAGAAACTGCTGCTGAGGAATTCTTTCAAGGCGCGGCTGGATTGAAGACTAGCCGAGCCGCGTAAGCAGGGCGGACGCGGCCGCCAGGCAGGCGGACTCCGCCCTTAAAGTATACAGGCCCAGGTTCATGAAGGCGGCGCCCCGGCCGCGCGCGAACTCCATTTCCCCTTTCGTAAAGCCCCCCTCCGGTCCTACAAAAAGCTTTATCCCGGAAACGCCGGCCAGCCCCTTGGCCGCCTCGTCCGCGGAGAGTCCTCCGGCCGCCGCGAACACGGCCGCCCCGCCCGCGGCAAGCAGGTCGTCGAGCTTTTCCGGCTTGCGCACTTCCGGCAGCACGCCGCGGCCGCACTGCTTGGCGGCGGAGAGCACCACCTGGTTCAGGCGGCCGGCCCTGCGCTCCCAGTCGCTGAACAGGTCGAACTGCACCCTGGAGGCCATTACGGGCTGGAATACGTCCACCCCCGCCTCGGTGCAGTGCTCCAGGATGGCCTCCAGCGCGGGCCTGGCCACCACCGCAAAGCACAGCGTCAGCCGGGTCTTGTAGGCCGGGCTGGGCAGCCGTTCCCCCAGCGTTCCGGACACCAGGTCCCCCGAGAGGGACTTGATCACGGCCTTGTAGCGCGCGCCTTTGCCGTCGAAGATCTCGATCTCGTCGCCGGCCCTGGCCCGCGCCGCCCTGGCTATATGGTTGGATTCGTCCGGCCCGGCGAAAAACTCGCCGTTGCGGATATTCTCGGACGGGATGAAATATTGAGGCATCAGCCCAGGATCTTCTTGAAGAAGCCGTCCTTTTCTTCGGCCGCCGGCGGCTCGTGGCCGGCCAGCAGGGAAAGTTCCCCGAACAGTTCGCGCTGCCGCGGGGTGAGCTCGTGCGGGACCTCTAGCTTGATCTTCACCAGCAGGTCGCCGCGGTTCTTCCCGGCGTTGATGGGCATGCCTTTCTCGTGCACGCGGAACACCTTGCCGTGCTGGGTGCCCTGCGGGATCTTGATCTTCATGCGCCCGCCCTCTATCACCGGCACCTCGGTCTCGCCGCCGAGCGCGGCCTGCCAGACCTGGACCGGGCACTCGTACACCAGGTCCCGGCCCTGCCGTTCGAAATGAGAGTGGTGCTTAAGGGCCACCTGGATATAGAGGTCCCCGGAGTCGCCGCCCTTGAGGCCGGCGTCGCCGCCGCCGGAAACGCGCAGCACCGCGCCCTCTTCCACGCCGGCGGGGATCTTGATATTGATGTTGGCGCTCTTCTTCTGGCGGCCGGCGCCGTTGCAGGCCTTGCACGGGCTGGAGATCACCTCGCCCTGGCCGCCGCAGTCGGGGCAGGCCTGGCTGAAGGCGAAAAAGCCCTGTGAGTACTGCACGCGCCCCGCGCCGTGGCAGGTGGGGCATTTTTTTATGCCGGTCTTGCCGCGCGCGCCGGTGCCGTCGCATTCCTGGCAGACCTCGGTGCGCTCGAAATTGATGGGGACCTTAACGCCGGTGAAAGCTTCCTCCAGGGTTATCGCGGCCTCGTACTTCAGGTCGGCGCCGCGGCGGGAGCGCGGCCGGCCGCGGCCCCCGCCCTGCCCCTGCGCGAACAGGTTCTCGAACAGGTCCCCGAACATGTCGCCGAGGTCCGCGCCCTGGAAACCGCCGAAGCCGCCGCGGCCGCCGGCGCCGGCCTTGAGGCCTTCGGCGCCGTACTGGTCGTAGACCTGGCGCTTCTCCGGGGTGGAGAGCACTTCGTACGCCTCGTTTATCTCTTTAAAGACGGATTCCGACTCGGTGTTGCCCTGGTTGCGGTCCGGGTGGTGCTTCATGGCCAGCTTGCGGTACGCTGACTTTATCTCGTCGGGACCGGCGTTGCGGGCCACGCCCAGGGTGCGGTAATAATCGTTGGATGCCATAGGGTATTAAGTAAATTCTACCAAAAGCGGGGGCACGGCCTATAAACCGACGGCGGATAACGGAAGTTTTAGCTTCCGCTATCCGCCAGACGGCCGCTGCCAGTTTATTTCTTGTTCTCGTCCACCACTTCGGCGTCCACCACGTCGTCCTTGCCGCCGGCGGGGTTGGCGCCTTCGGGCTGCGGGCCCGCGCCGGGGGCGGCGCCGGGGCCGGCTTTGGCCTGGGCCGCCTTGTACACGGCTTCGCCGAGTTTCTGGGAAACCTGTATCAGGCTGTCCTTGGCCTTCTTCATCTTGTCCAGGTCGTCGCCTTTCAGGGCTTCCTTCAGCTCGCCGATGGAGCGCTCCACCGCCAGGCGCTCGTCAGGACCGATCTTGTCCCCGTGTTCTTTCAGGGCCTTCTCGGTGGTGTAGAGCACGGCGTCGGCCTCGTTCTTGGCCTCCACCTTCTCCTTGTACTTCTTGTCGGCGTCGGAGAACTGCTCGGCCTGCTTCACGAACTTATCGATGTCCTCTTTGGACAGCTTGTTCGGGGCGCTGATGGTGATATGCTGCGCCTTGCCGGTGCCCAGGTCCTTGGCGTGCACCTGCAGGATGCCGTTGGCGTCGATGTCGAAGGTCACCTCTATCTGCGGCGTGCCGCGGGGGGCCGGGGGTATGCCGTCGAGGTCGAACTTGCCCAGCGACACGTTGTCGCCGGCCATGGCGCGCTCGCCCTGCAGCACGTGGATGGTCACCGCGGGCTGGGAATCCGCCGCGGTGGAGAACACCTGCGACTTCTTGGCCGGGATGGTGGTGTTCTTGTCGATGAGGCGCGTCATCACGGAGCCCAGGGTCTCGATGCCCAGGGACAGCGGGGTGACGTCGAGCAGCAGCACGTCCTTCACGTCGCCCGTCAGCACGGCGGCCTGCACGGCCGCGCCGGAGGCCACGCATTCCATCGGGTCCACGCCGTGCTCTATCTTCTTGCCCACGAAGTCCTCTATGAACTTCTGCACGATGGGCATGCGGGTGGGGCCGCCGACGAGGATGATGCGGCTGATGTCCGAGGTCTTGAGCTTGGCGTCGGCCAGCGCGGTGTCAATGGACTTCTGGCAGCGCTTCACGATGCCTTCCACCAGGGATTCCAGGCGGGCGCGGGAGAGCTTGAGCGCCATATGCTTGGGGCCCGAGGCGTCGGCCGAAATGAACGGCAGGTTGATCTCGGTCTCCATGGTGGTGGAGAGCTCGATCTTGGCCTTCTCGGCGGATTCCTTGATGCGCTGGGTAGCGGTGGCGTCGCCCATCAGGTCGATGCCGGTGTCCTTGCGGAACTCGCCGGCGATGAAGTCCACCAGGGCCTTGTCCATGTCGGTACCGCCCAGCTGGGTGTCGCCCGAGGTGGAGATCACGTCGAAGGTGCCTTCCTTGCCCAGCTCCATGATGGTCACGTCCAGCGTGCCGCCGCCGAGGTCGAACACCATGATCTTCTGGTCGCGGCCTTCCTTATCTATGCCGTAGGCGAGGGCCGCGGCGGTCGGCTCGTTGACGAGGCGCACCACTTCGAGCCCGGCGATGGTGCCGGCGTCCTTGGTGGCCTGGCGCTGGTTGTCGTTGAAGTAGGCCGGCACGGTGATGACGGCTTTCTCCACTTTCTCGCCGAGGAAAGCCTCGGCGTCGCGCTTGACCTTCTGCAGCAGGAACGCCGCCAGCTGCGGGGGCGTGAATTCCTTGCCGGCTATCTTGTATTTATGGTCGGTGCCCATCTTGCGCTTGAACGCGGCGACGGTGCCTTCCGGGTTGGCGACGGCCTGCCTGCGGGCGGGCTCGCCGACGAGCATCTGGCCGTCCTTGGCGAAGGCCACGTAGGACGGGAAAGCCTTCCCGCCCAGGCTCGTGCCTTCGGCCGACGGGATGATGGTGACTTTGCCGCCTTCCATCACCGCCGCGGCGGTGTTAGATGTACCGAGGTCTATACCTATTATCTTTGCCATATTAGTTTCCTCCAAAATAAGTTACTGAAAATTCACTGTCCTTCTGCCGACGGCTTTTCTTCCTGCTCCGGGGCCGGTTCCGGCGCCGGCGCCGCCTTCTTCTTGGCTATCTTCACCCTGGCCGGCCTCAGGATCTTCTCGCCGTAGTAGAAGCCCTTCTGCAGCTCCTCCGTCACCAGGCCGTCGTTCTCGTCCGTGCCTTCCACTATCCCCAGGATCTCCGACGCCATCGGGTCGTAGGGCTTGCCCACCGGCTCCATCGGGCGCAGCCCCTCGGCCTCGAACACCTTGGAAAATTCCTTAAAGATCATCTCCAGGCCCTTCAGCACGTCGTCGCTGCCGCCGCCTTCCCTGGCGCTGTTGATGTGGTTGTGCGCCGACAACAGCAGGTCGTAGAGGGGCAGCAGGCGGATGAGGATGTCGGCCTTGCCGTATTTTATCAGCTCCGGTTTCTCCTTCTCCATGCGCTTGCGGTAGTTCTCGAAGTCGGCCTGCAGGCGCAGCAGCTGGCCGTAATAATCTTCCGCCTGCTTCTTCTGCTTCTCCAGTTCCCCCGCCGCGGCTTCCGCCTGCGTCTCCGGGCCGGGAACGCACTCCGGCGCCCCGGCGGATTTCACTTTCTTCTCTTCGGACTTATGGTTTTTCATAGGCCTTACTCTTCAAAATCCACTTTTTCCCACTCGCCCAGCATGTTCTCCATCATCGAGCTGACGGTATCCACCAGCGAGATCATGCGGGGGTACTCCATGCGCTTGTAGCCCAGGATCCCCACCAGCCCCACCGCCTTGTCGTTCATGCAGTAGGAGCTCGACACCAGGCTGAAATTCTTGAATTCCTTTATGCTGTTCTCTGAACCGATGGTCACGTCCACGATGTGGCGCTTGCCCGGCTCGCCCAGGGCCTTGGTCTTGAGCGCGCAGTCGCGCAGGCGCTCGCGCAGCAGGCCGGAGAAGCGCTCCTTCTCTTCGAGCAGGCGGGCTATGCTGCGCATATCCTCCACGCTCCCCCCCTCCAGGTTTGAGAAGATGCGGCTGAGGCCCTCGAGATAAAGGGCGTCCTCGCTCTTCGAGAGGCCTTTAAAATACTCCACAAGTTTTTTAAGCAGCTCTTCCAGCCCCTTATCCTTCTCGCGGGCCAGGAACTCCTTGAAGATCACCTGCGGCAGGTCGGCGATGGGCAGGTCCTTCAGGCGCCTGTTGAGGCGCACCGAGAGGGATTTGACCGCGGCTTTGTCGGTGGCGTGCTCCAGCGAAAAAGCGGCGTGCTTGATCAGGCCGGAATGCGCGAACATCACGGAGAGCACGCTCTTGGGGCCCATGGCGAGCAGGTCCAGGCGCTTGACGCTGTCGAGGTCCATGTCGGCGCTCATCACGAAGCCCGCCCATTTGGACATATCGGCGAGCATCCGGGAGGTGTGCTTCAGGAAGCCGTCGAGCTGCTCCACGCGGCGGTCGTATTCGTTCTCCAGGCGCTCTTTCTCAGAGGCCGCCATCAACTGCATCCGCTGTATATTGTTCACGTAGGCCCGGTAGCCTTTGTCAGAGGGAATACGGCCGCCGGAGGTGTGGGGCTGGAAAAGGTAGCCCTCGGTCTCCAGCTCCTTTAGGATGTTCCTGATGGTGGCGCTGGAAACGTTGAAGCGGCCTTCCTCGGCGATCAGCTCGGAGCTCACCGGGCGGCCGGTGCTGACATAGTTGTAGATAACCCAGTTAAGGATCTTCTCTTTCCTGTCCTGCGCCACTTCCGGTTTAAGAACCCTCATATACCTTTCCCTTTTTAATTAGCACTCGGATTGCCTGTCTGCCAAAAATATTATACACCTTGCCGGAATAATTGTCAATACCACTCATAGACTGCTAAAAATGGCGCAACCCACACCATGACCATCGTCAAAGGAGGTAAGAGGGCTTCTTTGATACACTATCCTCGGTCAGGGAATGTTTGGGAGGGAAAGCAATAATGAAAATTTCAGTCTCAGCGTCAGCGTTAGCCGCACTTTTTTCCGCAGTCCCCGCCTTCTCGGGTAATTGGGCCCCCGAAGTAAACCTTGCGACTCTTTCCGCGATAGAGATCCCCGCGCCGGCCATGGCCGTAAAAGCCGGCCCCCGCGACGGCCAGAACTATTCCGGCGCCGAGGAACTGCTCATAAAAGAATTCGGCGTCGACGAGATCGGCATGGACGTCCCCGAAGCCGAAGTGATGCGCCAGACCACCTACTACGCCAACAGTTTCTGTTTCGAGCACGCGCTGCGCCAGGCCCTGACGGCCCTGCTGGAAGATTATGGCAACCCCACCAGCCCGCTGGCCAAAGAACTCGCCAAGATCGGCGCGATGTCCGTGCCCTCCAAGTCCGAACTGAAGAAAGCCCGCCAGCGGCTGCTGGAAGCCCTGAACCGGCGCGAAGCCTTCATCTCTATCGTCAGCCCCTACAAGCAGTACCAGCCCCAGAACGGCGAAACGGTGGACAAGAACTGGATCTTCTTCCTGCGCCTGGACGGCGTCGCCTACTGGGCCATCGTGGACCGCTCCGGGGAAAAAGCCCCCTACGTCTACGGCATGAACTAAAGCGGGCAGGCCCCGCAAAAAACCCCGGCTCTCCGGGGTTTTTTTATTTTAAACTTTCAAGGCGCGCCTTATGCCCCAGTCCAGAACGGCGTCCGGCAGCAGCCATTTCAGGAAAAGAATACCCCGGGCCGAGAAGGGCACGGGATAGCGCGCCGCCGGGCCGGACGAACGCAGGGCCTTAAGGATGACGGCGGCCACCGCCTCCGGGCCGGGCGCGCCCGCGCGGTAGCCGGCGCGGAATTTTTCCGTGATGTTCTTCACCAGCGGGGCGTAAACTCCGGAGCCGGAATACTTCTCCAGGTTCACCAGGGCCGTGTTATCCCATTCAGTCCTGATGGGGCCGGGCTCTATCAGCACCACCTTTATCCCGAACTGGGCGACCTCCAGGCGCAGCGCGTCGGAGTAGGCCTCCAGGGCGTGCTTGCTGGCGTGGTACCAGCCGCCGGTGGGCATGGTTACCTTGCCGGCTATAGAGGAGATATTAATTATAGTCCCCCCGCCCGCGCCCCGCATCTGCGGCAGCGCCAGCTGGGTCAACCGCGCCAGGCTGAAAAGATTAACTTCGAACTGCCGCCGGGCCTCGTCCAGCGGCACGTCCTCCACCGCCCCGTGGGCGCCGTAGCCGGCGTTATTTATAAGGATGTCCAGGCGCCCGCCGTCCTTAAGCACCTCGGCCAGCGCGGCCTTCAGGGAAAGTTCGTCGGTCACGTCCAGGCGGAACGTGCGGGCCCCCAGGGCCTCCAGGCCGCGCATCTTCTCCACGCGGCGGGCCCCGGCGAAGACCTTATAGCCGCTCTTCAGCAGCAGCTCGGCCGTCGCGTAACCTATGCCGGCGGAGGCGCCGGTGACCAGTACGGTTTTATTCATGTTTTAATCTTACTAAAACGCAGGGAGGATAAAAAGCCCGGCCCGCGCGTATACGCGGGCCGCGCCGTTTTGCTAACATTTCACCCATGGACCCTGAGAAGCGGGACTTTTACCTCCCCCCCGGCTCCCTCGAAGAGAAGTTCGTGAGGAGCGGCGGGCACGGAGGCCAGAACGTCAACAAGGTGGCCACCACCGTGCAGCTCCGGTTTTTCCCGGCGCTGGCCGGGCTGCCCTACGCCGTGCTGTCCCGGCTCAGGGCCCTGGCCGGCTCCAAGCTTACCGACGAAGGCGACGTCCTGATAGTCGCCAGCGAATACCGCACGCAGGAGCAGAACCGCCAGGCGGCCCGCGCCAGGCTGCAGGAACTCCTCGCCCGGGCCTTCCGCCCCCCCCGGCCGCGGCACGCCACCAGGCCCACCCGCGGCTCCAAACAACGCCGCCTGGAAAGCAAAAAGCGCCGGTCCGACGTAAAGAAGGACCGGCGCGGCACTGGCGACTTTTAAACTACTGCAGGATGAACAGGTCTTTCGTGACCGTATACCGGCCCGAGAGCCAGTCCGTTATCTCGCGGGCGGCGGCCGCCGTGTCGTTCTCCCTGGCTTCCAGAAATTCCGAATAGTCGTTCTTCAGCGACTCCTTCTCCCCGTCCGTCAGGACGTCGAGCCCCTTGTCCATGAACGCCGGCAGGTCCCGCTCCAGCAGCTCCGCCATGTCGTGACAGGTCACCATACCGGCGGCCTTGCGGAAAGCTTTAACCGGATCGTAGGCGGCCCCCTTCTCGTACGAGGCCTTCAGGGTCAGCAGCACTATCTTGGACAGCGCGGCCTGGTTCATCGGGTTCACCGCGTGGGCGGCCAGCTGCCCGGCCATCTCGGCGGGGCGGCCGGTGAAGGGCCGCAGGTGAAGGAACTTGCACATGCGGGGCCCGTCGTTGACGGGGTAATTATCCCAGAGGAAAGGCTTGCGGCCCAGCTGCTGCGCGGCGGCGGCGAGGCTCTCCGGGGTGTAGGATTTGGAACAGACCTGTTCCCCCGTCCAGAACATGCTCACCCTGGGGGCCAGGGCCTTCCCCAGCTGGTCGAAATAGCCGGCCGGCATCTTGCCGAAGAGCTTCTCCAGGACCGGGTCCAGGGAATAATAGGTGGGGCAGAAGACCAGCTGGCGGGCCTTGGAGCGCTCGGCTATCCAGTTGACGATCTCTATCTGGCGCTCCGCCAGAGCAGGCAGGTCGCCCTTCATGTCGTCCATCAGGATGCCCAGTTTGTCCACGCCTATGCGGTTGAAGGCGTCTATCTTATGCTGCAGCAGCTTCTTGGCTTCGGCATCGAAAGGCGTGAGGTAGATCTCGTAAGGGCTGAAGCCGACGCCGAACTCTATGCCGGCGGAATGGCACTGCCCGGCCAGTTTGGTCAGCTTCTCCTCGTGCACCTTCGGGAAAGGTTCGCGCCACTTCTTGCGCAGGTAGGGGTCGCCCTTGGGGGCGTAGATATAGAACGAGAACCCGTGCTTGCGCAGGAAATTGGCGTAATCGGCGCGTTCGCCCCAGCTCCAGGGCTCTCCGTAAAAACCTTCTATTATTCCGGTAGTGGTGTTCATAATTATTTAGCCAGCAGGCCGTCTATGCGCTTCTGGGCCTTCTTGGCCAGCGGGTCTTCGGAATACTTGCCGGCCACCGTAGAGTAATACTCCCGGGCCTTTTCGTAATCCTTGGCCTTCTCAAAGGCCTCCCCGGCGGCGAAGAGCGCCCTGGGCGCCTGCGGGTCGGCCGGGTATTCGGCCACTATCCTGTCGTAGAGCGGGATCTCGGCGGCCAGGTCCTTGAGGTCCTTGCGCGCTATCTCGGCGGCGAGGAAAAGGCCCTCTATGGCCCGTTCGCCCTTATACTTGTCGGCCAGGCGGCCCAGCACGGCGATGGCCCCGGCCGGGTTCTTGAGTTCCTCGCGCAGCACGCGGGCCTCGGCCTTGAAGGAAGCGTAGGCCTCCTCGCGGTCCGGGTAAAGCGCGATTATTTTTTCATGGATCTCCACGGCCAGCGCGAACTTGTCCTGGCGCTCGGTCAGGGCCGGCAGCCGGGCGTAGGCGGTCCAGGCCTCCTCGGTACCAGGGAACGCGGCGGCAATGTCCTGGTAGGCGGCTATCGCCCCGTCGTACTCCTTCAGGTTGTCCGCCAGCGTGGCGGCCAGGGAAGTCTTGGTCCTGGCTATCAGCGGGCTCGCGGGATAAAGCTCTATCGTCTTCTCGTAGGCCAGCCGGGCGGCCAGGTATTCGCCGTTGGCGCGGTGCAGGTCGGCCAGGGCGAGGTTGATCATATCCCCGCCGGAGAAACCGGGGTAGCGCCGGAAGAAAGCGCGGTACTCCTTGAGCAGGGGCTCGTAGAGGAACTGCCCCGCCTGGGCGGATACCTTCTGCAGCATCATGGCCAGTCTGGCAGGCTTATCGCCGGTTTCGGAAACCGTTCCCAGCTCCAGCAGGACGGGCTTGAGCTTCTTGTCCGCTTTTTTCTCCACCGTCTCCTGGAAAAGTTTTTGGGCCAGTTCGGCGGAGGAGGCGCCGGGATATTCGTAGAAATGCCGGAGCAGGTCGGTCATCGCCCCTTTAGGGTCGCCCAGCTTGGCGCGCAGGGCGGCTTTCAGGTACTGCCCTTCCGCGGCCCCGTCGTTTTCGGGATTGGTGGCCACCCAGTCTCCCAGCCCTTCCAGCAGCATCTCCAGCACGTCCTCGTCCACGGAGCTGGCCCGGGACGTCAGGAACTGCCATTCGGCTGAGATCACGGACGGAGGGTCGGCTTTGACCGCTTTGTGCTCCTTGGGAGCGGGAGCCATGCCCGGCAGGGCTGAAGCGTTTTCGGGGCTGACGGCCGAGGAGGCAGCGGTAAGCGTCTGCTCCGGGGCCGCGGGGGCTTCTTGCTGCGCGGCGGCGGGCGAGGCCAGCAACAGCCCGGATATGACAAACATCGATATGGACTTGTTCATAGCTCTGATAGTTCTCCTGAAATAATGCTGCCGGGCCGTCCCGGTTCACTGCCTGACTATTTTTACACCGTTGTACTCGATCCAATCCAGCGAAAGCGGGCTTAAGATGGCGTTAGCCGGGACCGTTACTGTCCTGTCTCCCGGCCGGCACAGCCGGCGCAGCTCCCAATCGCTCAGGAAGACCTTTTTTACCGGCGCGCCGGCCTTTTTCCGCGCGGGCGCGGCGCCTGCCCCCTCGTTCCGGGAAAGGTGCTCAGCGATAAGGTCTTCTACCGCGCCCTTGGTAAACATTCGCTGCCGTCCGGCCGGGGGCCGGGGCTATTAAGAGACCTTTACCGAGATCCTGGCCAGGTACTTGTCCAGGTCGTCGGCGGGGCGCGGTATCACGTGCATCCCGCACAGCTCCCCGACCTTCTGGGCGGCGGCGGCGCCGGCTTCCACGGCGGCGCGCACGGCGCCGACTTCGCCCACGCACAGCGTGGTCACGTAGCCGGAGCCTATCTTCTCGTAGCCGAGCAGGCGCACCTTGGCGGCCTTGCTCATGGCGTCAGAGGCTTCGATCATACCGATGAAACCCTTAGTCTCTATCATTCCCAGCGCTTCTTTCGGTTCGGACATAGTAGCTCCTTGTTATCGCTAAATTAGTACTGCCCTTTGGCGGCCTCGCCGCCGGAAACTATGGCTATGCTGGCGCTCGTGCCGAGGCGCGTGGCGCCGGCCTTGATCATGGCCGCGGCCACTTCGGCGTTCTTGATGCCGCCGGAGGCCTTCACGCCCATCTCGGGGCCCACGGTCTCGCGCATCAGGGCGATGTCCTCGGGAGTGGCGCCTCCGGAGCCGAAGCCGGTGGAGGTCTTCACGAAGTCGGCCTGCGCGGCTTTTGACATTTTGCAGGCGCGGATCTTCTCGTCCTTGGTAAGATAGGAAGTCTCCAGGATCACCTTGAGCGTTTTGCCGCGCGTGGCGTCGCGCACCGCTTTTATGTCGTCCTGCACCAGCTGGTCGTTGCCGCTCTTGAGCGCGCCGATATTGATGACCATGTCTATCTCGTCGGCGCCGTTGGCTATGGCGTCACGGGCCTCTATGGCCTTCACGGTCGGGGTCGTAGAGCCAAGCGGGAAACCGATGACGGTGCAGACCATCACATTGGAGCCGCGCAGCAGGCGGGACGACAGCGCCACGTAGCCGGGGTTAACGCAGACGGAGGCGAAGCGGTACTTGCGGGCCTCCTCGCAGAGCTTGCCGATCTCTTCCTGCGTGGCGTTGGCCTTGAGCAGGGTATGGTCGATCATGCCGGCGATGGAAGAGCTGGATTCGTTGGGGTTGCAGAAAGTCACGCGGTCGGCGGTAGCCTTTATCTGCTGCGGGGTGTATTTATTGAGCGGGTTGCAGCTCTGGCAGGAGGAGGAGCAGGTGTTCTCTTCGAGCCGGCAATCGCCCTGGCCGGAGCAGGCCTTCTTCTCGGCGGCGCCGGGCTTGTTGACCAGCGGGTGCTGGAACACCTTGCCGGACGAGCCTATGCTCACATTGTCGCCGAGGGTCTGCCTCGGGGCGGGAGACCCGCCGGCCTTCATGATCCTGGCCACCTCGGCCGCGATTTTCTTTATATCTTCGTCGTTCATATTAGCCTCGCTTGTCGATGTGAACTTTATCCACTATGCCGGCTACCACGGTGCGCACCGGCGCCTTGGAGTTCTTTAAAATTTTCCGGGCGGAACCGCCCTCGTCCACTATCAGCACGGTGTCGCCCACGCCCGCGCCCTGGTTGTCTATCACCAGCTGGGCCTCGCCCGCGAACTCGCCGTCGGCGCCCAGCGGCCTGGCCAGCAGCATGGTGGCGTTCTTCAGCCCCGGGTGCCGGCGCGTTGCCCAGACGTTTCCAATGACTTTAGCTACGAACATAAAATTAGTTGAACTTCTTCCCGTCTATTATTCCCACTATCGCAGCGTCCACCGGCGGCGGGGCCGCCTTCACGGCGGTTTCCCCTTCCCAGCCTTCGAAAGCCAGGATGGCCTCGCGCGAGGCGACGAAGAAAACCGTTTCCCCCGCCCCGGCGCCTACGGTGTCGCCGGCTACCAGCGGGTCGCCCGACGGCTTGTCGGTCTCCCAGTCGAGCGGCTGTATCAAAAGCAGGGTCTTCGACTCCATGCCGCAGCACTGGCGGGAGCAGAAAACCCTTCCTATGACCTTGGCCTGTTTCATTTCAATAGCACTTCTGTTCTATCGCGGTGATCTTGTCGAGGCGCTTCTGGTACTTGCCGCCTTCGAAAGGGGTATTGAGCCAGACCTTGATCATCTCCTCGAGGGCCAGCTCGCCGTGCGTCTTGCCGCCGAGGCAGAGCACGTTGCAGTCCTCGTGCGCCGCGGCGAAGCGGGCCGAGATGGTGTCATAGGCGGCCACGGCGCGGATGCCGTGCACCTTGTTGGCGGCCAGCGGCATGGCCCCGTTGAAGCCGTCCACCAGCACGGCCTTGTCGAATTCCTTGCGGCGCACGGCCTCGCTGACGAGCAGGGCGATGTCCGGGAAATCCACCGGCTCCACGGAGTAACAGCCAAAGTCGGTAACGTCGTGGCCGAGCTTCTGCAGGAACTTCTTAAGCCGCTCCTTAGCCTCGAAACCAGCGTGATCCGCGCCTATGACGATCCTCATAAATTCTCTCCTATATGGCCGCGCCGAGATGTTCGTGCGCGTTGGGTATCACTATGCGGCTCACTACCGCGTCCTCGCCTATGGCCTTAACGCCGGCGGCCACCGCGGTGCGCACGGCGCCGGGCTCGCCCACGACGGTGAAGTAGCCTTTGCCGCCAATGCCCTTGCCGGTGTTCACTTCGGCCACGTGCACGAAGGCGGCCTTGGCGGCCGCGTCGGCCGCGAACAGCGCCGGCAGGGCCTCCTTGGTCTCCACTATGCCCACGGCCTCTATGCTGGCGGGCTTAACTTTCTTGTTGAGCGCGGCCAGCGCGCCGGCGTGGACGTTGCGGATGATGTGGCGCGCTATGAGCGTGTTGCCCGCTATCTCGGCGCCTTTGGCCAGCGAGGATTCCACCTCGCCGACGGGGCCGGAGAGCACTATTATGTATTTCCCCTTGGAGATCGCCTGGTGCACCTCGGGCTTTACGCCCGCGGCCTTGCACATGGCGTCCAGCGTCTCTATGCCCTTGGCTATCGAGGAAAGTTCCATCAAACCTATGGCAATGTTGGCCTGCATATAAATTCTCCTTAAGCTATCCTGAGGTCGCCGACTACGCTGCACTGCAGCGGGCGCACGAAATGGCTGGTCTTGGTGATGCCGTCTCCCGTCGGGGTGCCGATGGACATGGAGGCGTAGCCCTCGCCGAGGCCGAGGCCGTGCAGCGTGCAGCCGTTCTTGACGAAGATGGAGCAGGCCATGCGGCGGCCCATCTTGGTCATGTTCCTGATATTGGTGGAATACATCCCGGCCGAGTGGTGGTTCTCCCCCTCGGCGAAACGCGCCAGTTCTATGGCCGCGTCCACGTCCCTGGCTACCGTGACCGGCAGCACCGGCATCAGCTGCTCGCTGACCACGAAGGGGTGGTCGTTCGGGACTTCCGCCCAGAGCACCCGGATCTCGTCGGACAGGGTCAGGCCGATGGCCTTGGCGATAACGGACGGGTTCTTGCCGATGAAAGAGCGGTTCACCTTGGGCTCGCGGCCGGGTTCCAGTATTGCCAGCTTGGTCAGCTGGTCCATCTGGGGGCCGGTCAGCTCATAGGCGCGGGCGTCGGAGCGCATGGCTTCCAGGAAGCGGGAGCGCGCGGCCTCGGTCACTATCACTTCCTTCTCGGCGATGCAGAGCACGTTGTTGTCGAAGCCGCAGCCGTAAATTATTTCCTTCGCGCAATCCGGGAAGACCGCGGTCTCGTCCACCACTATCGGCGGGTTGCCGGGCCCGGCGGCTATGGTCTTGCAGGGCTTGCCGGAGGTCATGGCCACTTTTACTATGGCCGGGCCGCCGGTGACTATGTTCATATGGGTGTTCGGATGGGACAGCAGCTGCTTGGTGGCTTCCTGGGTCGGGTTGGCTATGGTGGTGACCAGGTTGGCCGGGCCGCCGGCGGCGACGATGGCGGAATTGAGGACGCGCACGGCGTCGGCCACACAGCCCTTGGCGGCGGGATGAGGAGAGAAGACGACGGCGTTGCCGGCGGCGAGGATGCCGATGGCGTTAGAGATGATGGTGGCCACGGCGTTAGTAGACGGCGTAATGGCCGCCACCACGCCGAAAGGGGCGTATTCCACCAGGGTAAGGCCCTTGTCGCCGGTATAGGACACGGCGCGCAGGTCTTCCACGCCCGGGGTCCCGTCGATGCAGACCATGTTCTTGAGGACCTTGTCCTCCACCCGGCCCATGCCGGTCTCGGCCACGGCCAGCTCGGCCCAGCGGCGGGCGTTGGCGCGGGAGACTTCGCGCATGGCGGCTATGATCTTTTCGCGCGCCACCAGGCCCAGGTCCTGGAAGCCGGGCTGCGCGGCGTTGGCGGCGGCTACCGCCTGGTCGACGGTGTCGAACACGGGGCCGCCGGCGGCGGCCGGGGACGGGGCGTCCGCGGCGCCGAGGCTGCGCACCACCTCGGTCACTATCTTTTTAAGGTCTTCTTCGCTTATGGGCATAAGAGAGACTAATCCTGGAATTTGTCGGCCGACTTCTTGAACACCACCTTGCCGTCCTTCTCTATGGTGTCGACTATCGCGAAGACGGTGCAGTCCACCGGCGTATTCTCGGTCTTTGAAGTCTGGCGGGCGCTGGAGCCCTGCACCAGCAGCACCAGTTCCCCGGTGCCGGCGCCCACGGCGTCTATAGCGACGAGCGTATTGCCGCGCGGCTTATCATCCAGGCCCACCGGCTGCACCATCAGCAGCTTGGTGCCGACGAGCTTGTCGTCCTTGCGGGTACAGACCACGTTGCCCACTACTCGTGCGAATAGCATGAATCCTCCGTCAGGGAATGGGCGCGGGGGCTTGAAGCCCCCTGCGCCGCGTTAAGCCCTTTTACTTCTTTTTGGCTTCGCTTATCGGCAGTTTGCCTTCCAGGTCGCCGTGAGGCTGCGGGATCACGTGCACGCTCACCAGCTCGCCCACTTTCTGGGCGGCGGCGGCGCCGGAGTCGCAGGCGGCGCGGCAGGCGGCCACTTCGCCGCGGAAAAGGATGGTCACGAGGCCGGAGCCGATCTTTTCGTAGCCGACTATCTTCACGTTGGCGGCTTTCACCGCGGCGTCGGCCGCTTCCACACAGGCCACGAGGCCCTTGGTTTCTATCATTCCGAGTGCGTCCATATTCCCTCCAGTGTAACTAGACTAAAATACCGAAAATCAGACTATGTAGGCCGGGTCGCAGTTCTTCAGGCCGGCGGCGTTGGCCTCTTCCACGTCCAGGTGCAGCTCCAGCGAGTAGGCGTCGGAGACGCGGCACAGCACCCGCTCGTAAATGGTCTCCCGGTCGGTGCCCCGGCCGCAGAGCACGCGCACTTCCTGGCCGTCGCGCACCTTGTAAGCCGCGCCTTCCTTCACGTTGAAATGGATATGCCGCTTGGACAGGATCAAGCCCTGCGGAATCGTGACGGAGCCTTTAGGCCCGACCAGTTTTACGCCCGGGGAATTGGCCAGCTTGCCGGAGTCGCGGATAGGCGGTTCCACGCCGAGGCGGCGCGCGTCGCCCAGCGACACCTCCACCTGGCTGTACTTCCGGTACGGCCCTATCATCCGGACGTCCTTGAGGGCGCCTTTGGGGCCCTCCACCGTCACCCGCTCGTTGCAGGCGTACTGGCCCGGCTGCTTTACCGGCTTGAGCTGCGTGTCGTCGCAGTCGGTCCCGAAGAGGGTCTTAAAATCTTCCTTCGTCAGGTGCACGTGCCGGTTGGAGACGCCTACGGGGATGGGCAGGGCAGAACGCTCCTGCCTGAGCTGCAGGTCCTGGAGTATTTCGCCGAGTAGCTTTTCGTTCATTTTAATTTTTTACCGGCTCAGCGCCTGCTGGAAATGTATCACGCGCAGGAACTTGTCGGCCTTGAGGCTCTCTCCGCCCACCAGCGCGCCGTCGATATCGCCCTGGGCCATCAGCTCGTCGATGTTGTCGGCCTTCACCGAGCCGCCGTAGAGGATGCGCACGGCTTCGGCGTAATCCTTGCCGTAGATGCGCTCCATCTGCTTACGCACAAAAACGTGGGCGTCCTGCGCCTGGTCGGGGGTGGCGGTCTTGCCGGTGCCTATGGCCCAGACGGGTTCGTAGGCTATTACCACCTTCGCGGCTTCTGCGGCCGTAATGCCGGCGAAGGCGCCGGTCAGCTGGGTCTCCAGCACGCGGTAGGTTTTCTGGCTCTCGCGCTCTTCCAGCGTCTCGCCGATGCAGAGCACGGGCACGATATTGGCCTTTATGGCGGCTTTCATCTTCTTGTTGACGACCTCGTCGGTCTCGAGGAAGATCTTGCGGCGCTCGGAATGCCCGATGAGGGCGTGGGTGCAGCCCGCGTCTATGATCTGCGACGGGGACACCGCGCCGGTGAAGGCGCCCTTTTCCTCCCAGGCTACGTCCTGGGAAGAGAGGAAGATCTTCGAGCCGGCGATGGCGGCTTTTACCGCGTGCAGGTTGGTGAAAGAGGGGGCGAGCAGCACCTCGTGCTTGAGGTCCGGGTCCAGGCCTTTCTTCATGGCGGCGGCCAGGTCGGCGGCCTCCTTGGAAGTCAGGTGCATCTTCCAGTTGCCGGCTATCATCGGGATTCTTTTGTGGGAAGCCATTTTCGGGTCTCCTTATAATTAATCAAAAAGATTATACAAATAATGGGCTAAATTATTTCCCGCAGCAGCTCCTGCCTGGGCTGGGGAATGACCACCTTCTCCACCAGCAGGCCTTTTTTGCCGGCTACGGCGGCGCCGGCGGCCACGGCGGTTTCAACAGCGGCGACGCTGCCGGTCATAGTGACGAAAGCTTTGCCGCCCAGCGCCATGGCCAGGCGTATCTCCAGGAGTTTCACATTGCCGGCTTTTACCGCCGCGTCGGCGGCCTCTATCAGGGCCGCGACCGAAAAAGCTTCTATAATGCCCAGGGACTCAAGACCGTCCACCACGGTGGTGCCTTCTATGGCCGGGAAAACCTCCGGATGTATGTTGGGGATAACAAAGCTGTCCACCAGGGAATGCGCCGCCTTTGCGGAGCCGGCTTCAACGGCGGCGTTAACGGCGCCGACATCGCCCGCGATAAGCGCGATGTATTTGCCCGCGCAGATGGACCGCGAAAGTATCAATTTGATATCCGCGGTTTTCAGCATGGCGTCGGCCGCCTCCATGCCCTTGGCCACACTGGAAAGTTCAACACCGCCTATTGCGTTTAGCATAAAGACCTTAAGCGATTATCTCCACATAGCGTTCGTTTACCTTGCCGACGGTGCCGGAGATGCTGGCGTGCACCGGGCAGCCCAGTTTGTCGGCCGGGACGTCCCCCACCACGGCGCCCTTCTCCACCCGCTGCCCCTCTTTGACGGAGGGCACGCAGGGAACGCCGATATGCTGGCTCATTAAAATTTTCACCTTGCCCGGCTTATAAACGGCGTCGCTCCACGGCGCGGCCTTGTTGTAATCGTCCAGGCCCAGGCGCCGCACCAGTTTTGAAACAGGCACCTTGCGGAAATCCCTGACAGGGTGCACTTCCGGCTTAACCCCGGTGTTAAGCTGCGAATTCTTGAAGCCCATCTTCTGCTCCCGCAGGTCGCTCTTGGCCGCGACGCAGGCCTCGCGCGGGTGCAGGCCCTCGGGACAGGAGTAGAGCGAGCACAGGGAGCACTCGCAGCACAGCAGGCCGTACTGGCTGTGCAGTTTATGTTCCGGCCCGCCGGCAAAAAGCATGGTGCGCATCACGCGGTGCGGCTGCACGTTGTGGCCCAGCAGGTAGCGCGGGCAGAACTCGGTGCAGAAAGAGCACTGGTCGCAGGCGGAGCGGCCGACGCGGGTGAAAACGGGGCGGCTCTGCGCCTTTTTGACTATCAGCGGATGGCTTTTCGGCAGCACTATGATGCCGGAGGAGGCCTTCATCACCGGCAGGTCGAAATCGGTCTGCACCTTGCCCATCATCGGGCCGCCGTCTATATAAGCGGGGTCCTTAACGGTGAAGCCCCCGCAGAGTTCCACGGCCTCCCGCCAGGTTATCCCTACCGGCACGCGGAAGGTGGCGGGTTTCTTTACCCCGCCGTTGACGGTTATGAAAGTTTCGGTGACCGGGCGCGGCGCGAGGGCGGCGTTATAGAGCGTCTCCACGTTGACCACCACGCAGCCCACTTCCAGCGGGAGGCCGCCGGGCGGCACTATCCGGCCGGTGGCCTCGTAGACCAGGCACTGCTCGTCGCCGGCGGGGTAGTAATCGCCCATTTCAAGGACGGAAATGTTTTTGCGGGACTTCGCTATTTCTTTAAGGCGCGGGATGATCTTTTCGTGTTTCTTTTTGATACCGACCACGCCTTTGGACGCGCCCACGGCGCCCATCAGCAGCTCCAGCCCGTCGAAGACCTGCTCCGGAAAATATTCCAGGATCTTCTGGTCCTTCTTGAGCAGCGGCTCGCATTCGGCGGCGTTGACCAGCGCGAACTCGGCCGTCCCCTGCGCTTTCACGTAGGAGGGAAAGCCCGCGCCGCCGGCTCCAACAACGCCGGCGGCACGAAGGTTTCTGCTGAATTCAGCTGAGGTTTGGGACATTCAGTAGTTGTTTATTTTGAGGTCACCAGGCGCTTCTTGACCGCGGCGGCGAGACGCTTTATGCCCTCGTCTATCTTTTCCGGGCTGGCGAACGAGAAGTTCAGGCGCATGGTGTTCTTGCCGGAGCCGTCGGAGTGGAAAGCCGAGCCTATCACATAGGCCACGTTCTCCTTGAGCGCGTCCTGGAACATGTCGTCGGCGCTCATCTGCTCGGGCAGGCGCACCCACAGGAACAGGCCGCCCTCGGGGTTGGTCCAGGTAACGCCTTCCGGCATATACTTCTCCAGGGCTTCGATCATGGTATTCTTCTTGATCCGGTAGTCTTTCTTGACCACCTCGATGTGTTTCTCGAAGAAGCCGGAGCGCAGGAACTCGGCGGCTATCAGCTGGTTGAGGCTGGAGGTGCAGAGGTCGAGCGACTGCTTGAGGATCTCCATCTTTTTAATGATCTGCTCGTGGCCCAGGATGATCCCGAGGCGCAGGCCCGGGGCGAAGGTTTTGGAGAAGGTAAACAGCGAGATGATGTTGTCGGTCTTCTTGGTCTCTTTGTCCAGGCGGTAGAGCATCTTGGGCTCTTTGCCCTCGAAGCGGATCTGGCGGTAGGGAGAATCCTCGATCACGGCGACGTTATATTTATCGGACAGCTCGATGATCTTCCGGCGCTTCTCCTCGGACAGGGTGACGCCGCTGGGGTTCTGGAAATCCGGGACCAGGTAGAGGAACTTGTAATGCTCGTCCTGGGCGTGCAGCCACTCGAGCTTTTCCTGCAGCTCGTCGGTGCTGATGCCGTCGTCCTCCAGCTTGACGCCGATGAACTCCGCGCCGTAGGAGCGGAACACCTGCAGCGCGCCCATGTAGCTGGGCTTCTCCACGATGACCGGGTCGGAGGCGTCGATGAACAGGCGGCCCACCATGTCCAGCGCCTGCTGGCTGGCGGTGGTGATGATGAGGTTCTCGGGCTTGGCGTCTATGTTCTCGTACTTCTTGAGGAACTTTATAAACTCTTCTTTCAGCTCCGGCAGGCCGTCGGTCGGGCCGTACTGCAGCGCCACCCGGCCTTTCTTGGCCATGATCTCCTTGACGGTATCGGCCACGAAATCGTAAGGGAAATGTTCGGGGGCGGGCAGGCCGCCGGCGAAGGAGATGATGCCGGGCTGGTTGGTGGTCTTGAGGAGTTCCCGGATCACGGAAGCTTTGGTGCGCCGCGGGGTGGTGGCGATATTCTTAGCGATGTCGATCATAAGTTCCTCCGCTGGACTTGTAGTTGGTACGCCTGCATCTAATCTACTTAATTAAAGATACGGTTTCAAGAAAAAAGATAAAGGGGGCGTCAATCCTGCGGCGAGCCGGCCCCGGCGGCGAAGAAATCCAGGTTCTCCTTGTAGTAGTCCTTCCTGGCCGGGTCCTTCTCTTCCGAATATTTCGCGGCGTAAAATGCCATGGCTTTAGGGTAGTTTTTTCCGCGCAGCGGCCCCAGGTCCTCCGGGAAAGGGCGGCCGGTGGCGGCGCAGGCCTTCTCCAGCGATTTAAGGTGCTGGGCCAGGATCTCCACGCTCATTTTTTTATGGGTGTCCCTGACAAAAGAAGCCGCCTCCAGTATGGCCAGCGCGCCCTTGGTCTTGAGGGAATTCAGGGTCTCCGGCGCCAGCCCGTAGCGGCCGGCGTTGGCGTCGGCCACGGCCAGGCAGTCCAGCGCCATGGGGTAATTCTTCTCCTCCAGGGCCGCGGTGCCGATGAACAGCAGGGCGTCGGAGCTGAAGGCCGGCCAGTGCGTCCCGTAAAAATTCTCCAGGAATTCGGCGTATTCCGCCTTCTCCCGCTGCAGCCTGGCCAGGGAGGTGTTATCCTTCACGTATTCCCCCACCTGGCCGGAGGCGTAGGCCAGGATCTTGGAGTCGGCCATCCCCGCCTGGCGCCGCTCGGCGGCATCTTCCATGCTGAGATAGCCAAGCTGCTCCTCGTAGTAGCGGCGGATCTTCTCCCTGTATTTTTCCGGGTCCAGGGACAGCGTGAAATAACTGCCGAACGTGGTGGCCGTATAGATATCGGTATAGCTGCCGCGGATGAAGTCGCGCAGCAGCGCCGGGTCGGCCTTCATGCGCTCGTGCACGTACATATCCTCGGTGAGGTAGGCCTCGTACTCGAACTCCAGCGGGTTGCCGCCCGCGTCCTGCCGGTATTCGGGGTAAAGGTAGCACTGCGCGGCGTGCACGAGCTCGTGCAGGTAGATCGGGTGCGCGTATTTAACCAGCTCGGCGCGCACCTTTTTGTTGCTCCAGAGCACCTCCACCACCTGCGCCCCGCTGAACCCTTTGGCGTCGAAGAACCGGAGGATGAACCGGGAATTAAAATAGACCGCGTTCGCCTCCGGCTCGAACCAGGCGAAGGCCTCCCCCTTGTCCCGCCGCACCAGCACCCGGAGCGACTTGAACCGTTCGGTCTTCTCCAGCCGCGCGTAGAGGTCGCGGCCTGCGGCCGTGGAACTGAGCTGGACCGCGAATTCCTTCTTAAGCCTGGCGCTCAACGCCCCGTCGTGCGGATAGGCCCCGGCCAGGGCCGGCAGCAGCAGCAGCAAAAGCGAAGTCAGCACCCGTTTCATATGTGGCTATTATATTGTTTGACAAAGGCCGCGGCAATGTATAATATTAGGTAAGACTTACCGAATTTATCTGGAGGATACCATGTCAGAAAACAGAGGCGGAGAAATAATCGGCGCGTTCGTTCTGGGCGGCCTCATAGGCGCGGCCCTCGGAGTCCTGTTCGCCCCCAAGGCCGGCAAGGAAACCCGCGAGCAGCTCAACACCTGGATGGACGAGACCAAGGAAAAAGCCAAGGAAAAGCTCGAGAAGCTCGAAGAAGAAATAAAAAAGCGCAAAGAGCAGCTGCTCAAGCACGCCAACAACTAGTCGGCCCCCGCTTGAACGAAAACCCCGCGCCCAAACCGCGGGGTTTTTATTTTGCGTCCATCAAGGTGTAATAAATCTGGCGGAGACCGTGCGGGCAGGATAAGCAAAACCGTCGTTGAGCCCGCCGCTTGCATAAGCGCGGCGGGCGAATACCGAGCGAGGGCACGGTGTGCCCGAGCGTGTTTTGCGTTCCTGCCTGCACGGTATGCCGCCCAAAGTGAGGGCGCCGCTATTTATTGAACCTGGCCTCCAGCGGGGCGAGGAGCCAGCCAAGGGTGAAGGTGGAGACGGTGCCGATCACGATGACCCAGCTCCAGCCGATAGGGGCCAGGCCTTTCTCCGAAAGATAGAGCACCAGCCCCGCCAGCCCCGCGCTGAACAGCATAGCCACCACGTTGGAGCGGTTAGCCGCGCGCTTGGTCATCAGGCCCAGCAGGAACACGCCCAGCAGACTCCCCGCCGTAACCCCGTTGATCTTGAAAGCCAGCCACAACATGCGCCCCGAGCCCGCCGCGCACAGCCACGCTATCCCCGCCAGCAGCAGCCCGAAGCAGGCCACGCTGACGCGCGACACCAGCAGGTAATGCCGCTCGGCGGCGTCCTGCCGGATGAGCGGCCGGTAGATATCCGTGACGAAGGACGACGACAGCGAGGAGAGCGGCGAGTCTATGCTCGCCAGCACCACCGCCGCCAGCACCAGCCCCTTCAGGCCCGCGGGCAGCACGTGCACGGTGAAATGCGACAGGATCTTGTCGGCGTTCTCCGGCAGCGGCAGCCCCGGGTTCTGCCCGTAGAAGGCGAACAGCAGCGTCCCGAGGGCCAGGTACAGCCAGGTCACCGGGAAGCTGGTAAAGATGGTGAGGATCAGCGTCTTCTGGCTCTCGCGGCGCGTCTCCAGCGTCAGCAGGCGCTGCATCAGCTCCTGGTCCGTGCCGAAGGCCGCCATCGAGCCGAACACGCCGTTGAGCACCGCCGCCCACAGCAGGTTCGGGTCCTTCATCCCCCAGCCTATGTTGAACACCGACAGCTTGCCGGCTTCCGACGCCAGCTGCCAGGCGCCCGCCAGGCCGCCGTCGATATGCAGCACCAGGTAGCCCGCCACCGCGGCGCCGGCCACGTAGAAGATCACCGTCTCGAAAGCGCCGGTCCACATGACGGCCTTGATGCCGCCGAAGCCGATAAAGACGATACTGACCAGCGTAAAGAACGCTATGGTATAGCCGAGCTGCCAGCCCATGATCACCGACACCGCCAGGGACGCCGCATACAGCCGCACGCCGGAGGCGAACAACCGCGTGACGAAGAAGAAGGCCGAGCCCGCGTACTGCGTCTGGGGCCCGAAGCGGTGCTTGAGGAACTCGTAGATGGTGGTGCAGTTGAACTTGTAGAAAGCCGGGATGAAGAAGAAGGCGATCAGCACGCGCGCCGACGCCGAGCCGATGAAGAACTGCAGGTACTGCCAGTTCTCGGTGTAGCCGATGGGCGGGATGCCCACTATGGTCATGGCGCTTATCTCGGTGGCCACAAAGGAGAGCGTTCCCACCCAGACCGGCGTCTTGCGGTTGCCCAGGAAATAGTCCTTCGTGTCCTTTTCCCCCCGCCCTTTCACGAAGGCGATGACGAACAGGGCTATGACGGCGGCCCCGAGTATGCCGTAATCCAGCGGGGCCAGCCCGGTTATCTGCTGCAAGGATGCGATCTCGTTCATTTTATCTCCGTAGCTGAAAGTTCCACAGGTACCCGCCCCTTAGCCTCACCGGTCCCGGCGAGGACCCGCGCCGCGGCCTCCTGGAATTCCTTGAGGGCGCAGAAAGCGCAGAGCCCGGCCGCGGGCGCGGGTGAAAGCCCGGCCAGGACGAAAGGGCTGCCGAAAGCCGCGATCACGGAACCGGCCGAACCGGCCACCGCCGCCTCCAGAGCGTACCTTTCTTCCGGCGAAAGATTTATGGCGCCGCTTCCCGCCCTCGGGCGCGAGAAGACCCCGGCGGCCAGGCGCATGCCGCAGCCGGGCCGGTAAGGTTCCACCCTGACGCCGAGGCGCAGCAGCTCGTCGGCGAAGGCGCGGCCCCGCCAGGCCTCCGGCCTGGTGAGCGGCTCGAAATAACCTACGGTGTCCCCGGCCTTTACCCTGAAATTTTTTTCACCCCAGGCCCAGGCCAGGCAGGCCGGCGCGGCTTCGGCGTTGAAGGCGCGGTGCTCGCGGCAGCCGGCCGTAGAGAAAGGCGGCGGCGCGGCGCGGAAGGGCGAAAGCTTGCGGACCAGCAGGTCCTGGCGGGCCAGCGCCAGCTCCACGGCGGCCCCGGCAATCAGCCCGTCGTTGGCCGCCCCGGCCAGCGCCTCATGCAGGGCGAAAGGGTCCTCGGGATAGAGCAGCACGTCCGCCCCGGAGAGGAAGGCCTTCACCCCGGCCCGGCCCTCGTCCGAGATGGCCTTCATGTTCAGCGCGTCCGTCAGCACCAGCCCGGCGTAGCGCAGCCGCCCGCGCAGCAGGTTCCCTATGATCTCTTTCGAGAACGAGGCGGGCGCGGCGGCGTCCACGCCGGGGAAGGACAAGTGCCCGACCATTATGGAGTCGGCCTGCGCCGACAGGGCAGCGAACGGGCGCAGGTCTTTTTCTTCCAGGTCGTTCAGGCTGCCTTCCAGCACCGGCAATTCAAGGTGGGAATCGGCCGAGGTACTCCCGTGGCCCGGGAAATGTTTAAGGCAGGCCAGCGCGCCCTGGGAGCGCATACCGGAAAGGTAAGCCCCGGCCAGGCGCGAGACCAGCGCCGGGTCAGCTCCGAAAGCGCGCACGTTGACGATAGGGTTATCGGGGCGGGAAGCAAGGTCCACCACCGGGGCTAACACCCAGTCCACGCCAAGTGCTTTGGCCTCGAGGGCCGTTATCTCCCCTTTGCGGCGGGCCAGCGCCTCGGAACCCGAGGCGCCTATGGCCATATTGGACGGCAGTTCGGTGGCGCCGGCCACCCACTGGCCGGGCCCGTTCTCGTAATCGGAAGCGATGAGCAGGGGCGTTTCGGAGGCGGCCTTCAGCGCGCGCGAGGCCTCCAGCACCTCCCCGGCCTTCCCGCCGTAAAAACAGAAACCGCCTACGCCGAGCTCCACCAGCTTCAGGGCGTAGTCCGGGTCGGTGACGCCGAACCTGTATTCAGGATAGATCAGCCGGGCCAGCTTCCGCGGGTTCAAGCCTTCTTCCCCCGCGCCCGGGCCTTCTCCGCCTTCTTTATTTTTTTCCACTCGCGCAGCACCTGCGCCGGCGTCTTCAGCTTTCCCGCCAGCTTTTCACCTCCGAAAACGTGCGGGTGGCGGCGGACCAGCTTGGCGTTCACCGTCCGGATCACGTCGGCCAGCTTAAAGCGGCCGTCCCGCTGAGCCAGCGCGCTGTGGAACACCACCTGCAGCAGCACGTCGCCAAGTTCCTCTTTCAGGTTGGCCCAGTCCTTCCTGCGGACGGCGCGGGAAACCTCCCCCGACTCTTCGCGCAGGTATTTGAGCAGCGTGGAGTGGGTCTGCCGGCGGTCCCAGGGGCAGCCGCCGGGCGAAAGCAGTATTTTCATGATCTCAGCGAGGGACGCCAGGCTGGAGCTGCGCGCCAGCCGAGCGCCCTTTCTTTTCATTTTTTTCATAAGTCCCGGTTCGCCGCTTTTAATAATACTTTTAAAAGTATATAATTTTGTACAGATATTCCAAAAATCCGCGGAGGGCGCATGCCGGAAACATCAACTCAGCCTGGACAGGGCCTCAACAAGGTCCTGGATAACGGTTTCATAAAACTCATCGCTTTCATGGGCGGCGACCAGAACGCCGTGGACTCCGCCCGGGTCTCCTTCGGCTCGGTCTCCAAGGGCGAGGCCGCCGACCGGAAGCTCATTGAGTACCTGCTCGAGCACGGCCACTTCAGCCCGTTCGAGCACTCGGTGTTCCAGTTCCACGTGAAGTGCCCCATCTTCGTGGCGCGGCAGTGGATGCGCCACCGCATCGCCTCCTACAACGAGATCTCCGCGCGCTACACCGAGGTGCACGACGAGTTCTATTTCCCGGCCGAATTCCGGGCGCAGGACAGGAGCAACCGCCAGGGTTCGCTGCCCTCGGCGTCCCTGGACCAGCCCAAAATGAAGGCCATCTACGAAAAAGCCATAAAAGCCTCCTACGCCGCCTACAAGGAACTTATCGACGCCGGCGCGGCCAGGGAGATGGCGCGCCTGGTGCTGCCGGTAGCGCAGTACACGCAGTTCCACTGGACCATCAACGCCAGGAGCCTGCTGAACTTCATAGCCCTGCGCGCCGACGCGCACGCCCAGTACGAGATCCGCCAGTACGCCGACGCCATCCAGGGGATGTTCAGGGAAAAGATGCCCTGGACCTGGGAAGCCTACGCCAAACTCAATGAAAAAAAGACTTCTTAACGCCGCCGCGGCCCTGCTGCTGGCCGCGCAGGCCGGGGCCGCCGGCCCGGCCGCGCCGGCAAAAGCCAAAACCGCCCCGCCGGCAGGCAAGCCCGCCGCGCAGGAGGCCCGCCCGCTGGCCGGCCCCGTGCAGCACAGCATAAAGATAGGCGACATCGCGGTGTATACCCCGGTCACCGGCATCTCCACGGCGCAGGACACCTACGACGTGTTCGCCCCTTTCGACGGCCGGGTAGAGGCGCTGCAGGCCGAGCTGTTCGACTTTGTCACGGTCAAGAGCGTGCTGGCCCGCATGGTCTCCACCGAGATGGCCGCGCTGCTGGACTCCTCCACCCCGGAGTCGCGCAAGCAGACGGAGCGGCGCTGGCAGGACGTCTACAGCTACACCGACATCACCCCCGAGACGCAGGGCGTCATCACCAACATCTACATCCAGCCCAGGACCACGGTCACCAAGGGCGACAGGCTCTTCACCGTGGCCAGGAAGGTTTTCATCATCGGCCGGAACACCGAACCCCTGTACTCCGCCCTCACTACGGGGATGGCGGCGGAGGTAGGCCATGTGCGCAACCCGGACGACACCTTCCAGACAAAACTGACCGGCTTCATCCGCCTCAAAGATTCCCCGCTGCTCAACCGCGTGTGGCTGGAAGTCCAGGACCTGAAGACCGGCATAAAGATAGGCGAGCAGTTCAACGGCGTGCTGACCATAGGCAAAAGCTCGGGCGCCATGCTGGTGCCCCGCACCCACATCATCAATTCAGGCGGCAAGCGGTTCCTGATCACGGAGATCACCACCGGCCTGGAGACGGCCGAAGAGACGGAGATCCTGGGGCACACCTCGGTCTACCTTGAGCCCGACTACCCCGCGGCGGAGGCCAAAGATGGAAAAAACAAAAAAGTCCGCTAACATTTATTCCAGCTTCATGTTCATGAAGCTGCAGCCGGAGTTCCGGCGGCTCATCTCCAACGAGAAGATCGCCGCCAAGCAGGAATTCGAGAACATGGTGGGCGCCGCGCAGGAGAAGCTGTTCCTGCGCACCTACCTGGTCTCCGGCCTGCGCTCCGACGCGGACATCCTGATCTGGCGCATGTCCGACGACATCGCCTACCTGCAGGAGATAGGCGCGCGCACCTTCTCCGCCGGCGCGGGCCGCTACTTCACGCCGACCTACTGCTACCTCGGCGTGCACCCGGGCGCGGACCCGGCGCTGCAGAAGAAGGACCTGGAGTTCGGCTTCCTGCCCAAGGACACCTTCGGCAGGCACCGCTTCATGCTGCTGCACCCGGTGGTGAAGTCGCATAACTGGTACGAGCTGTCCGAGACCGAGCGGGCCAAGCTGACCGCCGAGCGGGCGCAGGTGGTAGCGCGCTACGGCGGCATCCAGGAGAACATCTTCACCTCCTGCGGCCTGGACGAGCCGGACATGATAGTCTGCCGCGAGGCCAAGGCCCTGGAAGACCTGACGGCGGCCACGCACGAGCTGCGCCTGCAGCGCATCAAGCATTACACTTTCGACGACAAGCCGGTGTTCCTGTGCCTCGGCCGGGACCTGCGCGAGATAATGGACGCGATAAGCTGAACTTAGCCGTAATTTAAAAGGGGTTAACATGAAAACTATAGGCATCATCATGGCCGGCGGCAAGGGCGAGCGGCTCTACCCGCTCACCAAGGAGCGGTCCAAGCCGGCCGTGCCGTTCGGGGGCAAATACCGCATCATAGACTTCGTGCTCTCCAACTTCATCAACTCGGGCATCTACTCCAACTACGTGCTGGTGCAGTACATGTCCCAGTCGCTCATCGAGTACCTGCGCTCCACCTGGAACCTCGGCGGCATCACCAAGGAGCACTTCATCACCGTCGTGCCCCCGCAGATGCGCCTGGGCGAGATGTGGTACCGCGGCACCGCCGACGCCGTGAAACAGAACCTCAACCTGATCAACGACTACAAACCCGACCTGGTGGCCATCTTCGGCGCCGACCATATCTACCGCATGGACATCAGGCAGATGATAGATTTCCACGTGGCCAGCAAGGCCGACGTGACCGTTTCCGCCCTGACCGTCCCCCTCAAGCAGGCCTCGCGCTTCGGCACCATAGTGGTGGACGGGAAGAACCGCATCACCGCCTTCGAGGAGAAGCCCAAGAACCCCAAGCCGATGCCGGGCAACCCCAACGCCGTGCTGGCCTCCATGGGCAACTACATCTTCAGCTACGACGCCCTGGTAAAAGTGCTCCACGAGGAATCCGGGGACGCCGCCGCGCTGGACTTCGGCAAGACCATCCTGCCCAACATCCTCAAGCGCTACCGCGTGTTCGGCTACAACTACGCCGAGCAGGTGCTGCCGGGCAGCAAGCCCTTCGAGGAAAAGAACTACTGGCGCGACGTGGGCACGCTCGAGGCCTTCTGGCAGGCCAACATGGACCTGCTGGGCGCCAAGCCCAAGATGGACCTTAACAACAAGCTCTGGCCCATCCAGGATTCCAAGCACACCGCCGGGCCCTCCAAGGTGATAGAATCCAACCTGCAGGACTGCATGCTGTCCGACGGCTGCATGATAACGCAGTCGTCGCTGAAGCGCTGCATCCTCGCCCACGACGTGATCGTGCACGAGAAATGCCAGCTCGAAGACTGCATTATCATGGACGCCTGCGAGATCAAGGCCGGCTGCCGCCTCAAGAAGGTCATCATGGACCGCTACAACACCATCGAGGCCAAGACCACCATCGGCTACAACTCCGACCAGGACGCGCAGCATTACTATATCGACCCGGACGGCCTGATAGTCATACCGCGCGGTATCTCCAAGTGGCAATAAACGGCAAGAAATTCCGCCTGAAGAACCGCGAGGAGATCCTCCTGCTCCTCGGCGCGCAGGACGAGGACCTCAAGGAGCTCGAGAAGACCCTGAAGGTGCGGGTCTTCGTGCGCCACAACCCGGAGACGGAAAGCGCGGAACTGACGGTGACCGGCAAGCCGGTGGCCGTGGACAAGGCCCTGCTGCGCCTGCGGCAGACCCTGGAAGAATTCTACGACGCGCGCCTGGCCCCCGCCGAAGCCAAGCCGGAGGAGACCCCCGCCCTGCCCGACGGCGCGCTGTACAAGACCTCTTACGGCGAGCTCCTGCGCCCCCGGGGCGAGAACCAGAAAAAATACGTGGAGGCCATCCTTGCCGGCGACCTGACCGTGGGCATCGGCCCGGCCGGCACCGGCAAGACCTACCTGGCCGCGGTCTGCGCCCTGCGCGCCCTGCGCGCCGGGGAAGTAAAACGCATCATCCTCACCCGCCCCATAGTCGAGGCCGGAGAGAAACTGGGCTACCTGCCCGGCGACATCTCCGAGAAAGTACACCCGTACCTGCGCCCCCTTTACGACGCTTTCCACGCGCTGCTCGGCCCTGACAAGTTCAGAGCGCTGCGCGCCGACGAAGTGATAGAGACCGTGCCGCTGGCCTATATGCGCGGCCGGACGCTGGAGAACGCCTTTATCATCCTCGACGAGGCGCAGAACACGCTGCCGGAACAGATGAAGATGTTCCTGACCCGCATGGGCATGTATTCCAAGGTAGTGGTCACCGGCGACGTGACCCAGATAGATATCAAGGAAAAGGACCGCTCCGGCCTGGTGCTGATCAAGGATATCCTGAAAAAGACGAACGGCGTAAAGTTCGTCTCCTTCTCGGCCAGGGACGTGGTGCGCCACCCGCTGGTAAAGGACATTCTCGCCGCCTACGAGGCCTGGGAAAAGGAGAACGGCTGATGGCCGTCTCCGTTTTCTTCGAACCCGCCGCCGGGAAAGAAGCCCCGGCCAACAGGCGCCTGCTGGCCAGGGCGGCGGCGCTGGGCCTGGGCCGCCACGCGGCAAAACCCGTCAACCTGGTCTACACCGGCGGGCCCGGCATAAAGGCGCTCAACCGCCGCTTCCTCGGGCGTGACCGCCTCACCGACGTGATAGCCTTCAACCTCCCCCCCGCGCCCGTGCCCGGCTCGCCCTGGGGCGAGATCTATATCTGCGCGCCGGTGGCCGCCAGGCAGGCCCGCCGCATGGGACACTCCCTGCTCACGGAACTGCTGGTGCTGACCGTCCACGGCGCGCTGCACCTGGCCGGCATGGACGACGCCACCCCGGCCCTGCGGCGCCGCATGAACGAGCGCACGGCCCGCCTGCTCAGGCGGCTGATCGCCTGACGCGGGCCCCCGCCCTTATTTGATAAAATGTATATAAATATGCGCCATTTACTGATGCTCGCCCTGCTCCTGGCCCCCTTCTCCGACGCTCGCGCGGAGGGGCAGGCCGACCCCGCCATAGACGCCGAACAGCTCAGCCAGGACATGATAAAGAACATAGACAACTTGATCGGCCAGGTGAACAACAAGATCCAGTCCGACAAGCCGGTGACCGACCAGGATTTCGATTCCTTCTTCGGGGAATCTTTCTTTGCCGGCTCGCAGGACCCGATCCAAGGGCTGGAGCTGGCCCAGAAGCGCATCAACGACAAGCTGGGCGCGCACCAGCAGGTCAACGACAAGTACGGCAAATGGATGGAAAAGAAGCTCTCCGCCGCCGACCTCAAGCCCGAGGTGGTGCCGGACGACGAGCATATCACCGTGAACCTCAAGACCCCGGAGAACGCGGAAGACTCGATGAAGATAAACATCGAAAAAAGCCGCATCAAGCTCAACTACGCCCAGGTGGAGACCCGCCAGGAGCTGAAATCGGACGGCACGGTGGAGGCCTCTTCCTTTACCCGCCGGCGCTCCCGCGTGCTGGCCGTGCCCAAAGGCGCCAACCCGGCCAAGTACAAGGTCAGTTCCTACAAGGGCGGCGTCAGCATAATTTTCGACAGGCTGAAGAAGGGCAAGAAACGCACGGAGGCTTCCAAGTGAATACCGAGACCATCGCCCGCACTTTCCAGGAGATAGACGTCCGCCAGCAGGCGCGCTGGAAGGAACTGAACGCTTTCAAGACGGCCCGGCTGCCCGGCAAGCCCAAGTTCTACTGCCTCGACATGTTCCCCTACCCTTCAGGCGACGGCCTGCACGTCGGCCACCCCGAGGGCTATACCGCCACCGACATACTCTGCCGCTACAAGCGGATGAAAGGTTTTGAAGTGCTGCACCCGATGGGCTGGGACGCCTTCGGCCTGCCCGCCGAGAACTACGCTATCTCCACCGGCGTGCACCCGCGCGTCACCACGGAAAAGAACTGCTCCACTTTCAAGCGCCAGATAGACTCGCTGGGCTTCAGCTACGACTGGGAACGCGAGATAAACACCACCGACCCCGCTTATTACAAGTGGACGCAGTGGATCTTCCTGCAGCTGTTCAAGAAAGGCCTGGCCTACGAGACCACCAGCCCGATAAACTGGTGCCCCAAGTGCAAGACCGGCCTGGCCAACGAGGAAGTGTTCCAGGGCAAGTGCGACCGCTGCGAGACTCCCATAGAGAAAAAGAACCTCAGGCAGTGGATGCTCAAGATCACCGCCTACGGCGACCGCCTGCTCTCGGACCTGGCCGGCACCGACTGGCCCCACTCCACCCGGCTGATGCAGGAGAACTGGATAGGCCGCTCCGAAGGCGCCGAAGTGGACTTTGCCCTGCCCGACGGGAGCAAGCTGACCGTTTTCACCACCCGCCCCGACACCCTTTACGGCGCCACCTACATGGTGCTGGCCCCCGAACACCCGCTTACGCTGAAACTGGCCTCGCCTGAGCAGCGGGCGGCCGTGGAGGCCTACGTGGCCGCCGCCGGCAACAAGTCGGACCTCGAGCGCACGGAACTGGCCAAGGACAAGACCGGCGTGTTCACCGGCGCCTGGGCCGTGAACCCCGTCAACGGCGAGAAACTCCCCATCTGGACGGCCGACTACGTACTCACCACCTACGGCACCGGCGCCATCATGGCCGTGCCCGCCCACGACGACCGCGACCACGAGTTCGCGGTAAAGTTCGGCCTGAAGATCATTGAAGTGCTGAAAGCCCCCGCGGACTGGAAAGGCGAGGGCGCCTTCTGCGGCGACGGCACCGCCATAAATTCCGGCATCATAGACGGCCTGCCCACCCCGGAGGCCAAGAAGAAGATAACCAGGTGGCTGGGCGAGAAGGGCATAGGCCGCGCCAAGGTGAATTTCAAGCTGCGCGACTGGATCTTCTCCCGCCAGCGCTACTGGGGCGAGCCGATACCGCTGGTACATTGCCCCAAGTGCGGCACCGTACCGGTGCCTGAAAGCGAGCTGCCGGTACTGCTGCCCGAAGTAGAGAAATACCAGCCCACCGGCACCGGGGAATCCCCCCTGGCCGCGATAGACTCCTGGGTGAACACCTCGTGCCCGTCCTGCGGCGGCCCCGGCAAACGCGAGACCAACACCATGCCCCAGTGGGGCGGTTCCTGCTGGTACTACCTGCGCTACATAGACCCGAAGAACGCTTCGGTCTTCGTGGATAAAGAGCTGGAGAAGGCCTGGATGCCGGTGGACCTCTACATCGGCGGCACCGAGCACGCCGTGCTGCACCTGCTCTACGCCCGGTTCTGGCACAAGGTACTGTTCGACCTGGGGCAGGTCTCCACTACCGAACCCTTCAAGAAACTCGTGCACCAGGGCATGATACTCTCCTACGCCTACCGCGACGGGAAAGGCGCCTACCGCCCCTATAACGAGCTCGACATCGCCGAAGACGGCGGAGCGGTCACCTCCGAAGGCGAGAAGCTCAAGCCGATGGTGGAGAAGATGTCCAAGTCAAAGAAGAACGTGATCAACCCCGACGAAGTGGTAGGGCGCTACGGGGCCGACGCGTTCCGCCTGTACGAGATGTTCATGGGCCCGCTCGAAGATTCCAAGCCCTGGAATATCCGCGGCATAGAGGGCGTGTACCGCTTCCTGAGGCGCGCCTACGCCTGGGGGCTGGAGCACGGAGGCTCCCTGACGGACGCCAAGGCCTCCGGGCCGGACCTGATCCTGCGCCACCAGACCATAGACAAGGTGGGCGCAGATATAGAGGCGCTCAAGTTCAACACCGCCATCTCCGCGCTGATGATCTACCTGAACAGCCTCACTGAAAAGAAAGAAGCCTCGCGGGAGGACTACGAGACCTTTATCACCCTGCTGCACCCTTTCGCGCCGCACATAGCCGACGAGATGTGGGAGCTGGCCGGCGGCAAGGGCACGCTGATGTCCCGCGCCTGGCCCGAGGCGGACAAGGCCGTCATCGCCTCGCGCGACATAGAGATCCCGGTGCAGGTGAACGGCAAGGTGAAAGAGCGCCTGAGCGTGAAGGAAACCACGCCGCAGGACGAGATCAAGCGCCTGGCCCTGGAGGCCGCGGCGCCGCATACGGCCGGCAAGACCATCGTTAAAACGATAATCGTGCCCGGCCGCCTGGTAAGCATTGTGGTGAAATGACAGGGGGCAATATGAAGAAACTCTTACTCTTGGCCGCGGCGTTGGGGCTGGCGGCCTGCGGCGGGTCTTCGGACATCATCTACAAGCCGGCGGCCCAGAAGCTGCCGCAGCACATCAAGAAGATCGCCGTACGGCCTTTCTCCAACAAGACCCAGCAGTTCGGCCTTGAAGAGAAGCTGACGCTGAAAGTGATAGACGAGTTCCTTAAGAACGGGGAATACACGGTCTCGCCGGAAAGCGCCGCGCAGGGCGTGCTGGTGGGCGAGATCAACCACTATATCCTGACCCCCATACAGTACGACGTGAACCTGGTCCCCACGGTCTACAAGCTCAACGTCATAGCCGCCGTGCGCCTGCTGGACAAGGAGCAGAACCGCTACCTCTGGGAGGAGCCGGCCCTGCAGGTCACCAAGATGTACTCCGCCGCCAACCTGCCCGGGGGCTTTACCGAAGAGCAGGCCAGGGAAAGCCTGTGGGAGATCCTGGCCAAGGACGTGGTGCTGCGCACCGTGGAGGGCTTCGGCTCGGTCTCTAGCACCTCGCAGAAAAGGCTGCCCGGCAACCAGGACAAGCAGCCCGAAGGCACGACGAACCCCAACCCCTGATGCAGACCCTGACCCCCAAAGCGCTGGCCGACGAATGGGCCAAAAATAAAACCCGCACGGTCTACTACCTGGCGGGCGAAGAGGTCGCGGCCAAGGAAGCCGCGCTGAAGCGGCTCGAGGGGATCTTCAAACCGGAATCTTTTAATTTTTCCGTGCGCGACGCCGAGACCGGCGACATGGACCAGGCGCTCGACGAAGCGCGCACCGCGCCCATGCTGGCCGAGGTGCGCTTCGTGGCGCTCAAGCACGTGGAGAAGCTCAAGAAGGAGCCGCTGAAGGCCCTGCTGGCCTACCTGGCCGACCCCTGCCCCAGCGCCTGCCTGCTCCTGCTGGCGGACTGGCCCCGCGAGAAGCAGGACCCCCTGCCCGGCGCCTTGGGCGCCGACGCCGCCCTGGTGGACTTCGCCCCGATGTCGGACCGGCAGGCCATAGAGCACCTCAACACGGTGCTGCTGGGCAAAGGGGTAAAGACCGACGGCCAGGCCCTGGAGCTCCTGGTGGAACTGCTGGGCACCGACTCCGTGACGCTCGACGGCGAAGCGGAAAAGATCATCCTCTTCATGCACGGTTCCAGCCGGGTGTTCGGCCCCGACGACGCGCTGGCGCTGGCCGGCTTCGCCAGGACCGGCAACCCCTTCGAACTCTCCAACGCCGTCTGCGCCAGGCAGCCGGCGCAGGCCGCGCAGGCCGCCGCGCGGATGCTGGCCTCCGGCGCGGAACCGCTGGCCCTGCTGTCGCAGGCCTCGAGGGCGGTAGAAAGATTATTAAAGGTAAAGCGCCTGTCGGCGGCCGGGGAAGGCCCCGGAGCCTGCTACCAGGCCGGGCTGTCCCCCGGCCAGTACCACGCCCTCCTGAAGGACGCCTCTTCCTATACCGAGGAGAAACTGCTCAGGAGCCTGCGGCGCTGCCTGGAGGCCGAGGAGCTGCTCAAATCCTCCTCCAAGCGCGACCCCGGCCTGGTAGTGCGGCAGCTGATCTACGAGATCACGGGAACAAAATAGCGAAACCCCGGCTTACAGCTCCGGGGTCCGCTCTTTCAATTAAATGAAAGTTATTTTACGGAAGGGTTCTGCGCGATCGACTTGATGCGCGCGGACAGGCGGGACTTCTTGCGAGCCGCGTTCTTCCAGTGAATAGTACCGGACTTAGCGGCTTTGTCGAGCAGCGCGTAAGCTTTCGGCAGCATCTTCTGAGCGTTTTCCATGTCCTTCTTGGCGACGAGCGCGCCGAATTCTTTGGAAGCGTCGTGAATACGGGTTTTTACGCCCCTGTTCTTAGAGGCCAGTTTTTCTGATTTGCGCCAGGCTTTAATAGCGCTGGTATGCCTTCCGGTCTTGAGTTTTGCCATAATGGACATAGTTTATCATTCTGCGGCAGAAAAAGCAAATTCCCCCTCGGCGGCGGGCGGCGGCAGGGCCTTTACCCGCGGCATGGCGGGCATGGCCGGGGCCGGGTTGATAACCAAGGCGCTGGGCTACCTGCGGGACGCCATGCTGGTGGCTTTTTTCGGCGGCGGGGCCCTGGCCGACGCCTATTACGCGGCCTTCCGCCTGGTAAACGTTTTCAGGCGCACCGTAGGGGAAGGGGCGCTCAACGCGGTCTTCATCCCGATGTTCGAGCGGGAGAAGGCCAAGCCGGAGCCGGCGGCGCGGCGTTTTTTTGCCTCGGCCTGGACCGTGATCTTCTGCCTTTCGGCGCTGGCGGCCGCGGCCGGTATACTCTTCAGGCGGGAGCTGGTGACGCTGGCCGCCTGGGGGTTCCGCTCCGACCCGGGCCAGCTGGAACTGACGGCCCTGCTTACGGCCGTGCTGATGCCCCACCTGCTCTTCGTGAACGTCTCGGCGTTCTTCACGGCCGCGCTCAATTCCGCCCGGCGCTTCTTCATGCCGGCCCTGGCCCCTGCGGCCTTCTCCCTGTCCGTCATCGCCCTGCTGCTGGCTTTCTATTACGGCGTCTTCACGGCGCTGGACCCACGGGGCAAGATAATACTGCTGGCGGCCGTGGCCTCGGCCTCCGGGCTGCTGCAGCTCCTTGCGCTGCTGCCGTTCCTTAAGAAGGAAGGCTACGCGCTCTCTTTCTCCAACCCGTTCAGGGACCTCTCCGCCGCCCCGGCGCTGCTGGTCGCGGTCCCCGCCGCCCTTACCCTGGCGCAGGACCAGGTCTCGATGCTGATCAACACCCTTTTCGCCAGCTTCCTCCCCCCCGGCTCCATAACCGCCATCTACAACTCGGCCCGCCTGGTGCAGTTCCCCGTCTCTCTGTTCGCGGCGACGGCGGCCGCCGTTTCCCTGCCGGAGCTGGCGGCCAGGAGCGCGGCCGGCGACCGCGAAGGCTTCAGGGCGCAGCTCAAGCCGGCCCTGGCCTCCTCGTGGCTCATCATGCTGCCGGCCGCAGCCGGCATAGCCGTCATGGCGCTGCCGGTCTGCCGGGCCCTGTTCGAACACGGGCTGTTCTCGCCGGAGCAGAGCCGGCTCACCGCTTCTGCCCTGTTCTGGCTGGCTCTCGGCCTGCCGGCCTACGGCTTCAACAAGGTGGCGGCCTCCTCGCTTTACGCGTTAGGCCGCCAGGGCGAACCGCTGGCCATAATCACCGCCCAGCTGGCGCTCAACGCCGCCTTGTGCCTGCCGCTGATGGGCCGGCTGGGGGCCGGCGGCCTGATGCTCGCCACGTCCATCAGTTCCTGGGCCGCCGCGGCCGCTTTCGCGCTGGCCCTGCGCGCGCGCTCCGGCGCCAATCCGCTGGCCGGCCTCCCCGTGTTCCGCCCGGCGCTGGCCGCCCTGGCGGCCGCGCTGACCGCCCTGCTGCTCCGGGAGACCCTGGCCGGGGCCGGGCCGACAGCGGTGACCGCGGCGGGCGTGCCGGCGGCCGTGATCGTTTATTTTATCGCGCTGAGGCTGCTGCGGGTGGAAGAGCGGGCCGTCATAACGGGAGGGAGGTTCTGATGGACCTTTCGCATCTCCCCGACGGCCCCGGCGTCTACCTGATGCGCGACGCCGCGGGGGCGGTGCTCTACGTCGGCAAGGCCAAGAGCCTGCGCGCGCGGGTAGGCCAGTATTTCCAGAAGAACCCCGCCGACACACGCGGCAAGATCCCCAACCTGGTGGCGCTGATACGGCGCATAGATTACATCGCCTCGGCCAGCGAGCGGGAGGCCCTGCTGACCGAACGCCAGCTCATACAGAAACTGCAGCCCTTCTTCAACGCCATGTGGAAGGACTCCAAGTCCTACCCGTACCTGGAGATAACCCGGGAGGATTTCCCGCGCCTCCTCTTCACCCGGCGCAAGACGCGCGACGGCGGGCTTTATTTCGGCCCCTACCCCAAGGTGGAACCTCTCAAGAAACTTATCGCCCACCTGTGGCGGATAAAATTCGTGAACCTGCGGCGCTGCCGCTGGGACTTTTCCCTGGAGAAACCGCTGGACGAAAAGAAGATAAAGGCCTGCCTCTACTTCCACACAGGGCAGTGCACCGCGCCCTGCGCCGGAAAGATCTCCCGCTCCGCCTACGGGGCGCTGGCCGCGCGCGTGGCCGATTTCCTTAAAGGCGATTTCAGTAAACTTCGCCGGTCCTTCGAAAAAAAGATGGGGGATGCGGCGGCCGGCCTGGCCTACGAGCAGGCCGGGATGTACCGGGATTTTCTCAACGCCTTCGACCACATGGCGGAACGGGTGCTGGTGGGCAAACTGGAGCCGGACTTCATGGAGCGGGCCGTGGGCCGCACCGGCGCGGTGACGGCGCTGAAGGAAGCGCTGGGCCTGGCGCGGCCGCCGGCGCATATAGAGTGTTTCGACACCTCCAGCCTCTTCGGCCGGCAGGCGGTAGGCTCCTCGGTCTGCTTTGTTAACGGCGAAAAAAACACTCCGCATTACCGGCGCTACAGGATCAAGTTCGAGAACAAGCCCGGCGGCTCGGACGATTTCGCGATGATAGAGGAAATAGTGGGGCGGCGCCTGGCGCAGCTAAAGAAGGCCGGGGAAAGTTTCCCCGACCTGCTGGTGATAGACGGCGGACCAGGCCAGCTGGCGGCCGCGATGAAGGCCCTGGCGGCGGCTAAAGTAAAGCTGCCGCTGATAAGCCTGGCCAAGCGGCTCGAGGAGATCTACTCCCCGCTGCGCTCCCGGCCGCTGCTGCTGGACCGCGCGCACCCGGGCCTGCGCCTCCTCCAGGCCCTGCGCGACGAAGCCCACCGCTTCGGCATCACGTACCACCGGAAGCTGCGCGGCAAATCGGAACTAGAAGGCTGATATGACCAAACAAGAAGTCCTGGCCGGGATGAAGAAATATACGCCGTTTCAGCGGGCGGTGTGGCGGGCCTGCATGAGCATTCCGGAGGGGCAGACGCGCAGCTACAAGTGGATAGCCGGGCGGATAGGCAAGCCCGGCGCGGCGCGCGCCGTGGGCTCGGCTCTCGGCAAGAACCCTTTCGCGCCCGTGGTGCCCTGCCACAGGGTGATAAAGGCCGACGGCACCCTGGGCGGCTTCTCCGCCCCCGGCGGCCTCAAGGCCAAGCTGGCCCTGCTAAAAAAGGAAAAAGCCCTGTAAGCCCCGCAGTCGCCAAAGGAAAAAGCCCGGGAAGTCCCGGGCTTTTTCTTTTTTAAAGAACGGTTTTAGCCGACCATTTCGCCCATGCTGAACATGGGCATGAACATGGCGATGACGATGGTGCCGATGACGACGCCCAGCACGATCATGATGAGCGGCTCGATCATGGAGGTAAGGCCCTTCACGGCGGTGTCGACTTCCGTGTCGTAGAAGTCGGCGATCTTGTTCAACATGTTGTCGAGGCCGCCGGTCTCCTCGCCCACGCTGATCATCTGGATGACCATGGGCGGGAAGATGTTGGCTTTCTTGAGCGGATCCGAGATGCGGCCGCCTTCCTTGATGGAATCGCGGCTGCTGGCTATGGCCCTCTCTATGACCTTGTTGCCGGCGGTCTTGGCCACGGTCTCAAGCCCCTGCAGGATCGGCACGCCGGACTTTATCAGGGTGCCGAGGGTGCGGGAGAAGCGGGCGATAGCCACTTTCTTGAGCAGGATGCCGACGATAGGGAGCTTGAGGGCGATCGCGTCCACCTTCTCCTGGCCCTTCTCCGTCTTCATCCATTTCTTGAGCAGCCAGCCGGCTACGCCGATAGGCGGAATGATGTAGAGCAGATTCTGACGCAGGAAATCCGAAAGGAAGATGATCATCCGGGTCAGGATAGGCAGTTCGGCGCCGAAGCCGCCGAAGATGTCCTTGAAGATCGGGATGACGAACACGATGAGGAAGATGGTGATGAAGCCGGCGGCGCTGAACACCACGGTCGGGTACATCAGGGCGCTCTGCACCTTGCCCTTCAGGGCTTCGGAGGATTCGAGGAAACCGGACAGGCGCTCGAGGATGGTGTCGAGGATACCGCCTACCTCGCCGGCCCGTACCATGGCCACGTAAAGCTCGGTGAAGACGGCCGGGTGCTTCTTCATGGCGTCGGCTATGGAAAGACCGGCCTCGATATCGGTACGGATGGCGCCGATCACGGCCTGGAAGGCGGGGCTCTCGGCCTGCTCTCCCAGTATAGTGAGGCCCTGCACGATGGGCACGCCCGCGTTGACCAGGGTGGAAAGCTGGCGGGAGAAAATTACTATGTCCTTGCTGGAGACCTTGCCCTTGACCTTCTTTTTGGCCCCGCCCTGCTTTATCTCCACGACGGCCAGCCGCTGCTCGCGCAGCCGGGCCATGGCGGCCCGCTGGTCCGCGGCCTCGATCACCCCTTCGGTGACCTTGCCGCCGGCTTCTTTGGCTTTATAGGCGAATTGCATGCTTTATCCGTTCCCCCCGCTAAACCCCGGCTCAGCTGTTGACCGAAAGCGATTTCTGCAGCAGCTTCTTGAGGTCTTCCGGGTCCGCGGAGCGGGTCACGGCTTCCTGGTAGCTGATCTTCTGCTTCTTGTAGAGGTCCACGAGCGACTGGTTCATCGTGACCATGCCGAACTTGCCGCCGGTCTGGATGATGGTCGGGATCTGCTCGATCTTCTGCTCGCGGATGAGGTTGCGGACGGCGGAATTGGCGATAAGCACCTCGCAGGCGAGGGTGCGGCCGGTGCCGCTGGCCATGGGCAGCAGCTGCTGCGCGAACACGCCCTGCAGCACGAAGGAGAGCTGCACGCGGATCTGCTCCTGCTGGTGCGGCGGGAACACGTCGATGATGCGGTTGATGGTCTGCGAGGCGTCCGAGGTGTGCAGCGTGGCGAACACCAGGTGGCCGGTTTCGGCTATGTTCAGCGCGGCGCCGATGGTCTCCAGGTCGCGCAACTCGCCGATCAGGATGACGTCGGGGTCCTGCCGCAGCACGTGGCGCAGGGCCGCGCCGAAAGTTTCCGTGTCCGCGCCGACCTCGCGCTGGTTGACGATGCTCTTCTTGTGCGTGTGCACGTACTCGATAGGGTCCTCTACGGTAATGATATGGTAGTTGCGGTGCTCGTTGAGGTAGTCGATCATCGAAGCCAGCGTGGTCGATTTGCCGGAGCCGGTGGGCCCGGTTATGAGCAGCAGGCCTTTGGTCATCTTCATCAGCTCATAGACCACAGGCGGGAGGTTGAGCTCGTCGAAAGTCTTGTATTTGCTGGGGATGGAGCGGATGGCCGCGCCCACCACGCCGCGCTGGCGGTAGGCGTTCATGCGCAGGCGGCCCATGCCCTTGATGCCGAAGGCGAAGTCGAGCTCGTTGGTGGCCTCGAAGCGCTGGCGCTGCGCGTCGGTCATCAGCGAGAAGATGAGCGTCTGGCACATTTCCGGGGTGAGCTTTTCAAAGGGGGTCTGGATCAGGTCGCCGTCTATGCGGAGCATCGGGGTGGCGCCGGCGGTGATGTGGATGTCCGAGGCGTTCTTCTCGTGCATCATTATGAACAGCTCGCTCATTGTTACCATGTATATGCTCCTGTAAAGTCAAAAAACGCGCAGCGGGAATAAGAGCCGCCCGGCGGGCAGCGTCTTCCCCTCTTACGTCGCCAGTCTCACGAAATCAGTCCACGTCCGAGCCTGTCACCCTTATGACTTCCTCTACGGTGGTCATGCCCGTAAAAAGCTTGCGAAGCGCCGATTCCCGCAGGGTGATCATGCCGTTCTTGCGGGCCGCCTCTTTTATCTTGGAAACATGGACCTTCTCAATGATAAGGCCCCTGATCACGTCGTTCACTTCAAGGATCTCATGGATGCCCATGCGGCCCTTGTAGCCGGTCTTGGCGCACACTTCGCAGCCGCGGCCTCTGGATAAAATTATTTTACCATTTTTAATATTATTATCAAGGATAGCTTTATTGACCCCCAGGCTGACCAGCAGCTCCGGCTTTACCTCGTAGGTTTCCTTGCAATTCTTGCAGATGCCGCGCACCAGGCGCTGCGCCACCACCATCAGCAGGGTGGAGGAGGTCAGGAAGGGCTCCACCCCCATCATGCCGATGCGGGTGATGGCGCCGGGGGCGTCGTTGGTGTGCAGGGTGGAAAAGACCAGGTGGCCGGTCATGGCCGCGTTGATGGCGGTGGCCATGGTCTCGAAATCGCGGATCTCGCCCACCATGATGATGTCCGGGTCCTGCCGCAGGAAGGAGCGCAGGCCCGAGGCGAAGGTCAGCCCCACGTCCGCGTTAACCATCACCTGGTTTATGCCCTCCAGGTTGTATTCTATCGGGTCCTCTATGGTGACGATGTTCACGTCAGGCGCGTTGAGGGTGGCCAGGGCGGAGTAAAGGGTGGTGGACTTGCCGGACCCGGTGGGGCCGGTGATCAGGTTGATGCCGTGCGGGGCCTTGAGGCACTTGGAGAAGATGGCCAGGTTCTCGGGCTCCATGCCCAAATCCTCCAGCCGCAGCTTGAGGCCGGAGGAGTCCAGGATACGCATGACCACCTTTTCCCCCGGGCCGCAGGGCAGGATGGAGACGCGCAGGTCTATCTCGTGGTCGTCGATCTTTAGCTTGGTGCGGCCGTCCTGGGGCAGGCGGCGCTCGGAGATGTCGAGCGTGGACATGATCTTGAGGCGGCTGACGATGGCGTTATGGAATTTTTTGGGCGGCGAAGGCTGGGCGTGCAGCACGCCGTCTATGCGGAAACGCACCTTGGTTTCCTTGTAGCTGGGTTCGATATGGATATCCGAGGCGTGGGCCTTGATGGCCGAGGAGATGATGAGGTTCACCATCTGGACTATCGGCGCGGCTTCGCCTTGTTCGTCCATCGAAATGATGTCGTCGCCCCCGCCTTTGCGGTCGTCCTCCGTGATCAGCGACACCTCGGTGGTGCCGCCGTTGGTCTTGCGGAGGATCTCGTCCAGGGCCTCCTTCGAGGTCTTGGAGCCGTAATTTTTGTCTATCGCCGCGCTGATGTCCGATTCCGAACCGAAGACGGGCTTGATGTCGTAGCCGGTCATCATCTTCAGGTCGTCGAGGACCACGATATTGAGCGGGTCCTCCATGGCGACCTTCAGCTTGTTCCCCTCTTTCTCCACGGCGATCAGGCCGTAGCGGCGGGCGATGTTCTCGGGGATGATCTTGAGGATGTCCTCCTTGATCTCGCGCTCGCGGAGGTCCACGAACTCGATGCCGAACTGCTTGCTGAGGAATTCCAGGAGTTTGCGCTCGTCGATGTACTTCTTATGGATGAGCAGCTGGCCCAGCTTGCCGCCGCTGGAGCGCTGCATGGTGAGCACTTCGTCCAGCTGGACGGCCGTGATCAGGCCCGAGGAGACGAGCATCTCCCCGAGGCGCCTGGAAATATTTATCGATAAGCCTTTCTCAGCCATACTTCAATGTGGTGCGCGACGTTGCCTTACGTATTCGGCCGGCCGGGTCGTTACCTACATAATACAATATCCGCGGCCGGGCGTTTTAAGAGGGCGGGGCCGGTTTTTCCTGGCCTCCGCGCTAAAAAAGTTCCTCATCCGATTCCTGGGCTTTCAGGTACTTGACCTCTTCGGAGCCCTCGGCCTGGCCGTCCTCGAAGCCCGTAGGCGCCTCTTCGGGCGCGGGGCCGGCGGCAGGGGCGTCAGGCAGCGGGAGCTGGGCGATCTCGCCGGTCTTCCTGGCCTGCTTTTTAGCCTTGGCCCTGGCGGGCTTCTTTACGGGGGCGGCGCTCACGCTCTTCTCCCCGCCTGAAAAATCCAGCAGTTCTATGGCGTTGTTGTTGATGCCGCGCACGATGTCCTGCTTGGCGGCGTCCACCTCGAACTGGTAAACCATCGGCTCCTGCTTGGGCCGCAGCAGGCGGTACTGCACCACCAGGATGTCGCCGTGCAGCGGGGTGGCGGTCCATTCTTCGTTGGTGCCGCCGGCCGCGCCGGACAGGAAGGCGTTGGCGAACCAGGATTTTATGGTGCCGCGCCCGCCGGAAAGTTTGTAGTCCTTCACTATCTCAAGGGATTTGCGGATATTCTCGTTGGCCGGCTTCTCGGGGGCCGCCGGGGGCGCTTCCTGCCCGGCCGGCTGCGCCGCGGGCTGCGTGGCGGCAGGCTGGAGCGCCTCTTCGTCCACGCCGGCGGGCTCGGCCTTCAGCACCGGCTGGGAGCCCTCGGCCTTGCCTTCCAGCTGGCTGGAGAGCTCCTGGGCTTTTTTCTTGCCGCCCAGGTTCAGCATGGTCAGTTCGGAGAGGCTCACGCCTTCGCCGAGGAAGAAATAACCTAGGCCGCCGGCCGCCATGGAGCCGAAGACCACCAGGATAGTGAGGAAAGCCATCTTCCCGCCGCGGCGGGGCTTCTTCTCCGGGGCTTTAGCCGGAGCCGCGCCGCCTTTTACCGCCGCCACCGGGACGCGCAGGGTCTTGTCCGGGGATTCGGCGGGGGCTTCGGGGCCTTTCTTGTCGGCCGCGGGGGCCGGCTGGGCGGAAGGCTGAAAAGTCTGCGCCTCGGGAGCCCTAAGGGGAGCCGCAGCCGCGGGCGCCGCGGCCTGGGGCTGGAACTGGAAGCCGTGCTGCACCGTCGCGCCGAAAGCGGGAGCCTGCGCCGGGGCCTGGGCGGGGGCGGGCTGGGCCTGGTGAGCGGGCGCGGCCTGGGCCGGCACGCCGAAATCGTAAGTGGGCGGCTTTACCGGCTGGGGCTGGGCAGCGGGCGCCTGCTGGGCCTGCGCCGGGGCTTCGTAGCGGGTCTCTATCTGGAACTGCTGCACGTCCGGCTTGGAGGTGACCACGGTGAAATCGTAGACCACGCCGCCGGCCTGCTGGGGCAGGGGCTCGAGGGCCTCGGGCTTGAAGGCGCCGGGAGGCGCGGCTTCGGGGCCGGGGAGCGGCTTGTCGTAATGGGAACCGTAAACGTAGGCCGGGGCCTGGGTCTGGCCGAGGCTCTTGAACTTGCGGCTGGTGAGGCCGGCGTCGTTCTCCGGCTCCTTCAGCTCGCGGTGCAGGGAGCTCTCCAGCTTTATCTCGCTGGAGCGCTTCATGCTCTTGAAAGACTTTATCTCGGGTTCTTCAGCCTGCTCTATCATGTCCGCCGCGGCCTGCTCGGGCTCCGCGGCAGGGGCCGGGGCGGGCTCGACGAGCGATTTCGCGGCCAGCGGTTCGGCCGCGGGCAGGGACCGGGGCGCGGGGACCGCTTTAGCGGGCGCGGCGGCGTCGGCCTTAATATCTTCTTTAAGAGAGAGTTCTTCTTTCCTGATCTCTTCTATCTGCTTTAAGGTTTCGGCCTTTTCCTTGAGGTCGGCCAGGTGGCGCACCTGCTCCAGCTCTTTGGCGCTGACGTCGGCCTTGCCGAGTTCCCCCTTCAGGCGGGCCTCCAGCTCCTGGATGCGCTCGCGGTTCTTGCGCTCCTCGGACTCCTTCATGCGGATCTTTTCGAGGAGGAGGTTCTTTTCCCAGCGGGCGGCTTCGAGCTCTTCCTGTATGCGGGAAAGGCGGATGTCGAATTTTTCGGCCAGGTCGTAATCGGTTTCCTGGGGCTGGGAGGGAGCCTGGGCTCCGTCCTTGTAGGCGCCGAGGATGTTGTCTATGCTGTCGAGCAGTTCGCCGTAGGAGGAGCCGGCGGAGGGGTCCTTGTCCTCGAAATAGCGGACGGTGGAGCTGAAGCCGGTCTCGTACTCGTAGGCGCCGGACATGACGCCGGTGGCCACGGTGCGGCCCACGCCCACGCTCAGGGCGGAGGCGATCTCGGGCAGCTGGGAGGCGGGGCGCCAGTCGCCGGCGCTGTCGCCGGTGCAGGTCTCGGGGCAGACCAGGCTTTCCTCGGCGAAAGCGGGAAGAGCCAGCATTTCTGCGGGCTCGTAGGGGCCGAGGATATTGCCTTCAGAGTAGAACCAGTATTTCATAGGTCTTGCTATGATAATTCTACAACTATGCTATTTAGGATTTGATTCTAAGTTGTAACGAATTTGTTACAGGGATCGGCAGTGGTATCCCTCCCGAAAACCCGGCTGACCGCAGGGAAACCGTTGCGCGGTTTCCCCCCCGAAGCGGGGCCCCCCTTTCCCCAAGGGTTTTCGGGAGGGATACCACTGCCTCCGCATCGGAATTCGGTTTTGCGCGGAGGGAAGGCCAGGGTGTGCCTTCGCAGGGGCCTCGCGAGCCCCGAGCTTGCGTAGCGCGAGGGGCGAGTCGAAAGAGCGAGGCCACGGTGTGGCCGAGCGTACCCGGAGAAGGCATACCCTGGCCTTCCCGACTACGCATCCTGCGTTTCCCCGCAAAACCGGTTACAGTTTAGCGAGGGCGACGGAGAGGCGGCGGAGGGTTTCGGGTTTGCCGAGGAGTTCGGCTATTTCTACGGCGCCGGTCGGGGTGACGGCCTGGCCGGAGATGGCGATGCGCAGGGGCCACATGACGGGGCCCAGCTTGGCCCCCTTGGCTTCGGCATAGCCTTTGACGGCGGCCAGGATGCCGGCGTAGTCCCAGGCCGGCAGGCCGTTAAGGATGGCCTGAAGATCTATCAAAACCGCCTTGCTGGTTTCCAGCGTGGTCTTGTTCTTGGCGTGAACAAACAGCTCCGGAGAATACTTTTCTTCGAGCGCCGCCAGGAAGGCCGTCATAGCCGGCAGGTCGGCGAGCTTTTCCACCTTCCCCTGTATATAGCCGGTAAGTTTTTTAGAGTCAAAGCCCTTAACAATGTTCTCGGGGTAGAACTTCAGGAACAGCTCCTGCGCCTTCTCCGGCGGCAGGGCCTTCACATGCTGGGCGTTAAGCCAGGTCATCTTGGTCTCGTCGAACATGGCCGGCGCCTTGCCGATGCGGGCGATGTCGAACTTGGCGATTAGGTCGGCCTTGGTAAAGAACTCCTGCTCTGTACCGGGGTTCCAGCCAAGCAGCGCTATATAGTTCAGGATAGCCTCGGGCAGGTAGCCCTTATCCAGCAGGTCGGACAGCGCCGCGCTGCCCTCGCGCTTGGAAAGCTTCTTGCCGTTGGCCCCCATGATATGCGGCAGGTGGATATGCTCCGGCGCGTCCCAGCCGAAGGCGCGGTAGAGCAGCAGGTACTTGGGCGTCGAGGAGATATACTCGCAGCCGCGCATCACGTGGGTAATGCCCATCAGGTGGTCGTCCACCACGTTGGCGAAATTATACGTCGGGTAGCCGTCCCGCTTAAGCAGGATCTGGTCGTCGAGCTGCTTATGGTCCACCGTGATCTCGCCGTAGACGAAATCCTTGAACGTGGTGCTGCCCTCGCGGTCGATCTTCTGCCTGATGACGAACGGCAGGCCCTTGGCCAGGTTCGCCTGCACCTCGGCCCCGGAGAGCCGGCTGCAGCGCCCGTCGTAGCCGAGTATCGGGCCGTCAGCCTCCTCTTCGGGCTCCTCCTGCTTCTCGTGCTTTTCGCAGAAGCAGCGGTAGGCGTGGCCGGAGGCCAGCAACTTAGCGGCGTACTCGCGGTAGATCGGCCGGCGCTCGCTCTGCACGTAGGGGCCTACGGGGCCGCCCTTGTCCGGGCCCTCGTCATGCTCCAGCCCGGTCACCCGGAGACTCTCGTAGATGACCTTAACGCTGTCCTCCACCAGCCGCGCCTGGTCGGTGTCCTCTATGCGCAGGATGAAGACGCCCTCGGTCTTCCTGGCGTAGAGGTAGGCGTAAAGCGCGGTGCGCAGGTTGCCTATATGCATGTAGCCGGTAGGGCTGGGGGCGAATCTGGTCCTGACTTCCATGTTGTCGTTCCTTGTGCTCCGGATTGGGTTGAAATTATTTGCCGGACTCGGCCAGCAGCTCGCGGGCGTGCTTGAGGCCCAGATCGGTGGACTGCTTCTTGCCGCCCAGCATGCGGGCGATCTCCCTCTCGCGGGCGGGCGCGTCCAGGCGCCGCACCGAGGCGGCGGCCACGCCCTTCTCCACGTCCTTCTCCACATAGAAGTGCGCGCTGCCGAAAGCGGCCACCTGCGGCAGGTGGGTTATGCAGAAGATCTGTTTTGAGCCGGCGAGTTTGGCCAGTTTCTCCCCCACCAGCCGGCCGGTCACAGCGCCCACGCCGGCGTCCACCTCGTCGAACACTTGCGCGCCTATGCGGTCCGCCCGCGAGAGCACGGTCTTGAGCGCCAGCATAATGCGGGCCATCTCTCCGCCGGAGGCGGTATAGCGCAGCGGCCGCAGCGGGTAGCCGGGATTGGCGGTAAAAAGGTATTCCACGGAATCTCCGCCAGAGGAGGTGATGGTCCCTTCGTCGTAGGCCGCGTCCACGGTGAAGCGCACTTCCTTGAAGCCCAGGCCCTCGGCCTCTTTGATGATCTCTGCGGAAAGTTTTTTGGCGGCTCCGGCGCGCTTCTCATGCAGCGCGGAAGCCAGCTTTTCCAGTTTCGCCCTGGCGGCGGAAAGCTTTTTCTCTATCTCGGAGCGGTCCAGCGTCAGGTCGTCGAGACTGCCCGCCTTGGCGCGCAGTTCGTCAGCCTTGGCCAGCACGGCGGGGATATCCGCGCCGTATTTTTTCTTGAGGCTCTTAAACTTCTCCAGGCGGGTGAGCACGCGGTCCACTTCTCCGGGGTCGGAATGCACACCCTTGCCGTAGGCGCGCAGCTCGCCGGAAAGGTCCCGCAGCTCTATGGCCGCGGAATTCAGGCGGGCGACCAGCGGCTCGGCCAGGGGATCTATGGCGGCCAGGCTTTTGAGGCGTTCAAGCGCCTTCTCCGAGCCGCCGGCGGCGTCGTCCACCAGACCGTGGGCTTCACCGGAGAGGGTGAAAAGTTTCTCGGAATTCTTCAGGCGGGGCCAGAGGGCTTCCAGCTCCTCCTCCTCTCCCGGTTTCAGTTTCGCGTCCTCTATTTCACCCAGCTGAAAGCGGTACAGGTCCAGCAGGCGGCTGCGCTCGTCCTCGGACATGGAAACGGCGTTGAGGCTCTCCTCGAGCGCCCGGGCGGCGGCCCAGGCCTCCTCTACGGTCTTAACCTCTTTCTCCAGCCGGCCGTAGCGGTCCAGCAGGTCGCGCTGCGTTTCGGGCTTGAGCAGGCTCTGGTGCTCGTTCTGGCCGTGAAAGTCCACCAGGTAGCCGCCTATCTCGGAAAGCTGGGCCTGCGTGGCCGGGACGCCGTTGACGGCGGCCCGGGTGCGGCCTTTGGGGTCGGCCTGGCGGCGTATCTTGAAAGTCCCGCCCTTTATGGCCCAGCGCTCGGCGGCGGCGGCGGGCAGGTTGTCGGCGGCGAACTCCCCCTCTACCTCGGCCGATGGGGCGCCGGGGCGCAGGATGTCGGAGCCGGAACGCTCGCCGAGCAGGAAGCCCAGCGCGGAGATGATGATGGATTTGCCGGCGCCGGTCTCACCCGTAAAGACGTTGAGCCCCTTGTCCGGCTCCAGTTCGAGCGACTCGATGACCGCGAAATTCTTTATCGAAAGTTTTTTAAGCATTTTACGTATTTCAACTATACGACCGACGGGACTGTTGTCCCGCCCGCCCCGGCTGACCGCAGGGAAACCGTTGCGCGGTTTCCCCCCCGCGGGAAATTAAGCGGGGCCCCCCTTTCCCCAAGGGGCGTTCGGGGCAACAGCCCCGTCGGCCTAGCGTTCTCCCCAACTCAACTTACGGCGGAGGATCTCGAAATAGGAGAAGCCCTGCGGGGCCAGCATATAAAAGTTTTTGCGGTGGCGGCCTATCACCACGGTGTCGCCGTGCTGCAGGCGGAAATTCTCCTGGCCGTCCAGCGACAGCGTCATGATCTGCGGCCCCGAGCGGGCGCCCTCCACCTCTATCTTAAGCTCCCCCTCGGCCGGCAGCACTATGGGCCGGTGGGTAAGGGTGTGGGGGCAGATAGGAGACAGCAGGAACACGGCCAGGGCGGGCATCACTATGGGGCCGGAGGCCGCGAGGCTGTAGGCGGTAGATCCGCTGGGCGTGGAAATGATGAGCCCGTCGCCGAAATATTCGGACAGGAACTCGCCGCCGAAAGAGGCGCGCAGGGTAAAGGCGCGGGCCTCCTGGCTGCGGATCACGCAGTCGTTGAGCGCCGGCAGCGGCCCGAACACCAGCCGGCCTTTCCGCCTTACGCTGACCGCGAGCAGGCTGCGGCTGAACTTTTTAAATTCCCCCCGCAGGAAAGACTCCATGTTCTTTATGAAACCCTTGCGCTCTATGCCGCTGAGAAAGCCCAGGCCGCCGGCGTTGATGCCGAGCACCGGGATGCCGCGGCTGATAACGTGGCGCGCGGCGTAGAGCACGGTGCCGTCGCCGCCCACGGCTACGGCCGCGTCGGCGGGGCCGAACTCTACGCAGGGGTCGTTGACGCAGATGCGCGTGACCCTGGCGCCGGCCGCCTTGAGCCGGCGCTCCATAGCGGCGGCGTAGGCCAGGGCCTTGCGCCGCTTGGAGTTATAGAACAGGACGACGCTTTTTATGCGTTTCATTAGTTATCCAATATCACTTTCCGGCGATGGGATCAATTTCTTATTACCCGCATCGGGGGCGGGTCTTGCTGCTCTATCTTGGCCCAGGTATCCTTCAGCGTCACGGTGCGGTTGAACACCGGGGCGCCGGGCTTGGAATCCTTGGGGTCGGCGAAGAAATAGCCGAGCCGCTCGAACTGCCAGCGCGTGCCGGGGGCCGCCTGCCCGAGCGACGGCTCCAGCATGGCCCGCTCTATCACCTCGAGCGAGGCGGTGTTGATGTTCTCTTTGTAATCGTGCCCTTCCGCCACGTCCTCGGGATTGCGCACCGTGAACAGCGCGTCGTAGAGCCGCACTTTAGCTGGCAGGGCGTGACCCGCGGAAACCCAGTGGATGGTGCCCTTTATCTTGCGCCCGTCGGGGGCGTCGCCGCCCTTGGTGGCGGGGTCGTAGGTGCAGCGCACCTCGGTCACACGGCCCTCGGCGTCCTTCACTACGCTCTCGCATTTCACAATGTAGGCGGCGCGCAGCCGCACTTCCTGGCCGGGCGTCATGCGGAAGAACTTCTTGGGCGGCACTTCCATGAAATCGCCCTGCTCTATATACAGTTCGCGCGAGAACGGCACCTTGCGGGTGCCGGCCTCCGGGTTCTCGGGGTGATTAGCCGCGCACATCTCCTCGGTCTGGCCCTCCGGGTAATTTGTGAGCACTACCTTAAGCGGTTTGAGCACGGCCATGGCGCGCGGGGCAGTTGCATTAAGCTCGTTGCGCAGGGCGTTCTCCAGCACCCAGATGTCCGAGATGCCGGGCACCTTGGTAATGCCGATCTCGTCGCAGAAGGCGCGCAGGGCGCTGGCGGTATAGCCGCGGCGGCGGTAGCCGGAGACCGTGGGCATGCGCGGGTCGTCCCAGCCTTCCACGCGGTTCTCTTTCACCAGCTCCAGCAGCTTGCGCTTGCTGGTGATGGTATTGCCCAGCGTGCGGCGGGCGAACTCTATCTGCTGCGGGTGGTAAATGCCCAGCTGGTCCAGGTACCAGTCGTAAAGCGGGCGGTGGTCCTCGAACTCCAGCGTGCAGATGGAATGGGTGATCCTCTCGATGGAGTCCTCTAAACCGTGGGCCCAGTCGTACATCGGGTAGATGCACCACTTATTGCCCTGGCGGTGGTGCTCGGCGTGCAGGATGCGGTACATCACCGGGTCGCGCATGTTGATGTTGGGATGCGCCATGTCTATCTTGGCGCGCAGCGTGCGGCTGCCGTCGGGGAACTCCCCCTTCCTCATCCTCTCGAAAAGATCGGCGTTCTCCTCGATGGAGCGGTTGCGGAACGGGGAATCCTTGCCGGGCGTGCCGGGGGCGCCGCGGTGCTCGCGGATCTGGTCGGCGTTGAGGTCGCAGACAAAGGCCTTGCCGGCCTTCACCAGCTGCATGGCCCAATCGTACATCTGCGGAAAATAATCGGAGGCGAAGAACAGGCGGTCTTCAAAGTCGCCGCCCAGCCACTTCACGTCTTCCACGATGGAATCCACGTACTCCTGCTCTTCCTTGGCCGGGTTGGTGTCGTCGAAGCGCAGGTTGAACTTGCCCTTGTAGGCGGCGGCGAGGCCGGAGTTGAGGATGATGGAGGTGGCGTGGCCGATGTGCAGGTAGCCGTTGGGTTCCGGGGGAAAGCGCGTATGCACGCGGCCTTCAAACTTGCCGGTCTCCAGGTCCTTGTCTATGATCTCGCGGATGAAGTTGCTCTTGGGCTGTGTTTCCATTAAAAAATTATAACAATATAAGGGGCGGGGCCTCTATACGCCACCCAGTTTGACCACCGCTCCCCGCACGGCCTGCGCGGACCCGGCCTTGCCGCCGTCACCCAGCTCGGCGTAACCGCCCTCACGGCTCAGCCGTACGGCGCCTATGCGCCACCAGACCCGGTCGGACGAGCCGGTGTAGCCGGGAGACCGGCCGTCCCAGCCGCAGTAAATATCTGCATCCTCGCCCTGGCCCCCGGGCCAGAACCTCCTGACCTCCGCCCCTTCCCGGCGCAGCCCGTCCAGCAGCCGCTCCAGCTCCGCCGGGCGCGGCCCGTAGGGCAGCAGGACGCTTTTTATCTTTACCAGCCCCGCCAGGTCGCCGAGACCGCTGTAATTCTTCTCCTCCAGCGAGGTCAGCAGTACGGCTTCCAGGGTTTTCCCGCCGCGCTCCAGCACCGCGTCGGCCAGACGCCGGCCGTTCACCCCCGGGTTCGCCAGGTACAGGCCTCCGGCGGGCCCGGTCACCAGCGCGCTGAGCGTATTGGAATCACCGAACAGCTCCGCCCCCTGCCGCCCCGGGGCCGGGACGCGGGCCAACGAGAGCGGCCCCAGGGCCATGACCGCCAGCCCCGCTCCCGCTGCTGCGTAAAGCCGGAGGCGCCTGAAGCCCAAGAGCGGCGCGTGCAGCAGGGCCAGGGCCAGCAGGAAGAACCCGGCCACGAACCAGGCCGAGGGCTCGGCTGCGCTGAATGAGGCGAAAGGCAGGCCGGCGAAGAATTTAACGGCCCCGATGAAGCCGGCCATGAAAACTCCGGCCACCCACGCCAGCGCTTTAAACACCCAGCCCGCCCAGGGCGTGGCGGCCAGCAGAAAACCCTGCGCCATGGCCGCGGCGGAGGCCGGCACCAGCACTATGTTGGAGAGCAGCGAGACCAGGGAGATCCTGTGGAAATAGACGGCCAGCACCGGGTACAGGCAGAGCTGGGCGAAGAAGCTTACGGCCAGCAGACCGAGGGCCCGGCCCGGCAGCCCGCCGGTTTTGAGGCAGGGACCCCAGGCGGCCAGGCCGACGGTAAGGCCGTAGGCCGCCAGGAAGGACATCTGGAACCCCGCGTCGAAGAGCGAGCGGGGAGAGAACAGCAGGATGAGCAGCGCCGCTGAGACCAGCGCCTGGAAAGCGCCGGCCTCCCGGCGCAGCAGCCAGGCGGCCAGGCCCGCGGAAAACATCAGGTAGGCGCGCACCAGCGGGGCGTCCAGGCCGGCCGCCAGCACGTAGAAGCCGGCCATGGCCAGCGCCGCCAGTCCGGCGTAGCGGCGCCGCAGCCCGAACCTGGCGGCCAGGAAATAGACCACCGCCACCACAAACCCGACGTTGGAGCCGGAGGCCACCAGCAGGTGCATGGCCCCTGAATCCTGGAACGCCGCCTTCAGGTCCGGCGGCACCCCGCGCTTCTCCCCCAGCACCACGCCGCCGAAGACCGCGGCCGCCTCCGGCGTCAGCGCCGAGCCGAAGGAGGCGAGGGCGGAATAACGCAGCGCCCGCGCCAACCTGATAACGGGGTTGGCGGGCTTCACCAGTTCCAGATCGCGCGCCCGGGCCTGGGCCGCTATGCCGCGCCTGGCCAGGTAGTCGGCCCAGTCCAGGCTGCCCGGGGCCGCCGCTCCGGGCGGCGCCTCCAGGTCGGCCAGGAAAGATATGGTGTCCCCGTAGGAGAAGTCCCCCGCCGCGGGCGCGTAGACCATGAGCCCCGTACGCAGCGGCTGGCCGTACAGTTTTGTGGTCTCCAGCGCGAAGCGCCGGCCGCCCGGCACCGAGGCGGGGTACTCGGCCACCCGCCCCTCCACCAGCGCGCCGCCCCGCGGCAGGTCGAAAGGCAGCCCGGCCGGCGGCTTAAGCACCCGCTCCCTGAAAATAAAGATTCCCGCCGCGTACAGCGCGAGCAGGAGAAACAGCGGTCTTCGGTAATATGAAAAATGCATAACGCTAAAGTTCTTCACAGAAGCGTTACAGTGTGGAAGGTCTTGGGACTGCCACGGGGACCGGAACGCAAAAACGTGGTCTCGCACACCGTGCTCGCCACTCCCCGTCTCGGCCCTCGCGCTTACGCAAGCTCGGGCCTCCGACAGGGTTTTGCTAACCCGGTCCCCGCGTCAGTCCCTGCGCAAACACAACTAATACGTTTGGTAATCCACTAAATATTAACGCGGCCTTTCAGCGCGTAGCCCAGGGTGACCTCGTCCATGTAGTCTATGTCGCCCCCCAGCGGCACGCCGTAGGCGATGCGGGTGAGCTTGCCCACATACGGCTTGAGCAGCCGTATCAGGTACATGGCCGTGGCCTCGCCGTCGGCGTCCGGGTTGGTGGCTATCACCACCTCTTTCACGCCCCCGTCGGCGGCCTTCACCCGGTCCAGCAATTCTTTAAGTTTTATCTGCTCCGGGCTCACGCCCGCCGCCGGGGACACCGCCCCGTGCAGCACATGGTAGACCCCGGAAAAACTCTTGGCCTTCTCTATCGCGGCCAGGTCCTGCGGCCGCTCCACCACGCAGATGAGAGAGCGGTCGCGGTGGTCGTCGGCGCAGACCGGGCACAGGTCGCCCTCGGCGTAGTTGTAGCACTCGGAACAATATTTAACGGAGGCCTTCACCTCGCGCAGGGCCTGCACCAGGTTCTCCACCTCGGGCCCCGAGGCGCGCACCACGTACATAGCGAAGCGCTCGGCCTGCTTGGGCCCGACTCCGGGGAATTTGCGGAAGACGCCTATTATTTTTTCTAAAGCCTTCATTTTACCTTGTTGATGCGGCTGATGCGGCCGTGGAACACCTTGGCCAGGTGCTTAAGCTCCGGCTCGGTCTCGGCCGAGACCTGCCTGGGGCCTTTGTCCTGGTGCTGGGCGGCGGGAACCTCGTGGGCGGCGGCGGCCTCTATATCCTCCACCACGGCGTCGTCGCCACCTTCGTCAGGGTTGTCCGGGGGCGCTATCTCCTGCGCGGCCGCGGGGGCCACGGCGGAAAATTCCGGAACCAGCGCGATCTTCCTGCCGGCCAGGCCTTCCAGCACCTCTTCCAGTTCCTTGCGCGCCTTCTCTATCATGCCGGTCTCAAATTCGTTGGCGCTGACCAGCCGCCAGCGGCCTTCTTCAGCGAAAACTATCTTCACCGACAGCATTATATTGTAGAGCGCCGGCTTGCGGGAGGAGACATAACCCAGCAGTTTCTTCCAGGCGTCTGCGGGCACGGCGACTCCGGAAGGAGCGGGCGCGGGGCCGGGCCTGATCGCCGGGGCTGGATCATTTTTTTTTTGCGGGGCGGCGGCGTACGGCGCGGGGGCCAGCGGCGCGGCGCCGGAGGCCAGGCGGGCCTCGAGGCTTTCAAGCTTGTGAACCAGGCCTTCCAGGTCCTGCGGGACCTCTATCAGCGTAAATAGAGCCACTTCGGCGGCCAGCGCCAGCGAATCGGAGAATTTAACTTCCTCTATGATCACGGTAAGCTTGCGCGAGAGCCGGGCGAGCGTGCCTGGAGGCGTGCCCTTGGGCAGGCCTTTCACCGGTTCCCCCTCCTCAAAACCCTGGGCCGCGAGGAAAGCGGAGGCCAGATTATTGCGCAGCTCGCGCAGGGCCATCAGCGGGTCGTGCCCCTCGGAATTGAGCTTGTCGAAAGCAGAATGCAGCGCGGCCGCGTCGCGGTTTATGAGCGCCAGCGCCATGGAATTTACCAGCTCCGCGCCGGGATGGCCCAGCAGTTCGCTGATCACTTCGGTATTTATCTCGCCGTGGGCGAAAGAGGCCGCGCGGTCCAGCATGGTAAGCGCGTCTCGCATGGCCCCGCCCGCCGAGCGGGCGATCAGCTTAAGGGCCTCGGGATCGGCCTTTATCTTTTCGGCGGCGGTGACTGCCTTCAGGCGGGCCACGATGTCCGCGTCGGAGATTGGGCGGAAGCGGAAGCACTGGGAACGGGAAAGGATGGTAGGCGGCACCTTGTTCTGTTCGGTGGTGGCCATGATGAACACCACGTGCGCCGGCGGCTCCTCCACGGTCTTGAGCAGGGCGTTGAAAGAGCCGGTGGACAGCATGTGCACTTCGTCGAGGATGTAGACCTTGTACTTGTCGCGCGACGGCGCGAAATCCACCTGCTCCACTATGACGTTGCGCACCTTCTCCACCTGGGTGTTAGAGGCCGCGTCTATCTCTATCACGTCGAGAGACTTGCACTCGGTGATCTCCACGCAGGACGGGCACTTGCCGCAGGGCACGCCGTCTTTGGGCTTGTGGCAGTTGAGGGTCTTGGCCAGGATACGCGCAATGGTGGTCTTGCCGCAGCCGCGGGGCCCGTAGAACACGTAGGAATGGGCGATGCGGCCCAGCTTGGCCGCGTTCTGCAGGGTGGTTTTAATGGTTTCCTGTCCCATCACCTCCCCGAGGTTTTCCGGGCGGTACTTTGTAGCGAGATTTTCGTAGGCCATAGTAGGTATGACTGCGGGTAACGGGAACCGAAAGGCGGGGAAGCCGGGCGGCCTCCCCGCCGGAAGGGTTTAGAACTTTATGCCGGCGCCGATGGAGACGAAGCTATCGTTGTTGTCGGCGTAGTTGAAGACCTGGTAGGTGATGTTAGCCATCACCATGCTCAGGTCCACGTAGGCGCCCAGCAGGTAGGCCGAGCTGGAGTCGGTCTTGGCCGCGGAGGTGCCGCCCTTGTACTTGGTGGAGGTGTAACCCACAAAAGGCGTTACCATGGGGATGGTGGCCGGGATGTCCAGGCGCGCGCTTACGCTGGACTTGGGCCTGGCGGCCAGAGCGAAGTTCAACCCGGGCACAAAGCCCTGCGGAACGGCGTCTTCGTCGCCGTAGGTGTAGCCGGTGAAGGAAGCCGACAGGTTGGCCATCAGGATCTTGGCGCCGGCGAACAGCGTGGCCGCGGTCTGGGCTGTGTCCAGGTCGGAGCCGGTGGAGCTGTTGGTGTGCATGGTGTGCCTGAGGGCGGCGCCCACGTCCACGCGGGTCACGCCCTCGCCGCCGCGGGCCTGGCCGCGGGAACCGGGGCCGGCCAGGCGGGACTTGCCGCCGGAGGTCGGGGTAAGGGAGACGGTGATGTCGCCGCCCACGTATTTGTTCTCATAGCCGCCGGCCTCGGGGGTCATGCCCGCCTCGCCGCCAATGGTGTACTTGTCGCTCTCCCACGCGCCGCGCAGGCCGTAGGTGCGGTAGGTTTCGTCGATAGCGTCGGAGGTGTAGGTGGTCAGGGAAGGCTCGAAGGCCAGGTTGCCCTCGCCTACTACCAGGTTAAGCTTGTAGCCGCTGTAGCCGTCCGGGCCGGTGGTGCCGGTCAGGCCGCCGTCGAAATACAGGGCGGAGGCGTTCACGCCCAGAGCCCCGAGCAAAGTAAGAGATAATATAAGTTTTTTCATCTTTTTCCCCTTAGTGTTAACGTATTAAGCAAAAAAACACAAGCCGGCAGGTCCCGGCTCCCTCTAATTTACCCCTATATTATACGATTTTTGCCAACCGCCATAAAGAAAAACCCCGCGGGGGCTGCCCGCGGGGTTTTCTTCAGGCCTGTCGCCTATCTACCGATTTCATTTGAACTCAGCGCACTCAGAGAACTTTGGGGGAGGATTGCACCCCTTTAAGTTAACACACGTACTGGAGGCAAGCCCTCTGAGAGTTATAATATCTTTCTCATAAGTCTTGCTTGTCATAGCACTGCGAATCCTATCAGCTTTCGTATCCCTTGTGATCAATGCGGTCGTCAAGTCACGATTACATTTCTTAGCATCACCCTCCCCACCTGTTGCATACGTTGAACCCTTGTCGGTGATACCATTATACTTATCCGCCACCGCTGCCTGCGATGTAGTTAGAGGCTTAACCTCCGGGTCCTGAGGTTTAACCGGGTCCTGGGGTTTAACCGGATCCTGGGGTTTAACCGGGTCCTGCTGGGGTTTAACCGGGTCCTGAGGCTTAACCGAGGGCGGCACCGCGGTGCCGTCGAAGTATGAGGGTGATATACCGGTTGCGGTAATATCGCTCTTTATCTTGTCCATTCCCGTTTCAATGGTCTTCAACTGCTTTTTTATCTGCCCATCCGCACCCAGATCCGGGATCCTGTCATTTATACTGACGGCTATGCTGTTGCTGCGTTTCGCGCTAGAAACCATGTCACGCGCGGAACTGTCCGTAGTCGGGCCACCTTTACCCAGGGCGACCAGCTCTTTGCCCCAGTTAGTGTTTTCGTTCGAGTCAACATCTTTGACATCGAAAGAATGTTCTTTAGCAACCAAGGATTCCCACTTAATGCCGCGGATATCGGAAGCCAGCCTGACAGGAACAGGTGAAGCGGAAGCGGGCGCGGCGCCGGCATTCCCGAACAATTCCCCTGTCATCGCCTTAAGGACTTCAACACCGTCGGCCACACCTTTTACCTCTGAAGGCTTCGGGGTGATCTGAGCGTACGCCTCGGAAATGCCGGCGTATTTAGCCTCCATCTCCTGTATGCCCTTACCAACAAACCCTATCTGCTGCCCGTACAGCCCGAAAGCGGTATTATGGCCTTCAATAGTTTTCTGGACATTAGCCAGGTCCGCTTTGGCCTTTTCGCGCCAAGTTTCGATCACAGGCTTGAGGTTCTCGCACTTGGCTTTCTCCAGAGAATACTCCACCTTGTCAGCGGACTTGCCGGCCATGTTTACAGTAGGCTTGGCACAATCAGACAGACCGGAGTACACTTTATCCACCTGTCCTGACAGGGTGATATATGTGTCGTTGGTCTTTGAATAATCCTGGCGCACGGTGATGATCTTTGCGGAAAACGCGTCATTAGCCGCCTGCGCCTTGTCCCTTGAATTATTCAGAACATTAAAGACCTTCCTGGAAACTCCGGGGAACTTGTCAAAACCGGCGCCGACGGTCTTGGCGGACTCCACAACTATTTTCGCATCGGTCGGGCTGCCCGCGGCCTTGGCCGTCTGGTCCACGATCGAGCGGAGAATATCGTCGAAGTCGGTCAATGCCGCGACAACCTGTTCAGAAACAGGTTTGGGATTCTCATTTGCCGATCCAGCAGCCGGGGGGAAAGGATTGGCAGCTGCCTCACCGCACGTACAGAACTGAACTACACTTTCCTTGGCATCCTTTCCGCCTGACATGACCTTGTAAGGAGCAAAAGCGCCCTTTTTACAGTCATCAAATATGCCAGTGGGCGGGTTCGTGGAAGGATACATCGGCACCCAGCACTTCTTGCCAGGAGGCGGATCCATGCCCAGGGCGGTGGTCAGGTTGCCCTTTATGAAGTCGCCGATGACCCCGGAAATCGCTCCGACCACGGCGGTCATTATCTGCTTCTTGATCTCGTACTTCTTATAGAATTCCCATTCCAGCGCCTTCTGCATGCGCTGCTTGGCGGCCATTTCGGCCAGTGATTCGCCGGAGCGGCTGTGCTCGTAGCCCTTGGTGCTGTTATTGGAGGTCTTGCCGGTCTTGTCGGAGTCGCCGCCGGCGCCCATGCCGCCCGCGCCTTTGCCGATCTCAAGCGCGTCGGCCGCCGCCTTGTCCAGGGAGTTCATGGCCGAGCCGCCGCTGAAGTTGCCGGCCGATTTGTCGGCCGCGGCGCGCAGTTTTTCGAAGGCGCCCTTGGAGGCGCTGTTAGGGGTGGAGGCTACGCCCTTGTAGCCGGCTATGGCCACCGGGCCCACCATGGAGCGCTTGGCCGCCTTGGAGGAGGCCGAGCGGGCGTCGTCTATGATCTTGCCGCCGCCCAGGGAGCCCTGGGTGCGGGAGCTCTCGCCGCCGCCGAAGAACGAAGACATGCCGCGCAGGCCAGCGGCCATGCGGGGGATCACGGTAGGCGCGCCGGCCGACTTGGAGGCCGCGCTGAAAGCCTCGCGGCCCGCGTCGCGCATGGCGTCGCGCATGGAGGAGGCGGGAGGCGTATAGACGGGGGCGGTTACCGCCGGCTGGGTGGGCTGAGAGCCCAGGATCAGGGACATCGGGTCCCTGGAGGAGAGCGGGGTTATAACTTCGCCGGAGCCGTCGGAGGAGCCCTGGCTTAAGCCGTTGACGCCGGGCTCATAGGGCATGTTGCCAAGCTTTTCTTTGCCGCCCCAGCCGCCTTCGAGGACATTGTCCGCGGAGGGCTGCGACATCATGTATTCGGCCACGGGCACCATGGTCAGCACGCTGAGGCCCAGGCCTACGAGGGCCATGTCCCGGCGCGACAGGTTCTTAAGGCGGTCCATTATGCCGCCGGCAGCCCTGGAGAACAGTGGCGTCTTGCCGAAGGCGGACGTTTTCTTGAACGGTGACGCCGCGCGCGGCAACACCGGGGCGCCTTCCTTTTTCTCATTTTCTTCGTCGTTATAGAAGTTCATAAAACCGCCTCCGGGCACTTTACTTGATTTAAATCGCCTTACAGCAACAGCGAACAACGCAAAATCCGCCTCTAGACTTCTCCGATTATAATTTACCTAATATCCGCGCCGCGGCCAAGTGTCATTGGGCCCCTAAGCTTCTGGGCCTTTAGGCCCACAGGGAACCGCCCGACGTGCGCACCGTAAAAAACCCCGCGCCAAACCCGTTCCCGCCCCTACCGGGCGGCCCGGAGGAAAGTCCAGCCTGACGGCAACACCGTCATCTAAAGAGCACCGCGCAATAGAAGTCTGTACGCACCGGGACCATCCTCCGAACAGGGCTTGCTGCAGGGCTTAAGATATACCTCTGGGCGGGCACGCTACTCCCCGCCCGCCAACTTACTTATAAAACCTTCTATCATGCCGCCTATGGGGCCGAACATGTCGCCGCCCAGCATGGACATCCCGGCCATCACGCCGACCACGGCGGCGGCCAGGGCGCCGAAGGTGAAGAGCACCAGCAGGATCATGATGATGATCATGAGCCAGCACTTCAGCTTGGAGCAGGGTTTTATCTTCATCTTGCTGTAGCTGTTGCAGTCCATGGGGCTGCTCTTGTTCTGGCAGGCGGCCGACAACTGGGCCTCGTGCGCGTTAAAGTCGTAGCAGTAGGACATGATGCTGGCGATCTTGCCGTTCCAGGCGCCTACGCCGCTGCTGCAGCACTTGGGCGGCTTGCCGAGGGTCTTGGCGGTATCGTCCATCTTCTTGCCGTCCTCCGACATGGCGGCGCCATGGGTGCCCTGGGCGTCGGAGCAGGCTTTGGCCAGGTCCTGCGCCTCGGCGGCGCCGTCTATCAGGTCGCCGGTGAACGCGGTGTCGGGCACGGCGGGCGCGCCCGCGTCCGTCTCTATGACGTCCAGGTTGGCGTCGTTGCCGTCGTAGGTGGAGCCGGTATAGGCGGCCTGGTATTCGAGGGCCGAATCCTTGGACTTGTAGGCGGCCCCGGTCATGCCGAAGGTCTGGGCCAGCTGGAACATCGGTTTCTTGTTGCCTAGTTTTATGTCCAGTTTGTTGTTCTTGCTCTTGTAGCCCACGTTCTTCCAGCTAAAGCCTGAAACGCGGCCCATGCGCTTGGTATTAACTTTCTGAGGCGACCCGGGCACCGGCACCTTGCTGGCGGACTTGCTCATGACGCTGCCGTACTGGCCGGCTGCCTGGCCCGCGGCGGCCCCGCGGCCGGAGAACATGGTGCGGTTCATATACGGCGCGTTGCTGCCGCCGGCGCCGCCGTCGGCAAAATTGGCCGCCAGGTTCTCCCCCATCATGTCGCCGTAGCCGCCGTCGGCGCCGCCCGCCGCTCCGGCCAGCAGGCCTTCCAGGTTAACCCCGTCGGCGTTCTCGCCCTTGGCCCGCTCTTCGTCGTTAAGGGAACCTTTCACCTGGCCCGCGCCGCGCTTCTGCCTGGCGGTCTCGTCATTGAGTTCCAGGGGGCCGAAAAGGTCTCTGCCGCCGCGCAGCATGGCCATGGAAGACGGCCCGCCGGCCGGCGGAAGGGTGGCGTTGACGCTCTTGAGGAACCGCTGCCAGAAAGAATTCTGCTCGCTGTCCGAGGCCGCCTTGTCCAGGGCCGCCCGGAGCAGGTCGTTGGAATACTTCGGGTTAACGGCCGAGACCACGCTGCCGAGGCCTATGGAGCGGAGGAAGGCCGACACGCCGGGCAGCTCTATCATGGCGTTAAGCGTCTCCCCCGAGATCACGAAGGGCACGGAAAGCATGAGCACCACCAGCATGACGCTGATGTACTTGACCCTGCCGCTGAAGATAAAAAGCAGGGCGGCTAAAACCGATTTGCGTTTATGTTTTTCTACGAACTTGCTGCCCATATCTCCTCCCCGGCTCCTGCGCCCGCGGGTAAATGAACCCGGACCGAACCTATTATAACCACGGAAAAATCAGTCTCAACTAAGCCCGAGGCCGCCGGGGTTAAAACCCGGCGGCGACGGCGCCTACCCTCCAAAAACAGCCTACTTGCCGCCTAACATGCTGCCCAGCATACCGATGATGCCCGCGCCGGCGGCCAGCCACATCATGCTGGTGGCGGTACCGGGGGCCAGTACGCCGGAACTGTCGGTCATCAGGGCCATGGCGGCCGCGGCAACGGCCAGGCCGCCGCCCAACAGGTAGAGACCGCCCATCAAAGCCTGCGACCCCATGAGGCCTATGGCCATAACGATAGCGATTACGCCCAGTATGGCGGCTATAGCGGCTATCACGGCGCCAAACACGTAGGTGATCTTAGCCTGGCACAGCTTCGACGCTATCGCCGACAGTATGGCGGAGACCAGGACCAGCATCATAATGGTCTGCACCGTGCTGGCCCAGGGGCTAACGTCCGTAGGCCCGGAGGCGTCCGGCACGTTGGCATCCGCGCCGTCGGCCCCGCCGCCGCCGCCGCCGCTGGAGGAATTATCGAGCGAGGGCGAGGTGACCACGCCGGCGCCGCCTTCGCTGAGGCCCGCGCCTCCGTCAGCGCTGCCGTCGGGCGTGGAGCCCTCCCAGGCTTTGTCCTGGGTGGAGCGCGCGGAGTCTATGCTGGTGCCGCTGTAGCTTTTCTGGGTGGCCCGCATGCCCTTGGCCTGGCCAAAAGCGCCGGAACCGAAAGTCCCCTTCTTGCCGGCCTTGCTGCCGCCGAAGACGGGGCGGGCGGACCCTTTCATCGCCATCATCTTGTTCTTGCGCTGGTCGAACTTGGGCATACCGGAGAAGCCGGCGCCTATGCCGGAACTGAAACCGGCCTTAGCCCCGGTAGCGCCGGAGCCGAACTTGTTGCTGAAGCCGCCCATATTGGAGAACTTGCTGCTGCCGCCGCCGAGCGAGCTGGTCAGGGAGGCCATGTTGCCGCCCTGCAGTTTGCCCATCATATCCTGGGCCATGTTCTCTCCGCCCCCGGGGGCGGGCTGATCGGCCTGGGCTTCCTCGCCCGCGGCCGCATCGGCCTTGGGCTCCGGCGGCTTATTGGCCTTGGAAGGATCGGCCTCCATGGCCAGGCCGGCGCCCTTGTTGGTCTCCTTGAACATATCCAGGGAAGAACCCTGGTTGGCGGCCTGGCTCCTTAAGATAGCCGGCACATAGTTAGAAGCGGCGGACTTGCCGGAACTAAAGGCCGAAGACGGTGCGGAAGCGGTATCCCCGCCCCTCATCACCAGCGTGGTGCCCACGGCCGCGGCCATGACGGCGATGGTAAGCACGGTACCAAGCTTGCCGCCGGCCAGGAGTCCGCCTATGCCGGACGAGGAGGCGCCAAACTTTCCGGCACCGCCCATGGCCCTGCCGACGTTCATGACGTTGGGGTTAAGGCCCGCCTCGCCCATGGCGCCGCGCGAGCCCACGCCGAGTTTACCTCTCAGCCAGCCCAGTGCGCCGCCCTTTTTTTCTTTCTTTTCTTTAAAACCTATATCCGGCAGATTGTCGTTCATAACGCCTCCAACCATCCTCTTCAGTGAATATAAAACCCTCTACTACTTGACCGGCGCGGGCGCGGGAGTCGCCGTGGACTTCACCCAGTCACCGCTGCCGCCCTTCTGCGTGAACGTGTCGCCGTTCTTCATGGTCATGGTCTTGGTGCCGTCTTTGGCGGTAGCGCACTTCTCACCCTCTTCGAGGCCGGCTATGGTCTGGTAAGCCTGCCAGATAAGCATAGCGCCTGCGGCCATGTAGATGCCGCCCATCATCTTCTGGCCGTACTTGGTTATCATCATCAGGCCGGCGTAGATGGCGAGAGCCGCGGCCGCCATGGCCGCGTAGCAGACTACCATGGTAGCCATCTTCCACGCCAGGTAGGCGGGAGGAAGCACGGCTTTGTTGGCCATGCTGGAGCAGAATTTACCGATCATCAGCAGCAAGCCGCCGGCCATAAGGGAATACATGGCCATGTCTTCCATCTTCTGCCAGGGGTCCACGTCCTCGGGCTTAGTAGGCTCCGGCACGGTGGATTCGTTGCTGCTCAGCGAAGGGTCGCTGGCCTTCAGGCTCTGGCCATTGGAAACGCCCGCCCCGCCGAGTCCCGCGCCGGTCTCTCCGCCGGCCACGTCTCCGGAGCCGCTGGTCTCACCGGACATAGCCTCGGTAGCCGCCGAAGCGGAGGCCGCGCCGCTGTAGCTGGCGGCCTTTTTGCTCATGTTGCCGGCGAACTTGGCCTGGCCGAAAGCGCCCTTCTTCTTGAAGTTCGGGACCGCGTATTTAGGCGAGTTGCTTATCCTGGCATTTCCGGAAGCCAGCATGCCGGAGGACTTGCCCGCGTTGGCCTGCGCCGGGGCCCTGTAGACCGGCTGGAACTGCGCGCCTATGCCGCCCGCCAGGCCGCCGCCGCCCTGCATCCTGGGAATAGAGGTGCCGCTGCTGCCGCCGCCGCCGGCCTTGCCGCCGAAGCCGGAAGAAGCCTGCAGTTTGGGCGCGCCGCCCGCGCCGGGAGCCCCGTCGGCGGAAGGAGCGTCGGCCGAAGCCGCACCAGCCGCGCCGTCGGCATCAGTAGGATTTTCAGCCGCCGCGTTGGCGGCTTCCGTGTCGCCGGCCTCGCCGGCCAGGCCGCCCAGGCCGTCTTTCCTGGCCTGCTCCCTGAACATGTCCAGGGTGGAAGAAGCTGCCGCGGAGGCGTCGCGTGACTTGGAGCGCTCCAGCCCGGCTTTATCGGCTTCCTCTTCGTAGTAGGTGTTCTGGAAGAGTTCCGGGGAATAGACCCCTTTGGTGGAGGGCCCGATGAAGTTGTAGACCACGCCGACGCCGGCGGCTATGGTGGCGCCGCCCAGCACCATGCCGACTATGCCGGCCTTGGTGGCGAAGAGACCGGCTAGGCCGCTGGCGGAACCAGCGGAGGAGCCAAGCCCGGAGGAGGCCCCGCCCATTGCGGAAGAGCCGCCCCTGAAAATACCGGAAAGAGAGGAAAGGAACCCTCCTTTCTTTTCTTCTTTGTCGTTATAGTTGTTCATAAATCCTCCCGGATCACAAAAATCAGACGGCAAGTCCCATACCGGCAAACGCGGCCTTAAGGACCATCTGGATTATCATCATCTTTATCTGGTTCTTCATCTCTTCGCTTTCGTCAGTGGCGTCCTTAGGCTTGGAGGGCGGCGTGACCTTGGTCTTGCTGAGGCTGGGATCGCTCTTTTTCAAGTCCTGCGCGGTCTGCCCGAGCTGCAGGCCGGATTCCATAGCCTTGCCTTCGAATTCATTGTTCAGGTCCGAACCGGCCGCCTTGGCCGAGGCGCCGAAGGCGGAAGCGGCGCCGTTCTGCGCGGCGTCCATCTTGCCGCTCTTGGCGGCCAACTGGCTTTTGTCGGCGCTGCTGCCGAGCATGGCTACCAAGGAGCTCTTGTTGTCCTTAGCGGCCATCTTCTTAAGATCGGCGCCAGGGAGCGCGGGAGCGACTTCGGCCTTACCGGCGCCGGAGCCGAAGAACTTGTTGTGCAGGCCGCCGGCGGTCATAGAATTGGAATTCCCGCCCGAGATGGAAGCGGCCGTGCTGAGTTTCCCCCTGGGGCCGCCGGCCGCGGGGGCGCCGCCGGAAGCGGAAGGCACGCCGGGAACCGCGCCGGAAGCGGGGTCAGCGGAAGCGGCAGCTTCGGGAGCCGCCTCTTCTTCACTGATACCGGACTGAAAAAGGGAGGAGGCTATGTCCTCGCCAGAGGTGGCCGGATTGTTTATCATCTCGCCGCTTAGGGGCGAGCCGGGGGCCCCGCCCTCGGAAGGGATGTCGCTGAGGTCCGAGAGATCGGCCACCCTGGACTTAAAGGGGTTGCCGGCGGAAACGCCGCCATCCATGGACGAACCGCTCATCAGCGGCAACGAGATCCAGAGAGCGAGTATCAGTACGCCGACGGTGCCGCCGATGATATACTGGGTAGACTTCGCTTTTTTCGCCGGAAATTTCATCATAATCCCGCCTATCCGCCCCGGTCTTCCGTCACCGCATAAAATAACTTTAGACTTTTCCTGACACAGTCCCGAGGACGTTCAGGCCAAAGTTAATCGTTATGTTATAGCAGACAAATGTTGACTTGTCAACCCCCCTGCTATCTCCACCCGGTTATGGTGCCATCCGCCTTCATTATCGCCGTCTGCGTGTACGAGTACGGTTTACCAGTCGAAGGGGTGGCCGTGCCCGTATAGGTAGCTTCAAAACCACCGTCGGCTGTCTTAGTGAAATTTATAGCGGAATCCTGGAGCTGGGTCCCGCCAGCCGTCTGCTGGCTCTGGAAGATGGCCGTGGTAGCGTTCTGCTGCACCACCTGGGGGATCTCTGACAGGTTACCGCTGGTGCCGCCGGGACCGCCGCTCCTGTCCTTGGGAGCCGCGGGCTGCCCGGCCGTGCCGCCCGCTCCCTGCGTGGCGGCCTTAAGGGCTGCCTCTATCGCCGCTTTCTTGGCGGCAGCCTCGGCAGCCTCTTTGGCATCAGCCTCGGCCTTCGCCTTGGCGGCCTGTATGCCGGCGTCCTTGGCCTCGGCCTTTTCATCCCGCTGGAACTCGCCGGGCTCCGTCACCTTGAGGGATTTTGCGTTAGCTATCTTAAGATTATCTATCTCGCCCTTCTTAATGGTGTCCAGGTTGACCAGCCCTTTACCGTAGGTCATGTCCCCCTTGGCGTTGCTGCCGCCGCCAATGCCAAAGCTGGAGTCCCACTTGCCCTTGGCGGTCGCGGCGGAGCCGCTGCGCAGGCCTTCGCCCAGCCTGGCGCGGGCGTTGGTAAGTGCTGCCAGCGTGCCCTTTTCTGTAGTCCCGGTAGCGGAAGCCGTATTCCTGGAGATCCTGGTGTTGCCCAGGCCGGAACCCTCGCTGAACCGCGAGGAACCTCCGGAAGATTTGCTGCCGCCGGAACCTATACCCCCCGCCCCGGAAAGGCCTGCGGCGCCCATCCTGGGAACGGCGGTAGGAGACGCGGAAGCGGACGGTTTGGACGGGGGAGCCACCCAGTCGGAGATGTCCGGGTTTGCCGCCTGGGCCGTGGCGACAAGATCTTCCCTGATCTCCGCCATTTCCTCTTTGAGCTCGGTCATCTTCTCCTCATCGGAGGAGACCCCAAGGTATTTAAAAAAGGAGGACACACCTTCGCGCGCGGCCGAGCCGTAGGTGAAAGTATTACCTTTCCCCTTGGTCAGGTCGTTGGACCCCTGGATCACCATGAACAGGAACACTCCGCCGCCGGCCAGCAGGAAAAGCAGGACGGAGACAAAAAGAGTTTTTTTCCTGTCGTTAGAGTTATCGGCCATAACAGCCCCCTGATATAAAAAACCTATGCCTGTTTTTCACCCTTCCCCTCCGCGGGGAAACTGAAAAAGCAGGACCCTTCCTTTAGAGTGTAGCAGACGAAACCGATATTTTCAAGGCCTACGGCCGGAGAAAAAAAACGGCCCCGGGAAGGGGCCGTTCAAAACGCCGGCAAACCTCACTTCTTGCGGTTTTTCCCTTTCTGCTTTCTTTCACCGCGGTGTTCCCGCTTTTCACCGCGCTTCCGGATATTTTCGCCCTGTTCCTGCATGCGCTCGCCCTTAAGCTCTTTTTTTTCGCCTTTCAGCTCGCGCCTCTCCGAGTTAGCCTTCAATTTTTCCGCGGCGGTCTCGTTGCCCTTCTCCGCCTGCCTGGCTGACTGCTCCTCCATCTTCTGCACCTGCTCCTGCATGCGCTCGCCCTTCTTTTCCATGCGCTCGCCGCGCTGCTCGCGGTTTTCACCGCCCTCCTGCAGGCGTTCGCCTTGGTCCTCCAGTTTTTCTCCGGAGACGGCCTTTTCCCCTTTTCTCCCGCGCCATTTCTTCAGCCAGCCTTCAACCATCCCTTCCTTAGGCTGCTCCGCCGGCTTTACCTCAGCCGCGCCGGCGGCAGGCTCGTTCTGCCCCGCCGCGGGCTGCTGGGACTGGGCCTGGTTCTCCTGCGCAAAAACGGCGCCTCCCAGGGCCCCCAGCAGCAATACCGCGAGTATAGTTTTCTTCATAAGTGTTCTCCTCTGGCTGGAACGTATGACAGCAAGATCTTATCAACCGCAGGCGGGCAGGGCCTTATGCTTTTCGGCTATAAGCGCCGCCAGCTCGTCTATCTGCGCCAGGTCAGCCTCCGTGGGCATGCCTTTTATCATCACAGGTTTAAGCACCTCGGCCTTTATATTGGGTATAAGGCCGGCCAGGGTTTCCACGGCCCTGCCGCCCCAGCCGAAAGAGCCTATGACGGACACGAACTTGGCCTTGGGCCGCAGCAGGTTAGCCAGGTGCGCGGCGTAGACCACCTTAGGGTGCGGCCCGGTAAGCACGGTAGGGGTGCCCAGGACGATCGTGGCGGCGTCCACCAGGGACATGGCCACGCGCCCCTCGTCCATCTGGTCGAGGTTCAGTTTCTCCACGCAGACGCCGAGTTCCTGCAGGCGGCTCACCAGGCGGTTAACCAGCATGTAGGTGCTGCCGTGCATGGAGATGTAGGCCACCACGGCCTTGTTATGCGGCTCGCTGACGGCCCAGTCCCTGTAGATATCCATGATGAACTTGGGATTGGCGTGCACGGGGCCGTGGCTGGGGCAGATGTAGGCGATGTCGTACTTGGCCAGCTTTTCCAGGTGGGCCTTGATGTTGGTGCGGAAAGGCATCATGATCTCGGCGTAGTAGCGCTTCATCGGCTCGTAGACGATGTGCTCCTCGGAGAAGAGCGCGCTGGTGGCCAGGTGGGAGCCGAAAAAATCGCAGGAGAACAGCACCTTCTCCTCGCGCAGGTACGTGCCCATGGTCTCGGGCCAGTGCACCCACGGCAGGTAGACAAATTCCAGCGTCTTGCCGCCGAGCTGCAGGGTTTCACCGTCCTTCACCTCTATGAACTTGTCGGCGGGGAGGTGCAGGTGGGTCATCAGGAACTCTTTGCACTTGGGGTTGGTGACGACTTTAGCCGCCGGGTAGCGCTCCAGCACCAGCGGAATGGAGCCGGAATGATCCTGCTCGGCGTGGTGGGCGATGACGTAATCTATCTTTTTTTCGTCCTTAAGGTATTCAAACAGGACCGCGGCTTTTTCCGGGTCGGCCGAGTCGAACAGGGCGGTCTTTTCCGTGCCTTTGACCATGTAGCAGTTGTAACTGGTGCCCTCGGGCAGCGGGATCAGCGAGTCGAACAGGCGCCGGTTGAAATGATTGACGCGCAGCGAGTAGACGTCAGTGGTTATTTTTTCAGGTTTCATGGTTGTCTCCGTCCTTAAGCTTTCAGGGCAGGGCTTTCAGTATGTCGCCGGCGAAAGCCGCCAGCGTGGCGTCGCGCGCGCCTATCACCACCACTATGTCCCCCGGCCGCGCGGCCTTTGAGATCGCGGCCGGGATCTCCCCCCGGTTCTCGTAATAGGCCGCCTTGCGGCCGGCGGCGGCCACGGCGTCGGAAATGTCCCTGGATGAAATATTCCTGGCGACGGTGCCGCCGGCGTAATAGATCTCCGGCATGAGCAGCATGTCGGCGGGCTTGAGGCCCGAGGCGAAGCTTGCTATCAGCTCGGCCTTCAGGTGCCGCGTGGGGGTGAAACCGTGCGGCTGGTAGACGGCCAGCACGCGCCGGCCTTCGGCCTGGTGCAGCGCGGACAGCAGCGCCGAGATCTTGGCCGGGTTATGCGCGTAATCGTCTATCACGGTGACGCCGTTCTTCTCGCCCACCAGCACGAAGCGGCGCTCCACGCCGCGGAAATTCCTGAGCCCGGCCGCGCAGTCCTCCAGCCGGACGCCGTAGAGCGAGGCCGCCGCGCAGGCGGCCAGCGCGTTCTCGATATTATAGCGGCCCGGGGCCGGCAGCTCGAAAGCGACGCCGTTTATTTTAAAGGAGGAAGAGAAGGGCCCGGGTTTTACGTCCGTGACCCGCCACCCGCCGGCGTCAAAACCGAACTTCAGGGCGCCGGGCAGCACGGCCAGGGCGGGGGCGTCGTCGGCGTTGACGAGGACGCGGCCGCAATTGCCGGCGAACTCCGCGAAAATTTTATTGAGGACGTCCACGTCCTTGTGGTCCTTGCTGATATTGAGCACCACCCCGGTCTTAGGGCGGTAGCGGACTATGGTGCCGTCCGATTCGTCAGCCTCCACCACCAGCACCCCGCCCTTGCCTTTGTAGGCGTTGCCGGCGAGGCCGCGCTCTTTGAGCGCCCCCAGCGCGCCGCCGGTCACGATGGAGGGCCCCAGGCCGCCGGCCTCGAGGACGGTGAAGATCATGGCGGCCACGGTGGACTTGCCGCTGGTGCCGCCCACGGCTATGGTATCGGACTCGTTGACGCGCGCGGCCAGCAGCTCGGAGCGGTGGCTGATCTTTATGCCGAGCTCCCTGGCGCGCAGCACTTCGGGGTTCGTGTCTTCTATGGCGGTGGAAAGGGCCAGCTCCGCGGCGGAGCCGTTGATCCCGGAGCCGTCCTGCGGGTAGATCTTTATGCCCAGCGCCTCCAGGGAGGCTTTTACGCCGAGGTTGCGGCCCCGGTCGAAATCCCTGTCGGAGCCGCTGACGGGGCGGCCTTCCATGGCCGCCACCTGGGCCAGGGCGCTCATGCCCACGCCGCCTATGCCTGAAAAGTGTATGGTATCGCGCATTACAAGATTATTGATAATTATGCGCGGCCGGGCAATACGCCGCGTCGGGGAAAAGAAAACCCCGGGCGCTGCCCGGGGCTATGCCGCGGCGCCGCCGGGCGCGGCGCTACTCCTCGTACTCGTCTTCCCCGTCGTAATTTTCAGTTGCGGTCCCGGCGCCCGGCTGGTTCTGTTGGCCAGCCTCTCCCGGGGGCGGGGTGAAGCCTATGGTATAGGGGCGCCATCTGTTGCGGACGTACTTTACCGCCAGCGCCAGCGTGGCCCCCCTGCCGGTGGTCATGGTGATGAAATTCCGGGTCAGCCCGTGTTTCTCACAGGTCTCCACGGCGGCGGTAGCGGTGCAGGGGACGTACTCTATGTCCACCATCGCGCCGTAGCGCCGCTCCACCCGCTTGAGCATTACATGGATCTTTTTCTTGATCTCCAGCCGGCGTTTCTCCGGCAGCGCGTCGAAGTTCTCCGGGTCGGGGTCCGGGTCGTCGGCGGCTAACGCCTTCTTCTCACCGGTACCGGCGGCCGGGCGCGGGGCATCGCCGGCCGCGGCGCCGGGCTTAAGCAGCGCCTCGTCGAGCTCCGCGGCGGCCTCGGAATCGGAAACGTACTTGACCTCGGCGCCGTTGCGCCTGTCTACTACCACGGACTTCAGCAGGTCGCCTTCTTCCGCCGGCTGGTCGCCGAAAGCCGTGTAGGATTTCTGGTCCCCGCCGGAGGAGGAGTCAGGCTCGGAATAGCTCCTGCCGCCCGAAGGGGCGGCGGAGGGAGAGGATGAGGAAGAGGAGGAACCGGAAGAACCGCCGGACCCGCCAGCGACCGCCTCGGGGCCTGACGCGGAAGGGGTCCCGCCGCCTGAAGCGGAGGAGGCGGCCGCCGTCGCGGCCGCGCCGCCGCCCATCTTGGCGTTATAGCTGCCCTGCGCCCCGGTGCGTGAACCTTCGTCAGCGCCGTCGAGGTTCTTGGCGGCTCCGCCGCCGGAGAAAGCGTCAAGGCCGCGGCCGCCGGCCGTGGAGGCTGGTTTGGAGCCCCCGCCGAACTCCGCCGGGGCCCCGCCCCCCGCGGGTAATCCGGAATTGGCCCGGTCAGCGCCTTTTGAAGGCAGCGAAGCGTACAGTTTAGGGGCCGGGGAAAGCCCGCCGGCAAGAGCCGCGGCCTGGACGCCCCGCCCGGACTCTCCGGCGGGAGCCTCGTCCTCGCCGGCCCCGGCGGTCTCGCCGCCGGCCGCCGTCTTTTCTCCGCCGGCCGCGGCGCGGGGCGTATCCTGGGAGCTGCCGCCCCCCCCGCTCCCCGCGAAAGAACCGACGCCGCCTCCCCCGCCGTACGAAGAGGAAGGGGCATAATCGGACGAACCGCTGCCGTAATTATCCTGGTAATATTTGTCGAACGCGCTCTCCTCCGGCGAGTATTGCCCTTCGACCTCGCCGTAGGGGCTGGACGCGCCGCGCGAAGAGGCGTAATTTTCCTCGGGAGGGTAGGCGATGGAACCGCTGCCGAAATATTCGTCGAAAAGGGCCGCGGACCGGGATTTGACGATCTTGCTGCCCCGCTCCAGGTCCTCCGCGTAGGTCGAAGCCGCCAGGGCCGCGCCGCGAAAACTGAAGCCGTACTCCAGCCCCTTGTTCTTGCGGGCGCTCATGCCGACGGACAATACGGTAAAGAACCCCCCGGTGAGGAGGAGCAGCATGGCCAGCCCGACAAGAAGGGCGGGTTTCTGTAGATCGCGTGCCATAACGTTTATAGTATAGACGGTTTTTTCGCGTTTCGCCAGCCCCCCCCCGTTTCCGCCCTTTTTTAATATAATAGGAAGACACCTTCGCACAGCTAAAAGGGATTAAATGAAAAAGATCATCTCCACCAAAAGCGCCCCCGCCGCCATCGGGCCCTACTCCCAGGCCGTGGAGGCCGGCGGCTTCATCTTCATCTCCGGCCAGCTGCCCCTGGACCCCGCCACCGGCGCCATGGCCCCCGCCGAGATCAAGGCCCAGACCGAAGCCGTCATCAAGAACCTCGACGGCATACTCAAAGCCCAGGGCCTGACCCTCGCCAACGTGCTTAAGACCACCGTGTTCATGGCCGACCTCGGCCAGTTCGCACAGATGAACGAAGTTTACGGCAAGTTTTTCAACGACAACCCGCCGGCCAGGGCCACGATAGAGGTAAAAGCCCTCCCCAAAGCCGCGCTGGTAGAGATAGAAGCCATCGCCGCCCGGTAAGAAAGGGTACGAACCAAAGGTCCGCCGGGTGCTTCCCCCGCGAACCCTGGCTGACCGCAGGGAAACCGTTGCGCGGTTTCCCCCCCGAAGCGGGGCCCCCCTTTCCCCAAAGGGTTCGCGGGGGAAGCACCCGGCGGCCCAGGAGCGCAACGATATTTTATGCATCCATTACTGGAAAAGAAACACACAGGCACCCTCTTCCCGCTTTTCTCCATGAGGCACAAGAAGGACTGGGGCATCGGCGACACCCGCTCTATGACCCTCTGGTTCGACGCCATGAAGGCCCTGGGCCTCGACCTGCTCCAGGTGCTGCCCATAAACGAGATGCCCCCCGGCGTCTCCTGCCCCTACACCGCCCTTTCCGCCTTCGCCCTCGACCCCATCTACATCGCCGTCGACGAGCTGCCCGAGCTTAAAGAGTCCCCCGTCCTCCTCGAGGACATAAACTCCCGCCGCTTCCAGTCCGGCCTGCGGCAGCTGCGCGGCTCCAAATCCGTGCTCTACAACGAAGTCCGGCACCTCAAGTTCAGCACCCTCTGGAAAGTCTACACCCATTTCCACCAGAACCACGTGCTCAAGGATTCTTCCCTCGCCTCCGAGTTCCGCGCCTTCTGCCGCGCCAACGCCGGCTGGCTCGACGATTACGCCGTGTTCCGCCGCCTCAAGGACACCCATAGCTGGACCTCCTGGACCCACTGGGAAACCCCCTTGCGGGAACGCCACGCCGAGGCCCTTAAAGAGGTCCACACCCGCGAGGAGAACCAGGTCCTCTTCTTCAAATACCTGCAGTGGGCCATCCACCGCCAGTGGACGGCGGCGCGCGCCCGGGCGGCCGAGCTGGACATCAAGCTGCTGGGCGACCTGCCGTTCATGGTCAACCAGGAAAGCTCCGACGTCTGGGCCCGCCAGGCCGAGTTCGACATCAACCGCGAGATCGGCGCCCCGCCCGACGCCTTCAGCGAGACCGGCCAGCGCTGGGGCCTGCCCGCCTACAACTGGGACGTGATAGAGGGCAACAATTTCGACTGGTGGCGCTCGAAGGTGAAGAAGGCCGCCGAGTTCTACGACCTGTTCCGCATCGACCACATGGTGGGCTTCTTCCGCACCTGGGTCATCCCGCGCGACGTGGCGCTGAAACCCGATTTCGACATCAAGGACGAGGCCGGCCAGCGAGAGCGCGGCAAACGCTTCCTGCAGGCCGTGGCGGCCGCCAGCCCCATGCTGCCGGTGGCGGAAGACCTGGGCCTTATCCCGCCTTACGTCGGAGAAGTCCTGGCCGAGCTCAGCATCCCCGGCTACAAGGTGATGCGCTGGGAGAAGGCCAGGGACGGCAGCTACACCGACCCGGCTGCCTACCAGACCGTCTCCCTGGCCACCTCCTCCACCCACGACAACGAACCGATGGCCGACTGGTGGGACACGGTGGACGGCGCGGAAAAGAAGCTTTTCTGGAAGCTGGTTTCCGGAGAGGAGGGCAGGCCGCCCGTCTTCTCCAAGGCGCGGGAGAAAACTCTGAGCTCGCTGCTGGGCGCCAATTCGCGCATAGTCATCCTGCCCATCCAGGACATCTTCGGTTCCAAGGAACGGGTCAACACCCCGGGCACGCTGGGCGACCACAACTGGACCTACCGCTTCCCCACGACGGCTGAAGATTTCCTGAAAAAACATTCGGAAGCGGCGGAAAGTTTTTCCGCCCTCGTCAGGGAGAAAAGAAAATGAAAAAACTCCTCCTGCTCCTGCCGCTGGCCGCCCTGGCCGGCTGCTCCCTCAACAAGACCGCCGCCCGCGTCACCGCCGGCGTCGTAGACAAAGGCCTGCCGGCCGTTTTTTCGCAGTCCGACCCGCAGTACGTGCGCGAGGCGCTGCCCGCCAACCTGCAGCTGATGGAGATCCTGCTGGCCAGCGACCCCGGCAACAAGGCCATGCTCGTCAACGCCTCGCAGGGCTTCTGCGGCTACGCCTTCATGTTCCTCGAGGACGAAAGCCCCGAGCGCGCCTCGGGGTTCTACCTGAAAGGCCAGGCCTACGCCGAGCGCGCCCTGGACGGGGCCACGGTGGAGACCGCCCGCAGGAAGGACGCGCACCCGCTGTTCTGGCACACTTTCTGCAAAGCCCTCTACATGAACATAAACCGGGACAAGCCCGAGGCCATCGCCGAGATCCCGACGCTGGAACCGGCGGCCCTGAAGCTGCTGGAGCTGGACCCCGGCTACTACTATAACGCCGCGGAGGACATCCTGGGCGCCTACCACGCCATCCGGCCCCGCATGCTGGGCGGCAGCCCCGAGAAGGCGGCGGAGCACTTCGAGCTGGCGCTGAAAGGCGCCGGCGCGAACTTTCACCTGAGCCGCTACCTCTACGCCAAGATGGCCGCCGTGGCGGCCCAGGATGCCGAGCTTTTCGACCGCCTCCTCAACGAGATAATTTCCGCGGAGCCCGTAGAGGGCGAAACGCGCCTCGCCAACGAAGTGGCCAGGATAAAAGCCAAGAAACTACTGGAGAAAAAAGATGAACTTTTCTAAGACCCTGAAACTGCTGCTCCTCTCCCTGCTGGCCCTGCCGCTCCCGCTGCGCGCGCAGACCGTGGTGAAGTTCGCCACGCTGGCCCCGGACGGCTCCACCTGGATGAAGGCGATGAAGAAATTCACCGACGAAGTCTCGCTGAAGACCGAGGGGCGCGTGAAGTTCAAGGTCTACGCCGGCGGCGTCTCGGGAGAGGACAAGGACGTGGTGCGCAAGATCCGCCTGGGCCAGCTGCACGCCGGCGGCTTTACCGGCGTGGGCATAGGCGAGATGGCGCCGGAAGCCCGCCTGCTGGATACCCCTTTCCTCTTCAAGAGCGCCGGGGAGATAGACCATGTCTACAAGGCGATGGACGCCGATTTCCGCAGGATCTTCGAGAGCCACGGCTACGTGCTGCTGGGCTGGGCCGAGGTAGGCAACGTCAACATCTTCTCCAATATCCCCGTCACCAAGCCCGAGGACCTCAGGAACGTGAAGATGTGGCTCTGGGAAGGCGACCCCATAGCCGAAGCCACCTTCGAGGCGCTGCACATAAAGCCGATCCCGCTGTCCATCACCGACGTGATGACCTCCCTGCAGACCGGCATGATCAACGGCATCTACGGCTCCCCCCTCTCCGTCATAGCCCTGCAGTGGTTCGCGCGGATGAAGTACGTCTTCTCGCTGCCGCTCACCAACGCCTCCGGCGCGGTGGTGATCTCGAAAAAAATGTTCGACACGCTCAAGCCGGAAGACCAGAAGACCATGCTGGCGCTGGGCGACAGGCATTTCCGCGCCCTGACGCTGCAGAGCCGCAAAGAGAACGAACAGTCGATAGGCATACTTAAGAAGAAAGGCCTGGTCTTCACCGAGCCGGCCACCCCCTCCGTGGTAACCCAGCTGGAGGCGGCCGGCCAGACCGCCCGCCTGTCGCTGGTGGGCAAACTCTATTCCAGGGAACTGCTTGAAAAAGTGGAAGCCTCGCTGAAGGCCTTCCGCGCCGGCAAGAAAGGCTGACCGCGGTGGAACCCGACAAGATACCTCTGCTGGCCGGCCTGATTATTTTCGCGGCCAGCCTGCTCAGCCTGCGGCTGGGCGTCTCCGTGGCCATCTTCGAGATACTGCTCGGCCTCGCCGCCGGCGTCCTGGGCGTCAAGGCGCAGGACTGGATGCTGCAGCTCGCCGGCTTCGGCGGCATAGTGCTGACCTTCCTGGCCGGGGCGGAAGTGGACACAAAGCTGCTCAGGGATAATTTCAGGCGCGCCGCCGCCGTCAGTTTCATGTCCTTCGCCGCGCCGCTGGCGGGCGGCTACCTGTTCTGCCGCTACGCCGCCGGCTGGAGCGCCCCCGCCGCGCTGATAACGGGCATCGCCCTGTCCGAGACCTCCCTGGCCGTAGTCTACTCCGTGCTCGTGGAGACCGGTCGCTCAAAAAGCGGCACAGGCAAACTGCTGATGGCCTGCACCTTCCTGACCAATACCCTGACGGCGCTGGCCCTCAGCCTGGTCTTCCTCAAGCCGAATCTCCACACCCTGTTGTTCCTGGGACTCGCGGGCCTGTTCCTGGCTTTCTCCGGGCGCTTCTCCATGTGGCTTATCCGCCACCCCGCGCTCTCCGGCAAAGTGGTGGAGCCGGAGATAAAATACATCTTCTTTATCCTGCTCGGCTTCATCTACCTGGCCGAGCTGGGTTCCAGCCAGGCCATACTGCCGGCCTTCCTCTTCGGGCTGCTCATGGGCCGGCACTTCAAGGCGCAGCGCGCCACGGCCGGGATAAAGAGCCGGCTGCGCACCGTGGCCTACGCCTTCATCACCCCGTTCTTCTTTATCGTAGCCGGCATGAAGGTGTCCGCCGAGGCCCTGCTGGCCGCGCCGTTCCTGTTTACGGGGCTGTTCGCGGTGAAGCAGCTGACCAAGTTCGCCGGGACGCATTTCCTGCTGCAGCGCTGGTTCCCCAAGGCGGGCGTCTACTCCACGCTGCTCATGTCCACGGGACTCACCTTCGGCCTGATAGCTGTGCTGTCCGGCGTGAGGGCCGGCTACCTGGACGGGACGCAGTACTCGGTGCTTACCGGCGTGCTGATAGCCAGCGCGGTGCTGCCCACCTTCGCCGCCCAGCGCTGGTTCCCGCCAGCGGAAGATGAAGACCTGGCCTGAGGCCCCGCCGGCTGCCATGAAAAAACTTTATATCTTTTCCTACGGGCTGCACCCGGGCCAGGTAACCCTGGAGACCCTGGCGGCCATGCGCGAGTGCGGCGAGGTTTACTCCCACTGCCTGGACGAGGCCGCCGCGCGCCAGTTCGCCGCTTTCGCCCCGCGGCTGAAGCTCACCCCGGGGCTGGACCTGCGGGAGTCCGCCCGGGCGGCCGTGGGCGGCCTTAAAAAGCACGACATCGTCGGTTTCCTTACTTACGGCAACCCGCTGTTCCTCAACCGCACGGTTCCGGAACTGGTGAAGGCCGCGGCCGCCGCGGGGGCCGAATCAAAGGTTTTCGCCGCCGTCTCCTCTTTCGACGGGCTGGTGAACATGTTCAACCTCAACAAGTTTTCCCCCGCCGGCCTGCGGGTCGCGGACACGGCCGCGCTGCTCTACGGGCCGGTGTTCACGCCCGGGATGGATACGCTGTTCTTCGTGCCTTACGTGCTGAACCTGCCGGGCAACGATAAGGCCAGGGAGGATTTCGCGGCCGGCCTGCGCGCCGCCTACCCGCCGTCCGCCCCGGTGTACCTGGCGCAGTACGGTTCCGTGTCGGAACAAAGCCGGGCCATAAAGGGCAGCGCCGGGCGGATAGTCCCGCTGCTCAACAGACTTAACGAGCGCCATACCATTTTCATCCCGGCGGCCCGTCCCCGGGCCAAAAAGAAGGCCGCCCGCGGTTAAGCCGGGCGGCCTTGTTTACCCTAAGACTGCGGTTCTTCCCCGCGGCGCCGTTCAGAACAGGCCGGTGATATTCCCCTGCGCGTCTATGTCTATGTTCTCCGAGGCCGGGTGCTCGGGCAGGCCCGGCATGCGCATGATGTCGCCTGTTATGGGGATGATGAACCCCGCGCCGGAGGCTATCTCTATCTCGCGCACCGTCACTACGAAGTCCTTCGGGCGGCCGATGAGTTCCGGGTTGTCCGACAGGGATTTCTGCGTCTTGGCTATGCAGACCGGCAGTTTGTCCAGCCCCAGGGCGTTTATCTTTTCCAGGTCCTTTTTAGCCTTGGCCGTGTAGTCTATGTGCCTGGCGCCGTACATCTTTGAGGCGATGGCCTCAATTTTTTTCTCTACGGGCCACTCCCATTCGTAGACGGGTTTGAAGCCGCAGGTTTTTTTCGCGTCGACGGTACGGGCAACTATCTCCGCCAGCTCCACCGCGCCGGCGCCGCCCTGGCCCCAGACATCGGCCACGGCCATCGGCACGCCGAGTTCCGCGCATTTGGCCTTAACGACCGCTATCTCTTCTTCGGTATCCGAAGTGAATTTGTTCAGCGCGATCACCGGAGAGAGCTCGAACTGCTTCATATTCTCCACGTGCTTCTCCAGGTTCTCCAGGCCGCGCTCTACCGCGGCCGGATCCGGCTTGCCCAGCTCCTTCAGGCCCACGCCGCCGTGGTACTTTAGCGCCCGCACGGTGGCCACCAGCACGGCCGCGCTGGGGCAGAGCCCGGCGTAGCGGCACTTGATGTCCAGGAACTTCTCGGCGCCGAGCTCGAAGGCGAAGCCGGCTTCGGTCACGACATAATCGGAAAGGCTCAGCCCCATGCGCGTGGCGATGATGGAGTTGCAGCCGTGGGCGATATTGGCGAAAGGCCCGCCGTGGATGATGGCCGGGGTGCCCTCGCTGGTCTGCACCAGGTTGGGCATCAGCGCGTCTTTCAGCAGGGCGGCCATGGCGCCGTTGGCCTTGAGGTCGCGGGCGTAGACGGGCTTGCGGTCGTAGGTGTAGCCGACGAAAATATTCCCCAGCTTCTCCTTAAGATGCTGCAGGTTGTCTGACAGGCAGAAGATGGCCATCACTTCGGAGGCGGCCACGATGTCGAAGCCGGTTTCGCGCGGCACGCCGCTCATGGTGCCGCCCAGGCCCACGATGATCTTGCGCAGCGAGCGGTCATTCATGTCCATCACGCGCTTCCAGGTGACGGTGCGCGGGTCCAGGCCGAGGTTGTTCTTCTTGTTCTGGATGTTGTTGTCGATGATGGCCGACAGCAGGTTATGCGCCTTCTCGATGGCCGCGAAGTCGCCGGTGAAGTGCAGGTTGATATCCTCCATCGGCAGCACCTGGGAATACCCGCCGCCGGTGGCACCGCCCTTGATGCCGAACACGGGGCCCAGGGACGGCTCGCGCAGCACCACGGTGGTCTTGCGGCCTATCCGGTTGAGGCCGAGCGTGAGGCCTATGGAGACGGTGGTCTTGCCCTCGCCGGCGGGGGTCGGGGAAATGGCCGAGACCAGCACCAGCCGGCTCTTTTTGGCCTTCTCCAGATCTATGAGTTTGTGCGGCAGCTTGGCCTTGTACTTGCCGAAAAGGTGCAGGTCGTCCTCGGGCACTCCGAGGCCGGCGGCGATCTCCTTTACGGGCTTGAGCTTTATAGTGCGGGCTATCTCTATATCGGTAGGCATAATCCCCCAGGATAAAAAAAGGCGGGCCGCCCTTTAAGACGGCCCGCCGGTTATTGCTTAAGCCTGCGCGTTGCCTGCGGGCTGGGTAGAGTCCACGAACACGCGGGTGGAGAGTTCCTTGTCCAGCATCAGCAGGCCGTCCTTGGACTCGCCGATGAGTTTGAGCTTCTCGGTGATCTCGGAGGAATTAGCCTCCTCCTCCACCTGCTCGTCCACGAACCAGTTGAGCATGCTGGCGGTGGCGTGGTCGCGCTCGGCCAGCGCGGTGTCCACTATGGCATTGATCATCGCGGTCACCTTCTGCTCGTGCTCGTAGGCGGCCTCGAACATCTCCAGCGGGCTCTTCCAGTCGCTGCGCACGCCCTCGATGGCGGGCAGGACGGGGTGCCCGCCGCGCTCGAGTACGAAGCGGTAGAACTTCATGGCGTGGGTCATCTCCTCCTGGGCCTGCACGTAGAACCAGTTGGCCATGCCTTTAAGATTGGTCTCGGCGCAGCGCGACGACATCCCGAGGTAGAGGTAGGCCGAGTAAATTTCGGCGTTGACCTGCTTGTTTATAGCGTCTTCCACTTTCTTGTTAATTTTCATGTTCGCCTCCGTAATCAGTTTCCGGCAGCAATCAAAGAGAGTCTGATTTTATGATACAAAAAAATAGCGGCACTGGCATGGCCTTGCATTGCGGTGCAGGCGGCTCTAAGGCTTGACCCATAAAACAAAACAGAGAAGCGAGAGCTTCCCTGTTCCGTCGCAACTCTTAAAGGATCAGTGTTTCTTGGCCAGGCAGTTCTTCACGGCTTCCATGAGCAGGTCCGGCTGCGGCGGCTAACGGGCCAGCGGGATGAAAGAGGCGGCGACCGCGTCGAACGACTTGGCCGCAGCCTTGGCCGTGGTCAAGGGCGCGGTAAGGCGCAGCACGTAGAAACCCTGCCTTACGGTCACCACGTAGAACTTCTCGTAGAAGAACACCTTCTTCGCCTTAAGCGACCGGGGCGGAACGAACTGGAAGGTCTTCCTGTCGAACACCTTGGCGTAGTAGTTGCCGGCCCGGCCGCTCTTTACCGGTCCGTAGACCTTGCCGTCCAGGCCGGCGCCCAGCGGGGGTTTAGAGTGACGCCTGATGTATTTCTCGTAGGTACCGCTCTCAAGGTTGCCCGGCGTGTAGTAATCCACCGAGATGCGCGCCGGGAACTCCGCACCCCCGGGAGACAGGAAATCGGCCCCGTACACCCGCTTCTCTCTGTCGCTAAGCCCGTAAGGCTCGGCCTCGCGGGCCCAGCCGGCAGGCAGGCTGACGGTGAAGGCGTTATTGACGGTGTAGAGCTGGGACTGGGCTGCGGCGCAGGGGCACGCGCAGGAGAGCAGCAGCAGCGGGATCCATTTGAGCATCACAGTGAACCTTTTTGGGCCGGACGGCCTATTTCATCAGCGGCTTGAACGAGGCTATGAACGCTTCGAAGACCGGCAGGAATTGCGCGTATTTCGCGGCGGGCGCGGAATATCTCAGCGCGTAATAGCCTTTCTTCAGCGGTATCACCGCGAAGCCTTCCCATATTTCGGCGCCACCGCCTATGGTCCGGTCCGCGCCGCGCTCGTGGGTGATGTTAACGAAGAGCCTGGCCTTGCGGCCCCCTGCCTTGTCGCCGGGAGCCTTCGGCGGGGCCGGCATGGCGGCGGGCTTGGCTCCCTCCGGCAGGGAGTGCACGCGGACATACTTCTCCGGGGTCTTGTCCATCAGGTTATCCGGGGCGTAATAGTGGGCCGAGATCAGCGGCGCGGCGGACGAGCCGTCGGAAGGCCCGGATAGCGACACCCCGTACACCTTCTTCTCCTCGGGGCTGAGGCCCAGGCCGGAAGCCGGGACGAGGGTCCAGCCCTCCGGCAGTACCGCCGCGAAGAACTTCCCTTCCCTGTGCACCTTCTTGTCACCGGGTGCCGGCGTGTTGCCGGCGCAAGCCGCTGAAGCCGTCATAAGACAGAACATAGCATAAAAGAGGAAGTTCCTGCGCGTCATCATTCGTCCCCCCCCGGCAGCAGCGAGAGCTTGATGTTGGAGAGCACCTTGCCCTCCGGGTCTATGCTGTCGCGCCAGCCGAGCAGTTTGCGCTCATCGGTCTTGGACTTGGCGAGCGTGTCCACATACCACTTGAAGCGGGTCTTCAGGGCCTGACGGCCTTCGGCCAGTTCCTGCTGTTCCTCCGGAGTAAGGCCGACGCCCTTCTGCTGGGCCTTGGCCGCGAGGGCCTGAACTTGTGAAGCGGTGTTGGACGCGCTGCTCAGCTGCCTGGCGGCCTCGCCCTTTATGGAGTCGATCTGGGTATAGCTGTTGCCGTGGTACTGCCTGCGCAGGCCGTCCACGCCGTCCTCCAGATAGCGCTCGGCGTCGTCGCGGTCTATCGGGTCCAGCTTCTTAAGATAGGTGAGGCCCTGCTTCTGCGCCCTCTCCGCGGTGAAGGCGCCGTTCATGCCGAAAGCCTCAGCCTCCATCTCCATCTGGTAGGGGGAGAATTTGTCCACCTTGCCGGTCGCGGGGTCGGTCCAGCTGAGGAAGTTGAAGCCTTTGGAGGTGTTCCACGCGTCCTGCCGGTGGTGCGCGCTTTCGTGCACGAAGGTCGGGGCTACATACGTGGCCAGGTCGCGCATGGCCGCGTCGTCCTTGAGCAGCTGCTCCGGGGTGATCTTGCGGGAGGCGCAGAACTTGTCCACCACGGCGGTGTTGATCCTGGTGACCTTGTCGTCGCTGCTGTACCAGCCGAGCGCGGTGTCGGTGCCGTCGGCCTCGGTGCCCTTCACGAATTTGAGGTTCAGGCTGTTGCCCCCCGTCTTGGCCATCTTGGGGTCCTCGAAGAAGGCGATGATCTCGTCGCCGGCCCTGGTGCCGCGCATCTCTTCCGCCAGCGCGCCGGTCATCTTGCCGTCCTTTACTTCGCCCATCTTCGGGCCGAGCTGCGCGGCCTGCGCGTCCGTGATCGGCACCGGCGTGAACTTGGAACCCTTGCCGCCTATGCCCACGCCGCCGTCCGCGTCCCCGGCACCCTCCTTGGCCTTGTCGAAAGCGCGCGCGAGGAAGGCGTCTTCCTTGCCGGCGGCGCCCTTGAGCCTGTTGGCGGCGTCCTGGACTTCCCCGGCCTTCTTGTCGGCCGCGCTGGGGGCGGCCGGCTTGTCGGCGGCGGCTTCGCCGGCCCCTAAGTCTTCCATGAACTTGTCCAGCTTTGCGATGCGGGCTTCGTCGCTGAAGATGGCGAGGTCCTCCTTCAGGACCTTGACCAGGGGCGCATAGGCGGCGGCAGAGCCTTTCTTCTTGGCCGCGACCTGGGCGGTTTTCAGGAGTTCCTCGGTCTTTTCCCGCGCCAGGAAATAGAGGACCTTGTAACGGTCGGTGTTGGAGTTCTCCCTGTCCGCCGGCACCAGGTCGGCCCAGGAGGCCTCGGTCTGGGTCTTCATTGCCTGGATCCGGATATTCCCGAGGGTGTCCCAGCTGCGGATGCCGGACTTGAATGGCGTGACCCTGGAGGACAGGTGTTTGGCCACCCAGTCGTTGAGGGACTCCGGTTTCGGTCCCAGCCGCATCTGCGGCAGGACCTTCCGCTCCTGCAGCACGCGGGTAAGAGCGAGGGCCATTGGCCGTCCGTCGTATTTGGCTATTATGTCCCGCAGGTCGCTGAGGGCGTTGTTGCGCGCCGCGGCCTCCACGGCCAGCTGCGGAAAGTCGGCGGAGGCCTTGTCCAGAAGCGCTCCGTCGTCTTCGTTGAACTTGTCCACGCACTCGTCGGCTTTTTCCGGGGAGAGGGCGCCCTTGTCGGGGTTGACGTTGTTGATGCAGTCCTGGACCACCTTGGCGTCCGCCGCGGACAACTGGTCCGCACGGGCCCCGGAAGGCGCGGATACGACTAAAAGCAGCAGTAAAATCAGGGTTCGATTCATAATTAAATGACGGCCTTGTTTTTAATATAACATATGCCCTAAATCAGATTCTAATAGGAGTCCCCGCTGTTGTCAAGGGTCCAGGCGCCCTGTTGCGGCACTGGCATGGCCTTGCGGGACAGGCGGGGCATTTAGGATAATAAAAACATGAGAGTTCTGTTCAAGGCCGAGGAGTACCTGGTCAAAAGCGAGAAAGCCGCGGTGGTGGGGCTCATCTTCGCCATGGTGGCCCTCTCCTTCCTGCAGGTGCTGCTGCGCATCCTCTTCCATTCCGGCATAGTCTGGCTGGACCCGCTGCTGCGCCACATGGTGCTGTGGGCCGGCCTGATAGGCGCGGCGCTGGCGGCGCGCTACTCCCACCATTTCGCGCTGGAGGCCTTCGTCAAGTTCGCCCCCAAATACCTGCACCGCCCGCTGGACGTTTTCGCGGCCCTGTTCACCGCGCTGGCCTCGGCCCTGCTGTTCTACGCCTCCTATAAATTCATAAAGGACGAGTTCGCGGCCGGCTCGGTGGCCTTCTACATCGGGCATTTTGGCGTTAAGGGCGGCTGGGCAGAGATGATCATCCCCGCCTCCTTCGCCCTGATAGGCCTCCACACCCTTATCGGCATCTTCCGGCCCAAAGACCACGAAGAGGGACCGTTCTGATGGGCTTCCTGATAGCCCCCCTGATCCTGCTGCTGGCCTTCCTGGGCTCGCCGGTGTTCACGCTGATAGGCGGCGGCGCCATCTTCCTTTTCGCCGGCGCGGGCATAGACTCCTCGGCGGTGATAGTGGAGATGCTGCGCCTGGCCTCGCTGCCGGCGCTGATCGCCATCCCGCTTTTCACCTTCTCCGGCTATATCCTGGCCGAGAGCAAGGCCCCGCACCGGATGCTGAACCTGGCCGAGGCGCTGTTCGGCACGCTGCCGGGCGGCCTGGCGATAGTGGCGCTGTTCACCACGGCGCTGTTCACGGCCTTCACCGGCGCCTCCGGCGTCACCATCATCGCCCTGGGCGGCCTGCTCTACCCGATGCTGTCCAAGCAGGGCTACCCGGAAAAGTTCACCCTGGGCCTGCTCACCACCACCGGCAGCCTCGGCCTGCTGTTCCCCCCCAGCCTGCCCATCATCCTCTACGGCATCGTGGCCAAGATAGACATAGACCGGCTCTTCAAGGCCGGCCTGCTGCCGGGGCTGCTGCTGCTCGCCGCCCTTTCGGTCTACGCTTTCTTCACCGCCCGTAAGGCCGGCGTGAAGCATATCCCTTTCTCCCGCAGCGCGCTCAAAAGCTCCCTGCGGGAGATCGCCTGGGAACTGCCGCTGCCCTTCCTTATAATAGGCGGCATCTACAAGGGCCTGTTCACCGCCAGCGAGGCCGCCTCGGTGATGGCCTTCTATGTTGTTATCACGGAAGTCTTCATTTATAAGGACCTCAGCCTTTTCAAGGACATCCCCCGCGTGGCGGTCAAAAGCATGCTGCTCGTCGGCGCCATCTTCATGGTGCTGGGCACCGCGCTGGGCTTTACCAACTATCTCATAGACGCCCAGATCCCCGACCAGATCTTCGCCTGGCTGCACACCTACGTCGAAAGCAAGGTGGTCTTCCTCCTCCTGCTCAACGCCTTCCTGCTCGTCATCAACATGATAGAGATCTTCTCGGCCATCATCATCGTGGTGCCGATCATCGTGCCTATCGCCTCGCAGTACGGCATAGACCCGGTGCACCTGGGCGTCATCTTCCTGCTCAACCTCGAGATCGGCTACATGCTGCCGCCGCTGGGCCTCAACCTGTTCCTCGCCAGCTCGCGCTTCCACAAGAAGCTGCCCACCCTTTACCGCGCCTCGGGGCCCTTCCTGCTGATCCTGCTGGTCATGCTGGCCCTGGTGACCTACCTGCCGTCGCTGAGCCTTATCGGCCAGTAACCCCGGAGAACCATGAAAATAGAATTGAGCGACAAGCTGAAATCGTTCCCGCCTTTCCTTTTCGAGGAACTGTACCGCAAGGAACGCGCCGAGCGGGCCAAGGGCCGGGACATCATCAGCCTCGCCGTGGGCGACCCGGACCTGCCGACCGACAGGCGCATAGTGAACTGCGCGCTGCAGGAGATAAAGAAAGCTCCCAACCACCGCTATCCCAATACCAAGGGCAACGAGAACCTGAGAAAAGAGATCGCCGCCTGGCACGGGCGCCGGCACGGGCTGAAGTTCCACCCCAGCGACGAGATCTCCATCCTGATCGGCTCCAAGGAGGGCATCGCCCACCTGCCTTTCGTGGTGATGAACCCCGGCGACTATTGCCTGGTCCCGGACCCCACCTACCCCACCTACAGGACCGGCGTCATCCTCTCCGGCGGGCGCATCCACGACGTGCCGCTGGAGGAGAAGAACGGCTTCCTGCCGGACCTAGGGAAGATCCCTGCCAAGGTGCTGGCTAAAACCAAATTGTTCTTCCTCAACTACCCCAACAACCCCACCGGCGCCGGCGCGACGCTGGCCTTCTACAAGGACCTGGTGAAATGGGCCCGCCGGCACGGGGTGATCATCGCCCAGGACGCGGCCTACTGCGACATGTATTTCGGCGAGCCCGCCCCCAGCATCCTGCAGGCGCCGGGCGCGCGCGACGTGGCGGTGGAGTTCTACTCCGCCTCCAAGACCTACTGCATGGCCGGCTGGCGCATCGGCTGGGTGGTGGGGAATTCAAAGCTGGTCTGCGCCCTGAACCAGCTCAAGGAGAACATCGACTCGGGGCCTTTCAACGCTATCCAGAACGCGGTGGCGTTCGGGCTGAAGCACCACGAGGAGATAGTGCCGCCGGTGCGCGAACATTTCAAGCGCCGGGCCGACAAGTTCTGCGCCGTCCTGAGGAGCTGCGGCTGGCGCTTCACCTGCCCCGGCGGCAGCTGCTTCGTCTGGGCGCGCCCCCCGGTGGACTGCGCCTCCCTGGACGCGGTATATTTCATGCTGGGAAAAGCCAGCATCCTCACCGCGCCGGGCTCGGGCTTCGGCCGGTACGGCGAGGGCTATGTGCGGTTCTCCCTGACCGAACCCGACGCCCGCCTGGACGAAGCCCTGAAACGCCTGAAGGCGCTGGACTGGACGCGGTTCAAGTAGCCGCCCTCAAACAAAAAGGCCCGGTCTCCCGGGCCTTTTTATTTTTACGAGCGAGTTCAGGCTTCGCAGTCAGTCCTGTCGAACCTGATTTCCGAGTTTTCGCCCACGTTAAGCTGGTCCTTGCGGCCGGCCACGGCGGCGCTGGGGCCCACCAGGGAACCGCTCAGGTTCATGTTCACTATGGAGGCGTTCTCGTTGACTATTGAGTCGGAGATGATGGAGGAATCTATCCTGGCCCCGTCGCCGATGGAGGCGTAAGGCCCGACGATAGAGTTGGTCACCCTGGCCGTGGGCGAGATGTAAACCGGCGGGATGATGAGAGAATTCTTCGCTTTCGGAGAGAACTTCTTCTTGTCGAGGATATGCCGGTTCGTCTCCAGCAGGGTCTCCGGCTTGCCGCAGTCGTACCAGCCGTCTATCGGCACGGGCCTTATCTTGTGCCCTTCCTTTACCATCGCGGCCAGGGCGTCGGTGAACTGGATCTCCCCCTTGGTGGTCCGGCCGGAATTAACCAGCCGCTCGAGGCTGTTGTAGAGCGCCGAGGAGTTATGGAACGAGTAGATGCCCACGATGGCCAGGTTGGTCTTCGGGTGCTCCGGCTTCTCCACCATCGCCGAGATATAGCCGCCTTTCGTCTCCACCACGCCGAAGCGGCGCGGGTCGGCCACTTCCTTCACGGCGATGCAGTCGTCTTTGGACTTCAGGAACACGTCGAGGTCCGCGTCCAGCACGGTATCGCCCAGCATCACCACCACCGGGCCGGTAACGGCGCGCCGGGTCAGCCAGATGGCGTGGCCCAGGCCTTTCTGCTCGGTCTGCTCCACGTAGGTCACGGCGAGGCCTTTATAATGCTTCGCCACGTACTCCCGTATTTTCTCTCCCAGGTAGCCGACCACCAGGCAGACTTTCTTTATGCCGGCGGCTGCCAGGTCGTCGAGGATGTGGCCGATTATCGGTTTGTCACCGACGGTGAGCAGCACCTTGGGGTAGGTGTAGGTGTGAGGGCGCAGGCGGGTTCCCGTTCCCGCCACCGGCACCACGGCTGTAAATTCAGTTTTGGCCATAAGATTCTCCTTCCGAGCGATATTATAGGATAAACGGCTCAATCCACCGTCATCTGGCGGTAGATTTCCTTGTAATCCGGGGCCTTTTTCAGGCCGGCCCGCGCGTATTTCCGTGAATCCCAGAAATTGTCCCGCTCCGCCGCCATTTTATAATCCGCCAGGGCCGCGGCGCGGCGGCCCAGCAGGTCCAGCGCCTGCGCCCGGCGCAGATAGCAGTAGGTTACCCAGCCCTTCTCGGGGAAGCCCGTCTTCTCTATGCCGGTAGTCAGCCAGGTCACGGCCTCCTCGTAGCGGTTGAGGGCGATAAGCGCGTCGCCGGCGGACAGGTAGATCATGGCCAGCTGCTGTTCCAGGCCCTTCTGCTGCTTCATCTGCCAGGCGCCGAGGAAGGCTTCACTGCCCGCCAGGACGCCTTTCCAGTCCTCCGCCTGCATATGCGTCATGATCTCCCCGACGCGGAAGAGCATGTTGGCGGGATCCACCGCCTTCAGTTCTTCCGTCTCGGCGTAGGCCGCCTTGAAATCGCCTTCATGCATGGAATAGATCTCTATCAGGAAGAGCCGGGCCTCCATCTTGAAGAAGCGGCCCTTCGCCTTGGCGAGCCGGACGTACTCTATGCCGCGCTGCCTGTCGCCGCCCACGAACAGCTTGGCCGCCAGGCCGATCGTCCCCGGCAGCGTGGCCGCGTAGTAGTCGAAGATCCCGAGCCCCAGGAAAGCGTCGTAGACGGCCGGGTTCAGCTCTACGCATTTTTTAAGGAACTTGCGGCCTTTCCTGCCGTGCGTATAGGAGCTCCACCAGCTGCGCTGCACGGCGTACCAGCGGCCTTCCAGGCCGTAGGCGCCGCCCATGAAAAAATAGGCCTGGTCCAGGTCCCGCCCTTCCCGCACCATCTTTTTGGAGAGCTCTATGGTCTTGTCCGCGTTCACCATGAAATCTTTTTCCACCGCGGCCAGGCCGCTCTGCATGTCGAAATTCTGCGAGTAGCGCCACCACGCCAGCGCGGCCAGGGCGAAATAGCCGGCGGGGTCTTGCGGGTCCAGCGCCACCAGCTCGCGGAACTCGCCCTCGGCCCTGTCGAACTCCAGGCGGTACATCAGCGCTATGCCCCGGTCGTAGCGCTCGTCGGCCCCGGGGCTGAGCGCAAAGGGCCGGGTGGAGGCGCTGAGGTCCACCAGCGCGGCCCCGAGGCCGTCGTCGGGGTCGGCGGAATCGGTAGTGCCGGCGCAGAGCGCGCCGGGCAGGAGCAGCAGTGAGGCGAGTATTAGTTTTTTCATACGAGTAGGGAGACCAGCAGCAGCGCCAGCACGACGAAAGAGGCCAGCGCGAAGTATTTTTCACCGCCCCGCCAGTAGCCGTAGACCAGCATCACCACGCGCGCCGCCGGGGTCAGCAGCAGGGCCAGCACCCCGGCGCGCAGCAGCCCGGTCCCGGCAGGGGACCCGGCGATGGAGAGCCCCAGGCCGGCGAAGATAAGGAACAGGCTCAGGAAGACGCCCGCGAGCAGGGTGCGCTGTATCAGTCTGGCGAAATCTTTTTCCTGGAACATATCAGAAAGCCTTCAGCAGCATCTTTACGGCCACCAGCAGCGTCAGCGCCGAAAAGGCCATCTGCAGTTTTTCGGACCGCAGCCGGTACAGGGCGTAGATCCCGACAAAAGACCCTGTCAGCACGCCTACCACTATCACGGCGGTCAGCTCCAGCGGCATCAGGCCTTTCCTGAAATAGACATAGGCGCTGGCGGCCGCCGACACGCCTATGATGAAGTTGCTGGTCGCGGCGGCGGCCTTCATCGGCACGCCGCACAGCAGGTTCATCACCGGCACCTGAACCACGCCGCCGCCGATACCGAGCAGCCCGGAGAGCGAGCCCGCGAAAAAAGAGACGACCGACGCCGGCGCCATGTTCTTCACCGCGTACGGGGTGTGCCCGCCGGCCGCCGGGTCGAAGAAGGCCGAATCGAAAGCCGAAGCCGGCCCGGCCGCCGCGGCCGCGGGCTTCGCCTTGAGGGAATGCCGCCCCTTCAGGAACATCAGCACCGAAACCGGCAGCAGGGTCAGGCCGAACAGCAGCTGCACGGCGCTGCCCGGCAGGCGGTTGGCCAGCAGCGCCCCGGCGATGGACCCTAGCGCGGTGGTCACCTCCAGGGTGACCCCCAGCCTTATATTGGCCAGCCCGCGCTCCACGTTCACCGCGGCTACGGCGCTGGAGGTGGCCACGATGGCCGCCAGCGAGGCCGCCACGGCCTGGTGGATGGGGATCTTGAGCGCCAGCACCAGGAAAGGCACCATGAAGATACCGCCGCCCACGCCCAGCGCGGAGCCCAGCAGGCCTATAAAAAAGCCGAAGGCGACCAGGACGGAGAAGTTCAGCGCGGTAAGTTCGAACATATCACCTGCTGCCCCGTTCCGCGTTGTTCAGGAAGATCTTGGCCTCGGCCTCGCCGATATCGTAGGCCTTGCCGCATTTTTCGCCGTCGAACTCCAGCAGGTTCAGGCCCAGGTCCATGGGCGGCTTTATCAGGTAGACGTCCGGCTCCGACTTCATGAACACGCGCGATTCATAGATCTTCTGCGTATGCAGGGACAGCATCCTGCGCACCTTGTGCTCGAAATAGCCGAACGGCCCGACGGCCGGGAAATCCATGTCCTGGTCGCGCGAGTTGCCGATCATGATCACGGTGCGGCAGCCCTCGAACAGGCTGAGGTTGATAGTGGCGATGCCTATCACGCCGCCGTCCACCAGGTGATACTTGCGGCCGTGCTCCTCGACGGGCACGGGCGGGAAGACCGAGGGGATGGCGCAGCTGGCCATCAGCGCGTCGTTGAAGGAAAGGTTGTGGCTCTGCGTGGAACCGTCGAACCGCACGATATAGGGCAGCTTCATCTCCACGGCGTGGCTGATGACGTAGAACTTGATGTTGCGCGGGAACTGCGGGCCGCTGCGCGCCAGCCAGCCGTTGAGGAACTCGTAGACTGGCTTGTTGGAGAACAGCGTAAGCTTGGCCAGCTGGTTCTGGAAGAAGAAATTAACCTTGTTCGCGAGGCTGCCGCCGTCCTGCTGGTACAGCTCCAGCGGGATATTGTAATACCTGGGCTTCAGGTGCAGGATGGAGGCGGGCTTCATGTTGCGCCAGATCTGGCGCAGCTCGCCGGTCTTGTTGTAGCAGTAGGCGGCGCCGTTGAGCGAGCCCACGCTGAAGCCGGCCACGGCGTCGAAATGCAGGCCCTGCCTGACCAGTTCGGCCAGCACCCCGGACTGCCAGGAGCCCAGCGCGCCCCCGCCGCAGAGGAAAAGCCCTATCGGCCGCCTGAACTTGAACATATCGCTTTTTTACGCCTCCCTAAATTAATAGAATATTATTGTAGCAAATGACTGAACCGACCCTTAACCTGGCAGGAAACTTATGTCCGATTACCTGATAATCGCAGGCCTGGCCGTAGTGATGTGCCTGACGCTGGTACTCCCTTTCTCCGTAAAACGCGTGGAAGAGGAACTGGAAGCTTTCCTTTTTGTGATGGGGCTGGCGGCCGTCACAATCTCCGGCCTCTGGAGCCTGCACCTCGTAAAAGAAGCGCTTAAAGAACCACTGGCCATAACCGCGGCCGTCGCCATAGTCGGCTGGCTGTTCAAGCAGGTACGCCCGCGCCTGAGCGGCTGGCTCGAAACCCTGACCGCGCGGCTGGGCCTCTCCTGGACCATCTTCATCCTCGTCGCGGTACTCGGCCTGGGCTCGAGCGTCTTCACCGCCATAGTGGCCGCCATCATGCTCGCGGAGATCGTCACGCTGCTCAAGCTCAACCGGGACTACGAGATAAAACTCACCGTTTACGCCTGCTACGCCATAGGCCTGGGCGCCGCCCTGACGCCGCTGGGCGAACCGCTGTCCACTATAGTGGTGGCCAAGCTCAAAGGCCCGCCGCATTTCGCCGATTTCTTCTACCTGATAAAACAGATCGGCGTCTGGATAGTCCCCGGGGTGCTGCTCTGCGCGGCCCTCGCCGCCCGCGGAGCCGGGGCCCAGGCTGCCGACAAGGTCGGCCTCGAAGAGGACGCCCAGGATTCCAACAAGGACATCCTGCTGCGCGCGCTCAAGGTCTACATCTTCGTAATGGCGCTGATCTTCCTCGGGTCGGGGCTCACCCCGCTGGCCGAGCGCTACGTGGCGCAGCTGCCTACCTGGGCGCTCTACTGGGCCAACTCCGTCTCGGCCATCCTCGACAACGCCACGCTGGCCGCCGCGGAGATCGCCCCGGTGATGACCGACAGGCAGATCACCTTTATCCTGATGGGGCTGCTGATTTCCGGCGGCATGCTGATCCCAGGGAATATCCCCAACATAGTCAGTTCGGCCAAACTCGGGATAAAATCCCGCGAATGGGCCAGGGCAGCGCTGCCTTTCGGCGGGGCCCTGATGCTGGTTTATTTCGTCCTGATGACCGCCTTCGTAAAATAAAGGAGAACCACAATGGAATGGAAATGGAAAACGATCATAGAGCCCTTCAAGATAAAGAGCGTGGAGCCGCTGGGCCTGACCACCCGCGACGAGCGCCTTAAGGCGCTGGAGCAGGCGCATTACAACCTTTTCAACATCAGGGCCGAAAAGGTCCTGATAGACCTGCTGACCGATTCCGGCACCGGCGCCATGAGCGCGGCGCAGTGGGGCGGCATCATGGTCGGCGACGAGTCCTACGCCGGGGCCCGCAGCTACTACAACTTCGAGGCCGAGATAAAGGGCCTGACCGGCTTCGACGAGGTGATCCCGGTGCACCAGGGCCGCGCGGCCGAGAAGATCCTGTTCGGGGTGATCGGCGGCAAAGGCCGGACCATCATCTCCAACTCCCATTTCGACACCACCCGCGCCAACGTGGAGTTCGCCGGCTCCGAGGCCATGGACTTCCCGGTCAAAGAGGCCCTGGATTTCGACAAGCCCGCCCCTTTCAAGGGCAACGCCGACGTGGCCGCGATGGAGAAGTTCATAAAGGCCAAAGGCGCCAGGAACATCCCGCTGTGCGTGATGACCGTCACCAACAACTCCCTCGGCGGCCAGCCGGTCTCCATGGAGAACCTCAAAGCCGTGCGCGAGCTCTGCAATAAGCACGGCATCCCCATGTTCCTCGACTGCGCCCGCTTCGCCGAGAACGCTTATTTCATAAAGCTGCGCGAGAAGGGCTACAACGGGTGCCCGGTCCGCGAGATCGCCGAGGAGATGTTCGAGCTGGCCGACGGCGCCTGGATGAGCTCCAAGAAGGACGCGCTGGTCAACATGGGCGGCTTCCTGGCGATGAACAACAAAGAGTGGTCCGCGAAGGCCCGCCAGATGCTCATCCTCACGGAAGGGTTCAGCACCTACGGCGGCCTGGCCGGCCGCGACCTGGAGGCCATAGCCATAGGCCTGCGCGAGGTACTCGACGAGAATTACCTGCAGTACCGCATCCGCTCGGCCGCCTACCTGGGCGAAGGCCTGCTCAAGCACGGCGTGCCGATCATCAATCCCCCCGGCGGCCACGGCGTCTACGTGAACGCCAAGAAGTTCCTGCCGCACATTAAGCCGGCCAATTTCCCCGCCCAGGCCCTGGCCTGCGCCCTCTACCTGGAAGGCGGCATCCGCGGCGTGGAGATCGGCACGCTGATGTTCGGTAAGCGCGACAAGAACGGCGTCTATCAGGCCGCCCCGATGGAACTGGTGCGGCTGGCGATGCCGCGCCGAGTCTACACGCAGAGCCACATAGACTACGTGATAGAGGTCTTCGGCTGGCTGGCCAAGAACAAAAAATCCATAAAGGGCCTGGACGTCGTTGAGGCCCCGGCCATACTGCCGCATTTCACGGCAAAGCTCAGGCCGGCCAAGTAAGGCCGCCGGGCGCGGAGGGCGGCACCCTCCGCGCCGCTTTTTTACACCTATGTTCAAACGAGACAAGATCAGCGCGGTGCGTTCAGAACTCGAGGCGATAGTCGGCGGAGAGAACTTCCGCACCGACGAAGCCGAGATCCTGATGTATTCCTACGACGCCGGCATGGCCCGCGCCCGCCCGGAGGCCGTCATCGCCTTTACGGACGTCGGGCAGGTGGCCCCCGTGGTCAGGATCCTCTATAAGGCCGGCATCCCGTTCCTCCCCCGCCTGGCCGGCACCAACCTGTCCGGCGGCACCATTCCCCTCAAGGGCGGAGTGATACTTAACCTGTGCCGGCTCAAGAAGATCCGCCAGATAGACACCGCGGCGCGGCTGGCGCTGGTGGAGCCCGGCGTGGTCAACATGGAACTGCAGCGGGCGCTGGAGCCTTACGGCTTCTTCTACGCGCCGGACCCGGCCAGCCAGAAAGTCTCCACCATAGGCGGCAACATCGGCGAGAACGCCGGCGGGCCGCTCTGCCTGAAGTACGGCGTCACCTCCGACAATGTCGACAAGCTGGAGATCGTGACCCCCGAAGGCGAGGTCAAAACCTGGTCCTACAGGGACCCGGGCCCGGACCTGATGAGCCTGATGGTGGGCTCCGAGGGCACGCTGGGCATAGTGACGCACGCCTGGCTTAAGATCCTCCCCAAGCCGGCGCATATCAAGACGGCCTCCGCGGCTTTTGACTCTCTCGACAACGCCATGCTGGCCGTCACGCGCATCATCAGCGACGGCATAGTGCCCCGGGCCCTGGAGGCCATGGACAAGGTCTCGCTGGACTCCTCCCTGGGCGGCAAGACCGACCGTTTTCCGAAAGGCACCGAGGCGGTGCTGATCATAGAGCTCGACGGAGACGACGCCGTACAGGTAAAGCGCGAGCTGGAGCTGACCGAACACATCTGTTCCGCCAACGCCTGCTCGGTTTTCAGGGTGGCAGCTGACGAGGCCGAGCGCGACCTGCTCTGGCAGGCCCGCAAAGGCGCCTACCCGGCGCTGGCCCGGCTGGCCCCCGACGTGCTGGTGGAGGACGGCGTGGTGCCGCGCCCGCGCCTGCCCGAGGCCCTGAAGGAGACCCGCGAGATCCTTTCCAAATACAAGCTGACCGCCGGCCTGCTGTTCCACGCCGGGGACGGCAACCTGCACCCCAACATCATCTTCGACCGGCGCGACATCCAGGAAGTAAAGCGCGTTAAAAAAGCCGGCTACGAGATCCTCAAGTCCTGCATAAAGCTCGGCGGCACCATCTCCGGAGAGCACGGCGTGGGCGTGGAAAAACGCGTGGCCATGAACTGGCTTTACGGCCGCGAGGAACTGGAGTTCTTCCAGAAGATCAAGGACGCTTTCGACCCGGCCGGGCTGGCCAACCCGGACAAGATCCTGCCGGTGGCTTCAGACCAGCGCGGCGAGAGCGGCGGCCTGGCCTCGCGCGCCTCGCTGAGCCCCGCGGCCCGCGCCATCGTAGACGAACTGCGCCTGCGCGCCGGCCGCGGCGAGCGCACCGCGGTCACGGGCCTGGGCACCAGGCTTAAACCGGAACACATCATGGAAGGCGCCAAGACCCTGGACCTGCGGAGCCTCAACGGCGCCGTGCAGGCCGACCGCGCCAACCTGACGGCCCGCGCGGAGGCGGGGCTGCCGTTCAAAGAATTCAGGCGCCAGCTGGAGGCCGAAGGCCTTTACCTGGACCTGCCTGAAGTAGAGGGCAGCGTAGGCGGGGTTATCGCCTCCAAGACCTGCCCGGAACTGCGCGACCACCTGCTGGGGCTGGAAGTCGTCACCCCCGCCGGGGAAATGCTGGAGCTCGGCGGCAAGACCGTCAAGAACGTGGCCGGCTACGACGCGGTAAAGCTGTTCTGCGGCTCCATGGGCGCCTACGGCGTGATCCTGGCCGCCACCTTCGCCCTTTCCGCCAAGCCGGCCCGGGACCGCCGGCAGCCCGCCCCGGCGGAGCCTGCGAACCTTTTTGACCCCGACTCCTGCCACGTTAGCCTTAAACGGCGGCTGGACCCGGGCAACCTGCTCAACCCCTGGATCTACAGGCACCTGGAGGAGAACCGGTGATACACCATGTGAAAGCCACTGCGTCCAGCGCCGACGGCGACGGCAACAGCCCCTCCGTCACGGACGTTTCGCTGCCCGATTATACGGCCGAAGCTGCCGGCATGTCGGGCTTCCACGGCGACGTCAACGAACTGTACCTCCACGAGCAGGCCGACCGCCACCTCAGCACCCTGCTCACCGACCTGGGCGAAAGAAAGCTTTACGACGCCACGGCCCAGTGCAACCGCTGCGGCTACTGCGAGACCTCCTGCCCCACCTATATGCTGACGGGCCGCGAGACCATCTCCGCGCGCGGCCGCAACCAGTTCGTGCGCATGCTGGTGGAAGGCCGAGCCAAGAACCCGGCCGACGCCGATGAGGCTTTCTCCACCTGCCTGCTCTGCGGCGCCTGCACCAGCGCCTGCTACGCCAAGGTCCCCACCCCGGACATAGTGCTGGAAGGCCGGCGCGCGCAGGACGGCTACGGGGATAATTTTTTCGCCCGGGCGGCCATAAACACGCTGCTCAACGCCCCGGCCGTTTTTGGCTTCTGGCTCAAGCTGGCCTACCTGGTCAAGAAGACCGGCCTGCCGCGCCTGGCCGCCAAAATGGGGCTCTATGATTTCCTGGGCATGCCCGGCATCTCCGAGGCCGAAGGCTCGGTGAACCACGTGCCGCTGCGCTTCGCCTCCGAAGTCCTCGGCAAGGACCCGGACCTCGCTCCCGGCGACAGGAAGGCCGTGAACTGGGTCTACTTCGCCCCCTGCGGGCCCAATTACCTTTTCACCGAAGTGGCGCTGGCCACCGTGCGCGTGCTCAAGCGCTGCGCCGGGGAAGGCGTGCTGGCGGAGAACATCTGCTGCGGCCTGATGGCGCACAACTACGGCCGCCTCGAGGCGGCGCGCGAGTTCGCCCGCAGGAACATCCTCCGCTACGAGGAGCTGAAGGAACGCTTCGGGGAGTTCCCGCTGATAGCCGACTGCTCCTCCTGCGCGGCTTTCATGAAATCCTACGAGCAGCTCTTTACGGCCGACCCGGACTGGCGGCCCAGGGCCAAGGCCTTCGCCGCGGCCGTGCGCGACATCCTGGAATTCATCCCCCCGGAAAAGGCCGGGCGCGCCGACAAAGCCGCCCTGGCGAAGGCCGGCCGGGTGACGTACCACGACTCCTGCCGCGCCTGCCACGGGCAGGGCATCAGGAAAGAGCCCAGGGCCGTGCTGCATCGGCTGGCCGGCGGAGCCTTCGTGGAAATGCCGGAGAGCGACTGGTGCTGCGGCGGCGCCGGGGCGTTCGCCTTTACCGAGCCGGAACTCTCCAACAAGGTCCTGGACCGCAAGCTGGGCAATATAGCTTCCGTGCAGGCCGGCACCGTGATAGTGGGCGGCACATCCTGCCTGGTCCAGATCAACGCCGGCTTGCGCAAGGCCTACCCTTCCGCGAGGGCCGTGCACTACAGCGTCTTCCTGGATGAAGTCGCCGAAAAATGACCGTTTCTTGAGCGCGATAATGCTAAAATAACGCTATGACCAGGGCCGAAGAACTGGAAAACCGCTTGCGCCTGCTCGTCAATTTCGGCGGCGTCGTATCCAAGGAGACCAACCTTAACAGGCTCCTTGAGCTGATAGCCGAGCAGGTCAAGACCATCCTCAACTGCGACCGCTGCAGCGTCTTTATATTGGACCGGCAGACGAACGAGCTTTGGTCCAAAGTGGCGCTCGGCATGCAGCATACCGAGATACGGGTGCCTTTCGGCAAGGGCATCGCCGGCCACGTGGCCTCCTCCGGCCTGACCCTCAATATCCAGGACGTCTACAAGGACGAGCGCTTCACCCACGAGATCGACCGCCTGACCGGCTACCGCTCCCGCAGCATCCTCGCGGTGCCGCTCAAGAACGTGGGCGGCCACATCATCGGCGTGTTCGAAGCGATGAACAAGAACGGCAGCCAGTTCGACATCGACGACGAGGGGATCCTGCAGCTGATCAGCTCGCTTGCGGCCTCTGGCATCGAGAACGCCCAGCTTTACGAGAGCCTTTCCAAGTCCCAGCTCGAGACCATCTACCGCCTGGCCGTCACCGCGGAATACCGCGACCAGCAGGACACGGCCATCCACCTGCGCCATATCAGCGAATACTCGGCCCTGATCGCCCATGGACTGGGCCTGCCCGAGCGCGAGGTGGAGAACATCCGCTACGCCAGCCCCCTGCACGACATCGGCAAGGTCGGCATCGCCGACGCCATCCTGCTCAAGCCCGGCAAGCTCACTACCGACGAATTCGAAGAGATGAAGAAGCACACCGTCTACGGCGCAAAGATCCTCTGCAACGCCGAGAGCGCGCTGCTGCAGATCGCCTGCAAGGTGGCCGGCTCGCACCACGAGAAGTTCGACGGCACCGGCTACCCGGCCAAACTTAAAGGCCCGCAGATCCCGATCTACGCCCGCATCGTTTCCGTGGCCGACGTCTTTGACGCGCTCTGCATGCCGCGCGTCTACAAGCCCCGCTGGGACGCGGAAAAGGCCCGCGAGTATATCCTCGAGGAGAGCGGCAAGGCTTTCGACCCTGAAGTGGTGGGCGCCTTCGACAAGGTGTACGGCGAGATCCTCAAGATGCAGGCCATCGGCGACGGCAAGACCACCATCATCCCCGGCATCACCAAAGAACTGCACCGGCATAACTACTGAGGAGCGCGGAGCGGCGGCGAAAAAGAGCCTGAAACTTTCAGGCTCTTTTTGCATCTAACTTAGTGAAGAGAACTTTAGCGTCATCCCGGCTAACAATCTCGTCATTCCGGCGAAAGCCGGAATCCAGTCTCAGGAGGTCATCATGAGCGAAATGAACATAACTTTTCCCGGCGGCAAGAAGGTGAGCGCCAACTGGCACGGCTTCGAGATCGCCACCGACCAGCCGGCCCCGTCGGGCGAAGGCTCGGCGCCTACCCCGTTCGACCTGTTCCTGGCCTCGCTGGGCACCTGCGCTGGCATCTTCGCCCTGGGCTTCGTGCAGAGCCGCGGCCTGAGCGCCGAGGGCCTGGGCATCACGGTCTCCTTCGAGGTGAGCCCCGAAACGCACTTGCTCAGCAAAACCGTGATGAAGATCACCCCCCCGAAGGATTTCCCCGCCAAGTACCTGCCGGCCCTCGTAAAAGCCGCCGAACAGTGCCTCGTCAAACGCACCATGGACAACCCGCCCATATTCGAGATCACCGCCGGTTAAGCGAACCTAAGCGCGGCCAGCGTCGTGCTGGAACGCAAAAACGTGGTCTCGCACACCGTGCTCGCCACTCCCCGTCTCGGCCCTCGCGCTTACGCAAGCTCGGGCCTCCGACAGGGTTTTGCTAACCCGACCCATGCGGCTGGCCCAGCGCCCAACACTTAACGCCAGGGCCTGACGAGGGTATGCCTTCGGAGGGGCCTCACGAAGGCGAGGCTTGCGTAAGCGCCGAGCCTGAGTGAAAGAGCGAGGCCACGGTGTGGCCGAGCGTACCCGGAGAAGGCATACCCTCGGCGGCCCTCAGTGACAGGAGCGCGGGGCCATGCCCCGGCCGGCCCCGATGGACACTATATTTTAATTTTGGCGATGGCGAGGCTGAAGAGGAGGAATTCTGTAAGCAGGAAGAGGATGATGACCACGCCCCAGGGGAGGGTCACCTGCGTGATGAGCCAGGCGAAGACCGCCAGGCACAGCGTGGTGATGGAGGCCAGCCCCACGATGCGGCGGCGCGAGAGGCCGAGCTTCTCCAGCCGCAGCGCGAAGTGGTCCTTGCTGCCCACGAACGGAGAAAGGCCGCGCCGCAGCCGCATGATCGAGACGAAGAAAGTGTCGTAGATGGGCACCGCCAGGATGAACAGCGGCGCGTACACCCCCAGCGGGTTCACGTCGGTGTAACGCGTGCCCAGCGCCAGGACGGAGAGCAGGTAGCCGCAGACCAGGCTGCCCGAGTCGCCCATGAAGATCTTGTGCTTTTTCGATAAATTATAGGGCAGAAAGCCCGCCGCGGCGCCGGCCAGCGCCGCCGCCGCGAAGTTCACGTAGATGGACTCCGAAGGCAGCGCGATCAGCAGGAAGCCGAAAGCCGCCAGCGCCGCCTGCCCCGCCGACAGCCCGTCCATGATATCCACTATATTGAAAGCGTTCGACACCCCTACGATCCAGACCACGCTCAGCAGGAAATTCAGGTAATCCGGGTGGATGAAGTTGATCCGGATGCCGTAATAGACCGTGAACCCCGCCACAAGGAACTGCACCACGAACTTCAGCCGCACGCCCAGCCCGTTGGGCTTGCGGAAATCGTCTATCAGGCCCAGCGCGAACATTACCCCGCCCCCGACGAGGAGCACGCGCAGGTCGCGCAGCGTGCCGGTGGGGAACGAGGTGTAGAACCGCATGAACAGCAGCGACGCCGCGAAGGCCAGGAACACCGCGGTACCGCCCATCAGCGGCGTCGGCTGCTTGTGCGTCTTGATGTGCGTGGGCGTATCCAGGTGGCCGAACCTGAGCGCCAGCGCGCGCAGCAGCGGCGTCAGCGCCAGCGACAGGCCCAGCGGCAGCAGGAAGGCCAGCAGGTAAAGCTTGAAATTCAGCGTCAGGTCATTCATATTGCTTCATGATCGCGGCGATCTTGCGCAGGCTGTCCTCCACCGGGGGCAGCCGGCGGCCCAACTTGGCCTCCAGCTTCTCGGTGCGCAGCCCGGCCTTCAGCGGCCTGGGCGCGGCCTGGCCCAGCTCCGCGGTGAGCCGGGGCTCCAGGAAATCGGGAGAGAAGCCGAACGCCGCGCAGGCCTTTACGGCGAAATCGTAGCGGTTCATCCAGTCCGGGCCCACCACGTTATACACCCCGGAGGCGCCTTTCTCCACCAGGTCCAGCACGGCCGAGGCGAGCTCGGGCGCGTAGGTAGGATTGGAGAACTGGTCCGACGGCACGCGCATCCTGGCGCCGGAGCGGTGGTTGCTGATGAGCTGCATGATGAAATTTTTGGAGGCGGGGTTATGGCTGTACACCACGGTGGTGCGCACCGACAGCGCGCCGGCCGCGAGCGCCGCCTGTTCCCCTTCCAGCTTGGTGCGCCCGTAGACGCTGACCGGGTTAACGGGCGCCCCCTCGTCATAAGGCCCGGCGGCGCCGTCAAAAACGTACTCGGTGGAGAAATATACCAGTTTCGCCCCGGTCCGCCGGCACTCCTCCGCCACCAGCCCGGTCCCGACGGTGTTGACGCGGCGGGCCAGCTCGGGGTCCCGCTCGCAGTTGTCCACGTGGGTCATGGCCGAACAGAGAAAGACCGTGTCGGGCTTTGCCTTTTCAAAGGAATCTTTTATGGAGGCCGCGTCGGCGAGGTCGAGGTAGAGGAAGCCCTGCCCCTTGCGGGAAGTGCCGTAAACCTCTGTCCTGCGCCTGACGCATTGCGCGGCGAGGGTTCCCCCCACCTGGCCGGCCGCGCCTATGATGAGCGCCCTCATCGGTTAAAATCCGCCGCCTTGAGGGTAAGCCGCAGCCACAGGATCTTCAGTACGCCCTTAACGGCGTCCCGGTAGTTTATTTTTTTGCCCTCCTGCCTGGAACGGGAGATGTACTTTATCGGCAGCTCCAGGAAGCGCAGGCCCAGGAAGGCCGTTTTGCAGGAGAGCTCGGCCTCTATCTCGAAGCCCGTGGAGCTCAGTTTCATCTTCCGGAGCAGCGGCGTGCGGAAGGCCTTGTAACAGGTATAGGAATCCGTGACCTTAAGCCCGAACAGCAGGTGCACCAGGAAGGTGAGCAGCTTGTTGCCGGCCAGGTAGATACGGCTGTAAGTGTAGGTCCTCGCCGTCAGCATGCGCGAGCCGAAGACCGCGTCGGCGCGGCCCTCCTCTATGGGACGGACGAGCTCGGGGATCTGCGCGGGGTCGTATTCCAGGTCGGCGTCCTGCACTATGGCGATGTCGCCGGCGGCGGAGTTGAAGCCGGTGATCAGCGCGCCGCCCTTGCCCTTGTTGGCCTCGTGCTTTATCAGCCGCAGGTCGCAGGGAAATTCTTTGGCCGCTATGGCCCGCTCCAGCCATTCCCGGGTGCCGTCCCGGGAGCCGTCGTCCACCACGATCACTTCCTTGTCGAGCCTGAGCGCGGCCACCGCCCTCAGGACGGCCGGCAGCGTTTTCATCTCGTTATAGGACGGGATAACTATGGTAACTTTCATGACCGGTTAGATTATAACAAATAATTATAATACGCGTTTGTTAGGGCGCGGCTATTTTTATACAATACTCCTGACGATTAAAAACGGAGGTTCCTATGAAAGTACCCATGGTAGACATGCTTGCCGGTTATGCCCCCATCAAGGATGAGATCGAGACCGCGGTAAAGAACGTTTTCAATAAAGCCAATTTCATACTCGGCGAAGAAGTTACCAAGTTCGAGAAGGAATTCTCCGCCCATAACGGCACCAAGTACGCCGTAGGCGTGGCCAACGGCACCGACGCCATCCGCATGGCGCTCATCGCCAGCGGCGTCAAGAAGGGCGACGAGGTCATAACCTCCCCCTTCACCTTCATCGCCACCTCCGAGACCATCTCCCAGGTCGGCGCTATCCCGGTGTTCGCCGACATCGACCCGGTCACCTACAACCTCGACCCCAAGTCCGTCGAGAAAAAGATCACCCCGAAGACCCGCGCTATCGTGCCCGTGCACCTGTACGGCATGCCCTGCGATATGGACGCGATAATGGCGATAGCCAAAAAGCATAACCTCATAGTCGTGGAAGACACCGCACAGGCCTTCACCGGGAAATACAAGCCCGCCGGCAGCGACTGGAAATACTGCGGCGCCATGGGCCACTGCGGCACGTTCAGCTTCTTCCCGGCCAAGAACCTCGGCGCCTTCGGCGACGGCGGGGCCATCACCACCAACGACGACAAGATCTACGAGACCCTGAAGCAGCTGCGCAACCACGGCAGCAAGGTGCGCTACCACCACGAGATGGAAGGCTTCAACAGCCGCCTCGACACGGTGCAGGCCGCCATCCTCTCCATCCGCCTGCGGCACGTGGAGGGTTGGACCGAGCTGCGCAACGCCGTGGCCGGCAAGTACGCCGCGGCCCTCAAGGGCCTCTGCGTCACCCCCGTGGTGCCCGCCAACATGCGCCACTCGTTCAACTACTACACCCTGCGCTTCGACACCAAGGCCAAGCGCGACAACGCCCAGAAGTACCTGACCGAGCAGGGCATAGCCAACCAGATCTACTACCCGATAGCCCTGCACCTGCAGGAAGCCTACGCGCACCTCGGCGGCAAGAAGGGCGACCTGCCCGTCTGCGACGCCGTGATGGACACCGTGTTCTCGCTGCCGATGTACCCGGAGCTGTCCGACGAGCAGATCAAGACCGTGACCGACGCGGTAAAGGCTTCCCTTTCCGTGGGCGCGGCGAAGTAACGGATGACAGGGCTGACGGAAAAAAGAATAACCGTCACGGGGGGCGCCGGGTTCCTGGGTTCGCGCGTGGTGGAAAAACTGCGCGGAGCCGGGACGAAGGAAATATTCGTCCCCCGCAGCCGGGACTATGACCTCACGGACATGGCGGCGGTAAAGCGCCTGTACGCCGACGCGCGGCCCCAGGTGGTGATCCACCTGGCGGCCGTGGTCGGCGGCATAGGGGCCAACCGCGCCAATCCCGGCAAATTCTTCTACGACAACCTGATGATGGGCGCCCAGCTGATGGAAGAAGGCCGGCGCGCCGGCGTGGAGAAGTTCGTGGCCGTCGGCACCATCTGCGCCTATCCCAAATTCGCCCCCGTGCCCTTCAAAGAGGACGACCTCTGGAACGGCTACCCCGAAGAGACCAACGCCCCCTACGGCCTGGCCAAGAAAATGCTGCTGGTGCAGGCGCAGGCCTACCGCCAGCAGTACGGCTTCAACGCCGTCTACCTGCTGCCGGTGAACCTCTACGGCCCCGGCGACAATTTCGATCCCGAATCCTCCCACGTGATCCCCGCCCTGATCAAGAAGTTCGTGGCGGCGGCGGAGGCCGGCCAGAAAGAAGCGACGGTCTGGGGCACCGGCAAGGCCACCCGCGAATTCCTCTACGTCGACGACTGCGCGCAGGGCGTCTGCCTGGCCGCGGCCCGCTACGACAAGCCCGAGCCCGTCAACCTCGGCGCCGGCTTCGAGATCACCATCAAGGACCTGGCGGGCGTCATCGCGCGCCACACCGGCTTCTCCGGGAAGATAAACTGGGACACCTCAAAGCCCGACGGCCAGCCGCGCCGCATGCTCGACACCTCGCGCGCCGCCGAATTCGGCTTCAAGGCCAAGACCCATTTCGAGGAAGGCCTGAAGAAGACCGTAGACTGGTACAAGGCGAACAAGGGCCGATGAACAAACAAGAGAAGATAAAATTTTTCGACGAGGCCTCCCGCACCCGCGACGCCTGGCGCAGGAAGAACAGCCATTACCAGCGCGAGCTTCTAAATTTCTTCCGCTTCATGATACCGGAAGGCGCCTCCGTCATAGAGCTGGGCTCCGGCACCGGGACCCTGCTGGCCGACCTGAAGCCCGCCCGCGGCCTGGGCGTGGATTTCAGCCCGGCCATGACCGCCGCGGCGAAGGAACGCTGCCCGGGCCTGGAATTCAGGACCGCCGACGCGGAAAGCCTGGATATAGAGGAAAAATTCGACTACGTGGTGATGCAGGACCTGGTCTGCCATCTGGACGACATCTGGCGGGCTTTCCGCAGCATGCGCCGCGTGACCAGGCCCGAGACCCGGATAGTCATAACCTCGTATAACCCGTTCTGGGAACCCCTGGTGAACCTGGCCGAGGCCGCCGGCCTGAAGGCCAGGCTGCCGCGCCAGAACTGGCTGGCCGAAGCCGACATAGAGAATTTTCTGTACCTCAACGACTACGAGGTGGTAAAGAAGGGCTGCCGCTTCCTGATGCCTTTCAACATCCCGCTGGTCGCCCCCTTCTTCAACCGCTTCCTGGCCAAGATGCCGCTCTTCAAGGAGCTCGGCCTGATACAGTTCATAGTGGCCAGGGAGACCCCGGGCGCTCCCGCGGCCCGTGACTACACCGTTTCGGTGATGGTCCCCTGCCGCAACGAAGCCGGCAACATGGCGCGGCTGTTCGACGAGCTGCCCCGGCTCGGCAAAGGCACCGAGCTGGTCTTCGTGGACGGCAATTCCGAGGACGGCACCGTAGAGAAGATAAAAGAGGAAGCGGCGAAGCACCCGGAGATCCCGGTGAAAGTGCTGCTCCAGGGCGGCGCTTTCGGCAAGGCCGACGCCGTGCGCAAGGGCTTCGAAGCCAGCACCGGCGATATCCTGATGATACTGGACGCCGACCTGACCGTGGTGCCGGAGGACCTGAAAAAATTTTACGCGGCGATAGCGGAGGGCAAGGGCGACTTCATTAACGGTTCGCGCCTGGTCTACCCCATGGAGAAGGGCGCGATGCGCTTCCTCAACATGATAGGCAACAAGACTTTCTCGCTGATCTTCACCTGGACCCTGGGGCAGCGGATAAAAGACACGCTCTGCGGGACCAAGGTGCTGCTGAAGGCCAATTACGAGAAGATAAAGGCCGGCCGCGCCTACTTCGGCGACTTCGACCCTTTCGGGGATTTCGACCTCCTCTTCGGGGCCAGCAAGCTCAACCTGAAAATAACCGAAATGCCGGTGAGCTACAAGGAGCGCAAGTACGGCGAGACCAAGATAAGCCGCTTCCGCCACGGCCTGCTGCTCTTCCGCATGGCTTTCATAGCCTTCGTCAAGCTGAAGCTGCATTGACCCTTCCGGAACAGAACAGATGACCCGACCAAAGACCTCCCTGCTGCTGTTGGCGGCCCTCGCCTGCGCCGCGGCTTTCGCCGGGCTGGGCTGGGACACGCCTTCCGCCGCGCGCGCGGCGAGGGTGCTTTCCCCCGCCTGGGACCGGGCGCGGCTGTTCGACGCCCTCACCTCGGGCTGGAACGACATCTACGACAAGTCCGCGGGCGCCACGCCGCTGGCCGCCGAAGCCGCGGGGAAATATTCCACGCACCTCAAAGGCGAATTCCGCGCCGATTTCAGGAACGCGCCGCCGCCCCCGGAACTTTATAATTCCTACCGGTCCATGCTGATCCGCTCGCGCTACCCCGACGAGGCCCTGCCGCTCTCGGACCTGGCGCGGATGAATCCGGCGAAGCTGGATTTCCGCCCGCCTTCCTTCCTCTACGGCGGCGGGTACATTTATCCGCTCGGCGCCTATTACGCGGCCCTCTCGCTGACGGGCGCGATAGACCGGGTCCCCCTCCGGCGGGCCCTGGAGGCCCCCGGCATACTGGGCAGGATCTACCTGGCCGGCAGGGCGCTAAGCGCGCTGGCCCTGCTGGGCATCTGCGTGCTGGCCGCGCTGATAGCGGCCAGGCTTTGCCCGGGCTACCCGCCGGCCGCGGCCGCGGCCGCGGTCTTGTCCCTCCCGTCGGTAGTGGTCTATTCCCATTATCTTACGCCCCACCTCTGGGCCGCCCTCTGGGGCCTGACCTCCGTCTATTGCGCCCTGCTCGCGGTCCCCGGGCTGCGCCTGAGGCCGCTGCTGGCTTCGGCCGCCTGCCTGGCGCTGGCGGCGGGCAGCTACTGGAGCGCCCTGCACGCGGCCGTACTCGTCTTCCCCGTTCTCTTCAGCCGTGGCGCCGCGGACCTGGACAAGGGCGGGCTCAAACGCCTGCTGTACGCCTGCCTGGCCGGCCTCGCCGTCTTCTTCGCCCTGAACCCTTACCTGCCGTTCAACTGGGGCTCCGCCGTCTACGAGGTCTTTCCCGGCGGGTCCACGCCCTGGACCGGCCCGGTCGCCGGGACCGCCGGCTTTCTCTCCGGCGTCATGCCTGGCCTCGCCGGCCCGGTCATGGCCCTGCTGATACCGGCCGGCTGCCTCTGGGGTTTGTTTTTTTCCGGCTCGCCGCTGCTGCGGAATCTCTCCGCCGGGACGCTCGTTTTCATTATCCCGGCCGCCATGTCCGTCACCCCGGATTTCCCGTCGGGGATACGGCGGTTCTTCCCCTGGCTGATAACCGGGGGCCTGATAGGCACGGTCTTCCTGTTGCGCCTGCTGGCCAGGCTGTCCGCCCCGTGGCGGGCCGCGGCCCTGGCCGCCGCGCTCGCCCCCGGGCTGGTCATGTCGGGGGTCTACCTGGCCGGGTTCACGGACGCCTCCGGGCCCCGGTCCACTTTTTACCGGATGGCCGACAAGCTGGACTCTATGCCGGCCGGGCAAACCCTGGGGATGACCGATTTTCCCCAGCCCGTTTCCATGCCGGCCTTCCGGCTGGACCGCTGGAAGGTGCAGCTCGCCGACCCGGCCACCCTGAATTCAGCGGACTATAAAAACCCTCCGGACTACCTGCTCGTCACTTTCGACGGCAAGCCGGCGCTGGCCGGGCTGCTGAAAGCGCGCTACGACCTCGAAGCCGGTTTCTACCCGCGCGGCGTCCCCGGGTTCGCGCCGGACGTTCTGCTTTGCGCCGCCAATCCCCCGCTGGAACTTTATAAACTGAGGAGCGGCAAGGCGGCCAAGCCATGAGCGTTCTCTCCAGATTCGCGGACCTCGGCGGCAGGCTGGCCGTAGCGGCGGCCTCGGTCCCGCCGGCCAGGTACGCCGCGCGGCTGCTCTTCAGGCTCCTGACCCCCGCGAAGGACTTCCGGGTCGCCTTCGGGCCCCGCAGCCTGTACGCGAGCACTCCGGACCGGCTCATCGCCCTCCTCCTCTGGAAATACTCCGGCACTTCGGGCCTCGAGGCCGGCGTCTACCGCTCCAGCATAAAGCCCGGGATGAAGGTCCTGGACATAGGGGCGAACATCGGCTTCTTTACCCTGCTCTTTTCGGACCTGGCCGGGAGCGCCGGCAGCGTGACAGCTTTCGAGCCCGACCCGGAAAATTTCCGCCTCCTGCTCAAGAACACCGGCGCCAACGGCTGCGCCAACGTGCGCTGCGAGCAGAAGGCCGTCACGCAGGCTTCAGGGAGCGTCAGGCTGTTCTTTTCCGAAGAGCACCGCGGGGACCACCGCGTCTTCGATTCCGGCGACGGGCGGGCGTCCCTGGACGTTCCCTCCGCCAGCGTGGACGAACTGCTGGGGCCCGGGGGCCGCGCGGACTTCATAAAGATGGACATCCAGGGAGCGGAATACGGGGCGGTCCTGGGCATGGAGAGGACCATCCGCAACTCCCCGGGGCTCAAGATGTTCTGCGAGTTCTCCCCGGCGCTGCTGCGCAAGGCGGGGTCCGACCCGGCGCTGCTGCTTGAGAAGCTCAAAGCCCTCGGGTTCTCCTTCAAATACCTGGACGACGCCGCGGGGAGCCTTAAAGAAGTTTCCCCGGACGCCATCCTGGCGCTCTGCCCCGGCGAAAAGTACCTAAACCTCCTGCTGGAGCGGTGACCGAAAGCCCGCCCGGCCGCGCCGGAACGGCCCCGCGCATATTTTGCTAAAATAATTCCTCACGACGTCGGGACTCCCGGCGCCGGAGCGGACGGGGAGAGGGAGAGGCGATGTCCTCGGAAAAAGACCAGGAAATTGAGATCTTCGCGCACGAGACCCTTAAGACTTTCGCGCTGACCAACAATTACAACAAGTGGGTCTGCGACAGCTTCGCGGAGCACATCGCGGGCAAGACCGTGCTGGAGGTAGGCTGCGGCATAGGCAACCTTACCCGGCGCTTCATGGAGCATTGCTCCCGCATCATAGGGATAGACACGTCTGACCTGTTCATCCGCCACCTCAAGATAGACTTCCCCGGCCTGGAGCTGCACAATTTCGACATCAGCGACGAGAGGGTCCGGTCTCTCAGCGACCGGAAGATAGACGCAGTCATCGCGATCAACGTCCTCGAGCACGTAAAGGAGGACGAGAAGGCCATGGCGAATATGCGAGAACTGCTCCTCCCCGGCGGGAAACTACTGCTGTTCGTCCCCGCCTTGAGCTGGCTTTTCGGCACCATAGACCGTAGCCTCGCGCACCACAGGCGCTACGACAAGGCCGACCTCGTCCGCAAGGTGGAGGCGGCCGGCTTTACCGTGGAGAAGGTCTTCTTCAGCAATTTCATAGGGATATTCGGCTGGTTCATGAACAGCCGGGTGTTCAAACGCAGGACCTTCCCGATAATACAGCCCATACTCTTCGACAAGCTGGTCCCGACCCTGGCGAAGATAGAGAAGGCTTTCCCCCCGTTCATAGGGATGAACCTCACTCTCGTAGCCAGGAAAAAAGGCTAGCCGCCGCCGGGAAACTCCAACCGATGAATATTTCCATTTCCGACCCGAAAGGAGAGAGGAACCTGGTGCTCTCCGTCCTGGCGGCGGCGCTGCTGCTGCGGCTGGGCTACGCTTTCCTGGCCCAGGCCGTACCCCCCGTAACCGACATGGTCCTCTATGACTCCGCCAGGCTGGCGTTCCTGAACAACGCCCCGTACACGGCGGACTGGCCGCCGCTGTACCCGCTGTTTCTGGCCGCCGTCACCCGGCTGTTCGGCGAAGGCTACTTCATCCTTTACGCGGCCCAAGCGGTCCTTTCCACCCTGACCTGCCTTCTCATCTACCTCGCCTCCAGGGAGGCCTTCGACAAGCGGGCCGGCCTGGCGGCGCTGCTGGTCTCCGCGGCGTACATAGACTCCGTCTGGTATTCGGCGGTGCTGATGGCCGAGACCCTGGGCCTGCTCCTGCTGACCGGCGCCGTGTACCTGCTGCTGAAAAGAGAGGGCCGGCTGCTGGCGGGCCTGGTTTTCGGCCTGGCCTGCCTGACCAAGGGCGTTTACCTGATAACCCTCCCGGCGGTTTTCGCCTGGGAGGCGGCGCGACATGGCCTGAAGAAAGGGGCGGTCAACTCGCTCAAGTTCGGCGCGGTTTCGCTGCTGCTGATCCTGCCGTGGACCATAAGGAACTACCGCGCACACAAGGCCTTCGTCCTGCTGGAGCCGCACATCGGCATGTCCATGTTCCTCGGCCACAACCCGTCCGCCACCGGCGGCTGCGACTATTATTTTTCGGCCTACGACTACGGCAAGTTCTTCGAGGACCCGGCGCTGACGGTGACGCAGAAGGACAAAATAGCGAGGGACTACGCCATAAAGTACATCCTCGAAAATCCCGGCAGAGAGCTGCAGCTCTTTCTCCTGAAACTGTCGAAATACTGGTCTTTCCGCACACACTTCGACATGAACAACTTCCCCTACCCTTTGCGGAAATGGCTTTTCCTCGGAAGTCTCGCCACCAACATGCTCCTGTTCCCCGCCCTCGTCTTCGGGATCGCTTTTTCCGCCGGGAACAGGAAAGCCCTGCTCTTCATATTCATAACGGCGGCCTACACGCTCGCCTTCACGGGGCCTTTTTCCGCTTTCGGCAGGATGCGGTTCCCGCTCGTCCCTTTCATCATAGCCCTGGCCGCGCACGGCGCCCTGCTGCTGCCGGGCCTGCTGGCCAGGATAAAGGCCGGGGAGACCGCCGGCATACGCGGGCCGCTGGCCGCCGGGGCCATAGCCTCGCTCCTGCTTTTCGCCAACTTCGCCTACCAGGTGCTGACCCGCCTGGGCGACGTGGCCGGGAGGTTTAATTAATGTGCGGCATCTGCGGCGTCTACGATAAGAAAGGCGGGGTGCCCGAGGCCCTGCTCAGGAGCATGTGCGCCCTGATGACCCACCGCGGCCCCGACGGAGAGGGCGTCTACTCGCGCGGCAGCCTCGGCATGGGCATGCGGCGGCTGGCCATCATAGACCTCAAGACCGGCGACCAGCCCGTCTACAACGAGGACCGCTCCGTGGCCGTGATGCTCAACGGCGAGATCTACAACTACGTCGAGCTCAAGCGCGGCCTGGAGGCGCGCGGCCACCGGTTCGCCACCTCCTCCGACACGGAAGTGATAGCGCATCTTTTCGAAGAGCACGGCGAGGGCGCCTTCGGCCTGCTCAACGGCTTCTTCGCCATCGCCCTGCACGATTCCCGCAAGGACGAGTTCTACCTGGTCCGCGACCGCTGGGGCATAAAGCCGGTCTACTACACGCAGGCGGGCGGGTTCGCCTTCGCCTCGGAGATCAAGGTGCTGCAGGCGCTGGGCCGCCGCTTCACGCTGGACACGGCCGCGCTGTGGGACTATTTCAGCTACGGCTATTTCCCGGCGGAAGACACCATGCTCAAAGAGGTGAAGCTGCTCAAGCCCGCCTCCCTCCTGAAGCTTTCCTCCGGCGGCAGGCTGGAGCGGCGCCAGTACTGGGCCCTGAAGAAGGACCCCGTCTACGGGCGGCTGGGCCTGGCCGAGGCGTCGGAACTTTTCTCCGCCAAGGTGGAGAACGCGGTCAAGATCTCGCTCAGGAGCGACGTGCCGGTGGGCATCTTCCTCAGCGGCGGCCTGGACTCCAATATCCTGCTCTACGAGGCCCGCAAACACCTCACCGGCAAGATCCTCTCCTACACGGTCGGCTTCGACAGCGGCCATTTCGACGAGGGCGCGCTGGTGCGGCGCCTGGCCGGCGATTACGACCTCGACGCGACCTTCCTCACCATGACCCCGGCCTGGGTCAGGGACAACTTTAAGAAGGCGGCCTCCTTCCACCACTCGCTGGCGGTGACGCCGGCCTTCATGGCGCTGCAGCTGCTCAGCGCCGAAGCCGCCAAGCGCCTCAAGGTGGTCATCACCGGCGTGGCCGGCGACGAGCTCATGCTCGGCTACCCCACCTACCAGGCCGATAAATTGTGGCGGCTGTTCAGCCCGCTGCCGGGCGGGGTAAAGCGCGGCCTGGCCGGGCTCGCGGCCGCGCTGCCCAACTTCCCGGGCCGCATCGCCCTGGACTACAAGCTCAAGAAGTTCGCGCAGGGTGTAGCCTACGGCCGGGAGAAGGCCCATTACTCCTGGCGCACCATCTTCACCGAGGACGAGAAGGAGCGCCTGTTCACCCCCGCCCTGGCCGACGCCTCCCGGCACGACAGCGCCGCGGCCTATGAGGCCGCCTTCGCCGAAACGGAAAAAGAATGGTCCTTCCTGTCGCGCGCCTCGGCGGCCGACCTCAAGGTCTGGATGTGCAACATGGGCCACGACCAGTGCGACACCTTCACCATGTCCAATTCGCTGGAGATGCGCCCGCCGCTGCTGGAGAACGGTTTGGCCGAGTTCCTGTTCTCCCTCCCGGACGACTTGAAGCTGCGCGGCTTTACGGGCAAGCGCCTGTTCAGGAGCCACTACCGCGGCAAACTGCCGGACTATATCCTCGACCAGGGCAAGATGGGGTTCCACCTCCCCATGGCCCCCTGGTTCAAAGGCGAGCTGAAGGATTTCGCGGCCGGCTACCTGTTCGGAGGCGCCGCCAAAGATTATTTCGACACAAAAACCCTGCAGGCGGTCTTCGACGGGCACATGAACGGCTCCGACGATAACGCTTTTAAGTTATTTAGTATAATTTGCTTCTTGGAATGGGTTGAACAGCACAAAGGCATGCTATGAAACTGGTCATCCAGATCCCCTGCTATAACGAGGCGGAGCACCTGGCGCAAGCGCTGGACGCCCTGCCGAAAAAGCTAGACGGCGTGGACAGCATAGAGGCGCTGGTCATAGACGACGGCAGCGCCGACGCCACCGCCGAGACCGCGCGCCGCCACCCGGCGGTGAAGAAAGTGGTCAGCCTTCCCTCCCACCAGGGCCTGGCCGCGGCCTTCAGGGCCGGCATAGACGCCGCCCTGGCCATGGGCGCCGACATCATCGTCAACACCGACGCCGACAACCAGTACCCCGCCGACCGCATCGCCGACCTGGTGCGCCCGATAGTCGAGCGCAGGGCCGAGTTCGTCATCGGCTGCCGCGACATAGAGGCCATAGAACATTTCTCCTGGACCAAGAAGCTCGCCCAGCGGGCCGGCAGCCGGGTGGTCTCGGCCATCTGCCGCCAGGACGTGCCCGACGTGACCTCGGGCTTCCGCGCCTTCAGCCGGGGAGCGGCGCTGTGGCTGGACGTGATAGTGAGCGAGTACACCTACACCCTCGAGACCCTCATCCGCCTGGCCAGCCAGCGGGTGCGCATCGCCGTCATCGAGGTTAAGGCCAACCCGCCGGTGCGGCCCTCGCGCCTGATGAAGAGCAGCGTGGAGTACGTGCTGCGCTCCGCGCGCGACATCCTGACGCTCTACTACGTCTATTCGCCGCTGCGCCTCTTCCTCTTCTTCGCCGCGCTCTTCGGCCTGCCGGGCTTGGCCCTGGTGCTGCGCTTCCTGTATTATTACGTCACCCTGTCCGTCATGCAGAACGTGCCCACCGGCTACATCCAGTCGCTCACGCTGGGCACGGCCCTGCTGATCATCGGCGTCTTCACGCTCCTGATGGGCGTGCTGGCCAACCTGATCCACACCAACCGCAAGATCCTGGAGAGGGTGCTCTTCCAGCAGAAGCATGAAAAATAAGCCGCTGCTGACGGCCTTCCTGCTGCTGGCGGCCCAGCAGCTTTTTTTCCTGCTGGCCTTCGCCCCTTTCACCGAGCCGGACTCGGCCGGCTACGTCTCGGTGGCCCTGCAGTTCCTGGGCGCCGGCGGCCTGGGCGCGGAGTCCCGCCTGCCCGGCTACCCGGCTTTTCTTTCCTTCTTCTACCTGCTGTTCGGCCAGACCGACCTGCCGGTGATAATCGCCCAGCACGTGCTGGGCCTGGTCCTGTGGTTCGCCCTCGTGCGCACCCTGGAGACGGACCGGCAGAAGCTTATCTTCTCCGGGCTCTACTTCTGCGACCTGCTCTTTAACAGCTACCAGCACGCCATCCTGTCGGATTTCTTTTTCTCCCTGCTGCTCTGCCTGTCCGCCTGGGCTGCCTGGCTTTACGGCCGGGACGGGCGCCGGCGTTGGCTGCTGCTCTGCGGCCTGTTCATCGCCGCCGGCACGCTCACCAAGCCGGCCCTGCGGCTTTATCCTTTCTTCGCCCTGCCTTTCTTCCTGCTGGACCGGCGCCCGCTCGGGCGCCGCCTGGCCGCGGCGGGCTTATTCCTGGCCGCGCCGCTGCTGGCCATGAACCTGTGGAGCCTGCGCAACTACCTGGACAAGGGCTATTACGCCCTGCTGCCGCTGGAGAGCTACCATTACATCGGCCGGGTGGTGAACCACCTGGAATTCCCGGAAGGCAGCGCCGCCAAGCCCTACTTCCTGGCCAATCTTCCTGAGGGCAGGGCGGCCCGCGACCAGAAGGCCCCCGTAGTGCACGCCGCCGTAGCCGCCATGAAGGCCGCCGGCGTGCCGGCCGAGACGATGGACGGAGAGTTCAGGCGCATCTTCCGGCTCAGCATCCTGCGCCGCCCCTTCGCCTACATGAAGGAGAGCGCGGTGGAGCTGTTCTATTTCTTCTTCTCGGCGCATAACCTCTACGCCAAGTTCGGCCTGGCGGACCGCCTGCCGGTCTCTGCGGAAAGCGGCCTGCGCTCCGGCCAGCTCGGGGCGGTCCTGCTTAAAGTGGCGGTAAGCATGCACCCGTTCTACTGGCTGGTCTTCGCCCTGCTGGCCTGGTTCACCGCCGTCAACGCGCGGCTGCTGCTTTCCGGCGGGAATTTCTTCCTCGCCTACTCCTATTCCCTTATCTTCTACATCGCCCTGGTCAGTTCCATGGCCAACGAAGGCCTGGCCCGCTACCGGCTGGCCATACAGCCGCTGATGCTGGTCATAGCGGCGCTGGCGCTGGCGCGCCTGTTCCCCGGCCGCGCCGACGGGGGCGGGCGGTGAAGATAACCTACTGGGGCACCTACGACAGCGCCTACCCGCGCAACCTGACCGTGATAGCCGGCCTGCGGGAGAACGGGGCCGAGGTGACGGAATGCCACGAGCCCCTGTGGAGCGGCACGTCGGACAAGCTCTCCCGGGCGCGCTCCGGCTGGTTCGCCCCGGGCCTGCTGCTGCGCTGGCTGGCCGCCTACCTGAAACTTTCATTCCGTTTCCTGTTCTCGGAGAAACCGGACATTTTATTCGTCGGCTACTCCGGCCATTTCGACATGTTCCCGGCGGCGCTGCTGGCCCGCCTGCGCGGGGTGCCGGTGGCGTTCGACGCCTTCCTGTCGCTCTACGAGGCCTTTGTGCTGGACCGCCCGGCCATAAAGCCCGGTTCTCTCAAAGCGCGGCTGCTCTTCGTGGTGGACAAATATTCCTGCCGCCTGGCCGACCTGGTACTGCTGGACACCGACGCGCATATAGAGTATTTCTGCTCCGCCTTCGGCCTGCCCAGAGCTAAATTCCTCCGCAGTCTGGTAGGGACCACGCGGCTGCCGCCCCCGGCGCCGGCCCCCGCACCCGGAACTTTCACCGTCCTCTATTCCGGCCGCTACATCCCGCTGCACGGGGTAGAATACATCCTGCGCGCCGTTGCCCTGCTGAAGGACAGGGAGGACATCCTCTTCCGTTTCGACGGGGCCGGCGAAGGCCTCCCCGCCGCCCGGGCGCTGGCCGAGCAGCTGGGGTTGAAGAGATTAGAATTCGTAAACTCCTCTACTCAGGCGGAGATCTCGGCGGCCATCGCCGCCGCCGACGTCTGCCTGGGGATATTCGGCAGCACGGACAAAGCGGCCAGGGTCATCCCCAATAAAGTTTTCGAGGCGCTGGCGCTGGCCAGGCCGCTGATCACCGGCCGGTCTCCGGCCGCCGTGGAGCTGCTGACCGACGGCGCCGACTGCCTGCTGGTCCCCATGGCCTCGCCCGAAGGCATAGCCGGCGCGGTGGCCCGGCTTAAGGACGACCCGGCGCTGCGGGGCAGGTTGGGCGGAACCGGCAGGGAACTTTTTGAACGCAGGGCCTCCTCCCGCGTGCTAGGCGCGGAGATACTGGAGGCCTTACGGAAGATTTAAGAGGAAAACTATGCTGAAGACTCACACCCTCATCATCGGCGGCGGGCTGGCCGGGCTCTCGGCCGGCAAGGCCCTGGAAGGCAGGAAGCCTTACCTGATAGCAGAACGCGAGCGCCGCCCCGGCGGGCTGGCCGCCACGGTAAAAAAAGGCCGTTTCTCCTTCGACTACTCCGGCCACCTGCTGCACCTGCGCTGGCCCAAGACCTCAAAGCTGATCCTCGACGCCCTGAAGGGCAACTGCGCCCGCATAAAGCGCGACGCCAGGATCTACGCGCACAAGAGCTGGACCCCCTTCCCTTTCCAGGCGAACCTCTCCGGCATGCCCCCCAGGGTTAAGTCGGAATGCGTCAGCGGCTTCCTTAAGGCCTACGCCGCCGGCGGGGGCCCCGGCGACGGGTCCGAGGTCTTCAGCCGCTGGACCCGGCGGGTCTTCGGCGGCGGCATCTCGGAACATTTCATGCTGCCCTATAACGCCAAGCTCTGGCGCTACCCGCTGGAGCGCCTCACCACCGAGTGGTGCGCGCCCTTCGTCCCGATGCCGAAGCCGGCGGAAGTGATAGAAGGCGCCTACGGAAAAAAATCGGAAGGCCTGGGCTACAATACCGTTTTCCATTACCCGAAGTCCGGCGGCATAGGCGCGCTGGCCACGGCTTTCGCCGCGGGGCTGGGCGGGCTGCGCCTCGGCCTGGAGGTGGAGAGCGTAAACCTGAAGAAGGGCGTGGCCAATGTGCGCCATTTCGGGCCGGTCCATTTCAGCAGGCTCATTAACACTTCCCCGCTCCACAGCTTCATAGCCATGGCCGAGGACGCCCCGGCCGCCGTGAAGCGAGCCGCGGCCGCCCTGCGCCACAACACGGTCTATGTGCTCAACCTCGGCGTGAAAGGGGTGAAGAGCGACATGCACTGGGGCTATTTCCCCGGGGCGGAGTTCCCCTTCTACCGGGCCGGCCTCGCCTCCAATTTCTCGCGGGGGGTCGCCCCCCGCGGCTGCGCTTCTTTCTACATAGAGCTGGCCACGGCGGGCGAGCCGCTGGACCTGGCCTCCGCCGAGGAGGAGATCCTGCGGGGCCTGAAGGCCTGCGGGCTCCTGAAGAGCGCCGGCCAGGTAGTAGAGAAGCTCTGGCTGAAGATCCCCTGCGCCTACGTCGTCTACAACCGCGAGCGCGCCCGCGCCCTGCCGGTAATTTTCGACTGGCTCCGGTCGCGCTCCGCGCTGTCCATAGGCCGCTACGGCGCCTGGAAATACTCCTTCATGGAGGAGAGCGTCAAGGAAGGCCTCGAGGCCGCCTCCCTGGTCCTTAAGCGCTGAGGGCGGCTCCGCCTCGCCGTATGCCTAAAACTTCCCCCCGCTTTGTCCGCTTCCGCCTGCTGGGCGGCAGGGAACTCGCCGCCCTGGCGGGCCTGGTGGGCCTGATCTTCCTCTTAAGCGCGCTCTACGTGCTGTGGCTGCCGGACGTTTCCGAATTCAAGAAAAAGAATCCCTCCGAGACCTCCTTCATGCGCCTGAAGGAGCGGCAGGCCGCCAGGCTCGGCAAAAAACTGCCGCGCAGGCTGGTCTGGACGCCGTGGAGCGGGATCTCGGAGAACCTCAAGCACGCCGTGCTGGTGGCGGAGGACGACGGTTTCTACCGCCACAAGGGCGTGGACTGGGAGAGCACGAAAAAAGCCATAGAGACGGACTGGAAAAAGCGGCGCTTCGCCAAGGGCGGCAGCACTATAACCCAGCAGGTAGCCAGGAACCTTTATCTCTCCCCCTCCAAGAACCCGCTGCGAAAGATCAAGGAGATACTGATAGCCCGGCGCCTAGAGCGTGAGCTGGGCAAGCGGCGCATCTTCGAGCTCTACCTGAATATCGCAGAGTGGGGCAAGGGCATCTGGGGCGCCGAAGCGGCGGCCCAGGCCTATTTCGGCCATAGCGCGGCCGATCTGACCCCGGAGGAAGCCGCGGCCCTGGCCGCCGCCCTGCCCAGCCCGCGCCGCTACAACCCGACCGGCGGGACGCGCTTCATGGAGCGCCGCAAGAACCAGATCGTCGCGCGCATGCGCGCCTCCGGCTACCTGCCCGACGAGGCCGACGACGCGGCGTTCGAAGATTCTTTTGAAGTGATCTCTTCCACCGAAATAACCGTCAGCGCCCCCGACGAGGCGGCCGTAAGCACGGCCCCCGCCTCCGGGGAACCACCGCTGTAATAATTATTAGGATTTAGATTTGGCGCCGGTCTGGCCGGGGCTTACCCCCCGCGCCCTGGCTGACCGCAGGGAAACCGTTGCGCGGTTTCCCCCCCGCGGGAAATTAAGCGGGGCCCCCCTTTCCCCAAAGGGCGCGGGGGGTAAGCCCCGGCCAGCCCTCCAGGCAAAGCCTTTATCAAGGACTAGTCGATTACGCCGGCTTTGAGCATGGCTTCTTTCAGGCCGGCGCGCCGGGCCTCGGAGAGAGGCAGCAGCGGCAGGCGCGGCTCGGGCTGGCACAGGCCGAGCAGCGAGGCCGCGTACTTGACGGGAATAGGGTTGGTTTCCACGAAGAGCGCCTTCACCAGCGGGAAAAGATCGTGGTGTATGGCGGCCGCCCCCACCACGTCGCCCGCCAGGAAGAGCTCGCACATCCGCGCCACCTTCGCCGGCGCCACGTTGGACGCCACCGAGATAACGCCCCGGGCCCCCACCGACATCATGGGCAGCGTCAGCGAGTCGTCGCCGCTCATCACGGCAAAGCCGTCGTCGGCGCCGTTGAGTATCTCGCTCACCTGGTCGAGGCTGCCGGAGGCTTCTTTGATGCCAACAATATGAGAGAACTTCTTGCGCAGGCCCAGCGCGGTGGCCGGCAGCATGTTGACGCCGGTGCGCCCCGGGATATTGTAAAGGATGATGGGCAGCCTGGTGGCCTTGGCCAGCTCGGAGAAATGCGCGGTCATGCCTTCCTGCGTCGGCTTGTTGTAATAAGGGACTATGGCCAGCAGGCCGTCCACGCCGAGCGCCGAGACCTTCTTGACCATCTCGGCGGACCTGGCCGTGGAATTGGTGCCGACGCCGGGCACTACCGGCACGCGGCCTTTTACCGCAGCCACCACCGTCTTTATGACCAGCTCGTATTCTTCGGGAGAAAGCGTGGCCGCCTCGCCCGTAGAGCCGCAGGGCACCAGGCCGCTTACGCCGCCGGCCAGCTGGGCGAGCACTACCTTCTTGAGCGCGTCCAGGTCCACTTTCCCCTTCCGGAACGGGGTAACGATAGCGGTAAAACAGCCTTTGAGTTTGAGCATCAGATCTCCCCTTTAAAAACTATTTTCGCCGGGCCCTGCAGGCGGATGTCCGAAGCCCCGGCGCCCGAAACCGTCAGCCAGACCTTGAACCTGTCGCCGCTGCGGGCCGCCAGCCGCACGGGGGGCTTGACCTTGCCCGACAGCGCCAGCGCCACCGCCGCCGCGGTTATCCCGGTGCCGCAGGCCAGGGTTTCCCCCTCCACGCCGCGCTCGTAAGTCCGTATCCGCGCCAGGCCGCCCCGCAGGCTTACGAAATTCACATTGGCGCCGGCGGGGCCGAAAGCCTTGTTGTGGCGCAGCGCGCGGCCCAGCCCCTCCACGTCCACCTTCTCCACGTCTCCCACCGGGACCACCGCGTGAGGCACGCCGGTATTTAAAAAATGCACCAGCTTCACCCCGGAAGGATAGCGGCCCTTGAAGCCCAGCGCGGCCGAGGCCACGTCAGGCATCCGCATCTTTACGCTTTCCCTGCCGGCTATCTCCGCCGGGAGTACCCCGGCCAGGGTAGCAAGGTTGAACTTCCGGCTCTTCACCAGGCCGGAGCGCCAGGCCCACCAGGCCGCGCAGCGCGAGCCGTTGCCGCAGAAAGCCTCGGAGCCGTCGGAATTAAAATAGCGCACGCCCACGGCGCTCCCGCGGCCGGTCACGTAGAGCAGGCCGTCGGCGCCTATCGCCAGCCGCCGGCCGCAGAGCCGCACCGCCAGCTTTTTAAGGGCGCCCGTCCCCAGGCCGCGCCCGGTCAGGAGCACGAAATCGTTGCCGGCCCCCGACATTTTCCAGAATTTTATTTTTTGCACGAGTCCTCCGCTTTTTCCCGGGCCTCGCCCAGCAGGGAGGCGGCTATCCTGCAGGCGAAAGGGCCCGCGCCGCGGCCGGCTTCGAAATACGGACCGGCCTCGCCCCGGCGCCCCAGCGAATAAAGCGACATGCCTTTGATCATAGAGGCCAGCGGGTCCGCGCCGGAGGCCAGCTCTCCCTCGGCCGCTTCCATGGCCCGCTTCGGCAGGCCGCCCATCAGCAGGTAAAGCGCGCGTTCGAGCCGCAGCCCCCGGGCGGGCTCCAGCAGCAGCGCGGACTCCAGCAGCGCTACGGCGTTATAATACTTCCCCTGGCCGGCCAGGGCCCTGGCCTCCAGGAGCGGCCAGACCGCCGAGCGCGGCGCGGTTTGCGCGCCTTTGCCGGCGATAAAAACGGTCTCCTCCCAGTCCCCTTTCCTGAGCATGCAGCGCGCGTATTCCTCCAGCGCGGCCGCGTCGCCGAAGTCCTGCAGGATCACCGCCCTTGAATAATAGCTCTTAGCCCTGCCCAGGAACCCCTGCGCGGCGTAAGCCCTGGCCAGGCCGAGGTTGGCCTCTATATCGTCGCTCTTCACCTTCAGCACCTTCAGGAACAGCGGCGCGGCCAGGTGCGGGAAACCGGACTGGTTGTAGATCAGGGCCAGCCTGTAGGAGAACAGGGCGTTCTCCGGGTAAAGGCCCTGCGCCAGCTTGTAAAGGCTGACAGCCTTGTTCAGCGATCCGGTGGACTCGTAGCAGCGGCCCATGTAGCCGTAGGCCGCCTCGCGCATCTTGCCCGGCGGCTTCTCGGCGAAGAAAGTTTCGGAAAGATCCAGCGCGGCCTGGCAATCCCCGGCCGCATAGGAAGAGCGCATCTGCGCCAGCAGTTCGCCCGCGCGTTCGTCGGAAGAATTGCCGAACCAGAAAGCCCGCGCCGGGACTCCCAGGCAGAACAGCAGGGCAAGAGCGGCGGCGGCCCTCATAATTTCTCCACCAGCCGGGGCGCGGAGAAGATCAGCAGGGCTTCCCTGGCCGCGTCGGTGCGCCGGTAAGCCTCGGTCAGGCCGTTTTCCCCCGCCTCCACGCAGCGGTCAAAGTCGGCCACCGTAATGTCTCCGACCTGGGTGCGCACCAAAAAATCGGCGTTCTTCTCTGATTCCCGGGACAGGAGGCCGCCCCGGATGTCGATGACCTGCAGCAGCGTCATCAGCACCGTCTCCGGGTTCTTGTCTACGGTATTCTCCATCACGCTGGCCAGCACCCAGTCCGCGCCCAGGTCCCGGGCGGCGGCCACGGGGACGTTGTCCACCACGCCGCCGTCCACCAGGTAGCGCTGGCGGTACTGCACCGGCGCGAAGATGCCGGGGATATTGACGCTGGCCCGCACGGCGATATCCAGGGGGCCTTCGGTGAACAGCACTTTTTCCCCGGTGCGGATGTCCATGGCGGTGCAGGCCATCGGTTTTTTCAGTTTTTCAAAAGTCAGCCCGCCGAGGCGGTCCTCTATGAACCGCGTTATGTGGGTAGGCGTGATCAGTTTGTCCGCGAAAAGCAGCGGCAGCATGCGGATGCTTTTAAAATCCTTTACGAACTTGTGCTTGTCGGCGTCCCTGCCGAAAGCCCAGAGCTGCTCCACCGGCTGGCCGGAGGCGTAGATCGCGCCTATCACCGCCCCCATGGAAGTGCCCGCCACGTAGTCCACCGGGAAGCCGGCATACTCCAGCGCCTCCAGCACGCCGGTATGGGCGAACCCCCGGGCCCCGCCGCCTGAAAGAGCCAGGCCTACGGAAGGCCGCGCCGGCGGCAGGGAAGTGGCCAGCCGCGTCCACATGACGTCTCGCAGCAGCGCATCGTCGCCGCCCGCGGGCTCCTGCGCGCGGGCGCAGGCCGGCGCCAGCAGTATCGCGGAGATGATAAGGGAAAAAAAACGCATGGTCAAATAGTCGGCCGGTGTTATTTAGAGAAGTCCCTGCCCTGCGCCCATTCCAGCCTGATGCGGGCGAGCAGCTGGGTGTACACGGCCTGCAGGTATTTCCCCTCCAGGGAGCAGAGCGCGGACATGGCGCGCAGCGCGGGCATGGAAGGCCGGGCGGCGCGGGCCGCCCGCTCGTAGGCGGAGCGCGCTTTTTCCGATTCGGCGCGCAGCTTCTCAGCTTCCTCCTGCCAGAAAACGGCCTCTTTGTGGGCGGAAACGATCTCGAAGCGGATCTGGTCCTGCAGCTCGGCGCGCTTCAGCTCGCCCTGGCGGCGCTGGGCCTTACGCTGCTGCACCTGCGTCCAGATATCGTAGGACAGCGGAAAATGGATGGAGACCGAGGCCAGCCAGTTGGAGGAGCGTTCATCCTGCTCGGCCAGGGAAGAGAATTTATAAGCGTTCACGTCGTAGCTGGCCCCGAGGTAGATGGTCGGGTAGCGCCGCACCATGGCCATGTTGACGGCGATGTCGTCCATCTGCGCCTTGTAGATCTCGCTCTTGAGCTCCGAGCGGGTTTCCATCGCGGTGACCAGGCTGGGACCCGCGGCGGTCTCCACCGGGATCACGGCGAACTCGCCCTCTATCCCGGCCTGCCAGCCGGGCTCCTTGTTGAGCACCCTGAGCAGGTCCGTGAACGCCGCCGCGGAGCCGCGCTCGGCCTGCCTGGCCTGGTCGACGAGGGCGGCCAGCAGCATATCGGCCTCGAGCGCTTCGAAAGCGTCTTTCTGCACGGCTCCGGCCAGTTCCGCCCCCCTTGCCGCCCAGCCTGCCGCCGAAGCGCTGAGCCGGCGCTGGTACAGCAGGGTATAGAAAACTTTCTTGGCCGCCAGCGCCGCGTCGGCCCTGACGGTATCGTAATTGACCTTCGCCTGGTTGTGGGCGGTCTTGGCCAGCTTGAGAGTGTTGGTGTTCTTGCCGCCGGTGTAGAGCGGCTGGAGGGCTTCGGCGCGCATGGAATAGAACTCGCTGCCGGCCGAAGGGGCAATGTACCTGTTGCCCAGCTCGCTGCCGAGCACCGCGGGGTATTCCAGGTTGACACGGTTGAGGCTGCCCGAGAGGGCGAACTGCGGCATGGCCATGAAGCGCGCCTCATGGACGCGCTGCCGCGCTATGATGATATCCTGCTCCGCGGCCAGCGCCGCGGGGCTGTTCCTGACGGCCAGCGCCACGGCGTCCTCCAGCGTCAGGACGGCCTTGCCGCTCTGCGCCGGGACCGTGCCCGGCAGCAAGGCCAGGGCCAGCGCGGCCGCGAGTATCCTCATATCTTGAACTTGGGCATGATCTCCGCTACTCGTTTGGCGAGGGCTTCCGCCTGGTCTTTCATGGCCGTCTCGGCGGCCGCTACGCGGAACTTCTCGTACTCCCGCACCACCTCGTTGACCGCGCCGGTCATGTTGTTGAACTGGTCCTGCATGTCGGTCAGCTGGTCGCCCTGCCGCAGGTAGACGCGGTGCGTCAGGTCGCCTTCGGCCACGGTGGCGCAGCTTTTCTCGAACTTGAAGATCGGGCCGGCCATGCGGTGGGAGATCACGGCGGAAACGATGAGCACCATGATCATGTACATCGCTATCTTCAGGCCGAACAGCGGCAGCATGCCGGACATCTCGTCGAGCAGCGGCTGCATCATGGGGTGCTTGTTCACCACGTCGGCGATGGTCCAAAGGATGTCCAGCGCGCTTATCATGAAGCCCAGCAGCACGCAGATGAAGAGCAGCGCCATGTAGCGGTACTGCAGGTGCTTTTTAATGAGTATCGTCTTGCGCTGGAACTGCGCTGGCGCCTTGGCTTGAGTGTTTTCGGTCATATAAAACCCCTTGTAGCGCGGTGGCGGGCCGGGGAGGACTCTCCCCGGCCGCGGCCCCGCTTTCCGTCAGAACAGGACTTCCATCAGGTCGAACCATTCCTTGCCGACCGTCTTCAGCTCTCCGGTGGCCTTCTCGAGCGGCACGCCGACGTAGCGGTTGTTGACGAGCGCGGCCATGGTGCCGAACTGGCCGGTATGCACCAGCTCCGCGGCCTTCAGGCCCACCTGCGTGGCGAGCATCCGGTCGAACAGCGTCGGCGAGCCGCCGCGCTGCATGTGGCCGATCACCGCGTGGCGGGTCTCTATGCCGGTCTGCTTTTCTATGAAGCCGGCGATGCGCTCGCCCATGCCGCGATCCTTAAGGATGGCGTGGCCGAACTGGTCCACCTCGCGCTTGGAGGCGCCTTCCCCGACCTCGGGCAGCTCGGCCGCCTCGCTGGTCACCACCAGGGCATACTTCTTGCGGCCGTAGGCGGCCTTGATCTTGCGCAGCATGTCGGCGGTGTCGATCTTGCGCTCCGGGATACAGACGTAGTCGGCGGCGGCGGCGATGCCGGTGTAGAGCGCCACCCAGCCGGCGTGGCGGCCCATCACTTCCATCACCATCACGCGGTGATGGCTGTTGCCGGTGTCGAGCAGCGACTGCGCGGCGTCCACCGCGCGCGTGACCGAGGTGTCGAAGCCGAAAGTGTAATCGGTGACGTTGAGGTCGTTGTCCATCGTCTTGGGCACGCCCACCACGTTAAGCTTGTGGTCCCGGTAAAGCTTGGTCGCCACGCCCAGCGTGTCGTCCCCGCCCATCGCCACCAGGGCGTGCAGCCCGAGCCGCTTGAAGGTCGCGAGGCACTTCTCCACGCCCCCCTCGTTCTTGTACGGGTTGGTGCGGGAGGTGCCGAGCATCGTGCCGCCCTTCATGATGATGTACTCGGTGATCTCGCGCGAAAGCGGGGTGGTGGTGCCTTCCACCAGGCCCCGCCAGCCGTCGGTGAGGCCGACGCATTCGTAGCCGTACTTCTCGGCCGCGTAAACGCAGCCGCGGATGGCCGGGTTAAGCCCCGGGCAGTCGCCGCCGCCGGTCAAAATTCCTATCTTTTTCTTCATGTTTCCTCCTCAGGTAGTCCGCGCTTTAGAAGCTGGTGTTGTAGCGAAGCTGCACTATGCGCTCCGTCTTGCGCTCCACGCCGGGGGCGAAATCGTCGTTCCCGCCTATTTCGCGCGCGGCCACGTCTATCTGGAAGTAGGGGGTGACGTAGGTCCTGATGCCGGCGTTGAAACGGGAAGGGTCGTCGGAATGGAACATGTTGTCCATCTCCAGCATGAAGGCGACTTTGTCCTCCAGCGTGTAGTTCAGCGCCAGGAAACTGAACAGGTAGTTCTTGTCGAAGTCCGACACGTTGAAGCCGCCGTGCAGCGCCAGCCCCGGCAAGCCTATCTCCTTGGAGCCGACCAGGTACATGCCCTTGCCCTTCTCCATATATTTCTTGTCGGCCGGGTTGTAATAATAGCCCTGGCCGTCGTAGCCAAGCGCTATGGCCGGGATGTAATAGCCGCCGTCGAAGAAGCGGAACTTGACCTGGATCTCGGGCCGGCGCATCTTGACGCCGGAATCGGAGCCGATCAGCTTGTCCACCGTCATCGCCGCGCCCAGGTTCAGGCGCTCGAGCACGCCGAAGTTCAGCGAGCCCAGCACGCCGCCGCCGGAGTAGGCGCGGGTCTTCACCATGAAGCCGTAGTAGTCAAGGATGCCGGCCGTGGGGACGTCTATCATCTCCACGTCGGGCAGCACCACCGCCTCGCCAGAGGCCTTATCCTTGCCGGCCAGGGCGGGAGCGGCCGCCAGGAGCAGCAGGGCCAGAACAGCGTTGATCTTTTTCATCGTTACCTTCCTTCTTGTCTTGTCTTTACTGCAAAATTCAGGAACCGAGCGCGGCCTTGACCTTGGCCTCCAGCTCCTCCAGGGAGAACGGCTTCTGCACCGCCTCGGTGGCGCCGCTGAGCAGGGCGATGCCCTTCTCGCTGGCCACGTCGCGCGAGGTCATGATTATGATCTTGGGGCAGTCGGCGCCGTAGCGCGAGGAGATCTCGCTGGCGACGTGGTAGCCGTCGATATAGGGCATCATGACGTCGAGCAGCACCAGGTCGAACCGCTCCGCCTCGGCGGCCTGCAGGGCGTCCTTGCCGTTGACCTTGGCGGTCACGTCGTAGCCGGCCCTCCTGAAGTAGGTCTCCAGCAGGTCCAGCAGGTCCGGATCGTCGTCGGCTATCAGAATCCGCTTTCCACTTTCCATGTCTTGTCCCCCAGGAGCCTCTCGATCTCGTGCAGCAGCGCGTCGTTCAGGGTCACACGCTCCGTGGTCTCTATCATATAGGTGCCGCGCGCCTTGGCGTTCACCTGGAAATATACGGGGCACATGCCGTGGCTTTTGCCCAGCGCGCTCTTCAGCTCGTGCAGCTGCTTCTCGTCGAAAAGTATGCCTTCCGGCAGGTTGAGGATCAGGGCGCGCGCCCACTTGTTCATCGCGTCGAACAGGCCGTAGGCCTCTTCCGCGATCAGCTCGAAATTCTCGGCGCCGAAATCGGACTTCTGCACCTTGCCGGCCACCACCACCACCTTGTTGGGGCCGAGCTGCGAGCCGAACATCTTGTATTTTTTAGGGAACAGGCAGACGCCGATATTGCCGGTCAGGTCCTCCACCTCGAACTTGGCCATAGCCTCGCCGGTCTTCTTGGTCTGCATGTTCTTGAACTGCGCCACTATGCCGGCCACGCGCACCATGGCGCCCTCGGCGAAGCCGCCGGCCAGGACCTTTTCGGCCTGGGCGTTGGCCACCATGGAAAGGTGGCGGCGGTAGCTGTTGAGCGGGTGGCCCGAGAAATAGAAACCCAGCACCTCGTGCTCGTTCTTGAGGAGGATATGCTCGTTCATCGCCGGGGAGGCCTTTTTCTCCTCGCCGAAAAGCATGGTCTGGTTGCAGTCGTGCCCCTTGCCGCCGCAGAAAGCCTCCACGGCCTCCATCGACTTGGCGCGGGAGAGCTCCGGCTTCTCGGCCGGGTAGAAACAGTCGAAGCAGCCGCCTTTGGCCATGGACTCTATGACCCGCTTGTTGAGCTGCTTGGAGTCGGCGCGCAGGGTGAATTCCTCGAAAGAGCGGAACGCGCCGTTGCGGGCCCGTTCGGTCACCATCGCCTCCACGACGCCCTCGCCGACGTTCTTGACAGCGGTGAGCGCGAAGCGGATGGCCGGCTTGCCGTTATGGTCCTCTATGGAAAATTTTTTGTACGAGCGGTTCACGCTGGGCCCGGCTATGGCGATCTCCATGTCCTGGGCCTCGCCGATATAGGTGACCAGCTTGTTCTCCTTGTCCTCGGAGTTCACGGCGCTCTTGCCTATTTCGCTGGTCAGCAGCGCGGCCATGAACTCCACCGGGTAGTTGGCCTTCAGCCAGGCGGTCTGGTAGGCCACCAGGGCGTAGGCGACGGAATGGGACTTATTGAAGCCGTAGCCGGCGAACTGCGCCATCTGGTCGAAGATCTTGGTGGAGAGCTTGTTGGAGACGTCGTGGTACTGCTTGGACTGCGCCACGAACTTCTCGCGCAGCTTCTCCATGACGTCCAGCTTCTTCTTGCCCATGGCCTTGCGGAAGTCGTCGGCCTCGCTGGGCGTGAACTTGGCCATGCTCTTGGCGATCTCCATGACCTGTTCCTGGTACACCATGGTGCCGTAGGTGTCCTTCAGGATGGGCTCGAGCAGCGGGT
>CAYQJX010000005.1:0-106429 GCA_964417965.1 uncultured Elusimicrobiaceae bacterium
CCGTTCTCCGACAAGGAGTTCGACCCGCTCAAGGACCCGGCCACCCGCGAGGACGTGCTGCTGCGCGTGGAGCACGGCAAGCCCCTGGTGTTCGGGGTTAAGAAAGACAAAGGCATAGTCTTTAAGAATTTCAGGCCCGAGATCGTCTCTTTCGAGCCCGGCCGGCCGCCGGCGGAGATCGCCGTCTACGACGAGACCAACGCCGAGATGGCCTACCTGATAAGCGGCTTCTCCCAGCCGGAGTTCCCGGTGCCGCTGGGGGTTTTCCGCTCCACCGACAAGCCGTCCTTCGAGGAGCTGTACTACGCGCAGGTCAAACACATCGGCGATACCAAGGAGCACGAGCTGGAAACCCTGCTCGCCGGCCCCGACGCCTGGGAAATAAAATAAGGAGACGCGATGACTAAAAAATATATATTAGCGGCGCTGGCGCTGTGCCTGGCGGCCGCGGACGTTTCCGCGCAGTACCAACTGGACGAGCTGCTTGTGTCCGGTATGCCGCATTTTAAGTCCGATTATTTTCAGCGTCTGGTACGACCGTACCGGGACCGCACCGAGCGCTTTTCCAGCGCCCGGCTGGACGCCCTGCAGATGTCCATAGCCATGGGCGACCCCGCCGACGAGCTGACGATGGAAGGCTGGGGCGACAACCGCGCCGATCTGCGCAAGGGCGCCTCCCGGGTAAAGGCGGAATACAGCAAGCTCTCCGGAGACGGCTACACCGGCAGCGCCAACGACGAGGATTATCCCGGAGACAGGGTCGGCGCCTATGGCCGTTTCGGCTCTTTCGAGGCGGAGCTCTCCCGCTTTGGCCAGGATGTGAAAACTCTGGCTTCCGGAGCCAGCGAAACATACAATGAGACCGGCGCCGGCGCCGGCTTCTCTTTTGGTACCGACGGGGTGCGGTTGGGCTTTCACGGCAATTTCAACAAGAACGAGGACACCGCCAGCGATATCACTATAAACCGCAATGCGGTAGGCGGGGCTCTGGCCCTGCGAACAGGACTCTTCGAGCTCGGAGCTACCTTGGATTTTGTAGACAGGAGTCTGAGTTTTTCTGGTACGGATATAAAGCGCGCCGGCCCTATGTTAGGTGGCCAGGCAATCTTTAAACCGTTCGGCGGTTTCAAGGCCGGGGCACGAGTTTCCATCGCCAAGCTGTCCGGTGATTATACTGTCAGCGGGAATAAAGTGGACATGGAAGGCATCAATTCTGAATTTGGCGGGAGGATAGAGTGGGCCATGCAGGCGGTTCCTCTTACCCTGGCAGCAGGTCTAGACAGGCTGTATATGGACCCGGAGTATAAGTTAGGCGGAATATCCAGCAAGGGCGAGACTGGCAATACCACTAAGACTCTGGCTGCGGCCTTCAGGCCTTTCGGCGGGCGCCTGCTCCTGGGCGCGGAAATTAAAGACCTGAAGGTGGAGTATGAGGGCGCAAACAATATGGCGTTTGGAGACGGTTTTGGTTTTGAGGCGAATACTGTTACTGGCGGCGCCGAAGTTTGGGTGCTGCCTGGCTTCGGCCTTCGCGCCTCTCTCCAGCGGAGGGAAATTAAAATCGGTGGTAGCGAAACGTTTTACAATGTAATAGGCGGAGGCGCTGGCCTGAAGGGCGAAAAATATTCCCTCGACGCTTCCGTGCGGCGACAGGAAGAGGACCCAGACGACGGCTCCAACGGGGACAGGCTGATGGAAGTCCGGCTGATGTACGGCTACCGGTTCTAAACCGGCAAGCCGTAAGTAAAAAGCCCCGCTCCGGCGGGGCTTTTTATTTGAGCTTTTTAGAGGGGTTTAAGCATCTCGTGCTGGCCGGCGAACAGCTGCAGGCCGCGCTTTTTAAAGAAGCTGGCCGTGGCGTCGTCGCCGCTCTCCACGTTCAGGCAGGAGAGCCTGTCGCAGTCCGGCGGCAGGCAGGCCGCCAGGCCGCGCAGCAGCAGGGAGCCCAGGCCGCGCCGCCGGAGATCTTTGGCGACGGCCAGCTGGGGAATGTCGCCGTTGGGCTTTATCGCCCCGTAACCGGCGAGCCGGCCGTCCAGGAAGACGCCGAGCAGCTTCAGCTCCCCCGGGTAGCGCAGCAGCGCGTCGTCGGAATTCTGCCAGGAGGGCTGCCAATCCCTGAACGCCGCGGCGGCTTTAAGGGCCCCGCGGTCCAGCGGGCGCAGCTCGGCCCCCGCCGGCGCCGGGCCCTCCTCCGCGGCGGTACGGCTCCCCCTGAAACAGTCGAAGTCGCGCGTTATGGTAAAGCCGTTCTTCCTGTACAGGTTCAGCGCCGGGGCGTTGGTCTTTATGACCTCCAGCAGGTATTGCGCCAGGCCGGCGCGCCTGAGCAGGACGAAGCTCTCCGCCGCCAGCAGCCCGGCCAGGCCGTAGCCGCGGCGGGAAGGGATCACGCCGGTGCCCAGGTCATAGGCCGTCGGCAGGCCGTTCCAATCCCCGCGGCCGTTGAGGATAAAGCCCGCCAGGCGCCCGTCGTAGAAAGCCCCGGTGGAGACGGCCGGGTCGAAGCCCCGGAGCGCGTTGTTGGCGCGGAAGCTTTCCAGCGTTGGCCGCATCGGGACCTGGTAATCGGAGAAGGCCTCGAGGAAGCAGGCCAGGATCTCTTCGTCCGGTACCCCGGACAGCGTGCGGTATTCCGTGCTCATTTTTTCTTTACGTACTTGATGTGGCGGAGGCTGGTGCCGGGGAAGTAGAACTCCATTATGCCTTTGTAGTCCACGTTATACTTGCCGGCCAGGCCCGCCGCGCCGCTCTGGCAGAGGCCGATGGCGTGGCCCCAGCCGCCGCCGTAGATCCAGTAGTTGCGCACCTTGCCGTTCTTGAAGCGGTTGAGCTCTATCTCGAACAGCGTGCTCTTGAGCGAGCTGAAGCCCAGCAGGTTGCGTATCAGGTGCTCCCTGGTGACGGTCACGGTCTTCTTTTTGCCTACCACACGGAGCGTGTTGACGTTGCCGGAGGGGCTGCGCCGCAGCGGCACGATGTCTATTATTTCACCGACGTTGTAATCCTTATTGATCCTGAAGGTCATGTCCTTCTGGCGGATGATCTTCATCCACCGGAACTCCGAGGCGCGCACGCGGCCCGGGTAGTTGCAGTTGGCCCCCGGGTTGCCGGTCAGCCACAGATGCCAGTCCCAGGGGTCCATGGGTTCCTCGGGCTTATCCGGGTGCCCGTCGGCCTTGGTCACCAGGTAGGGCGAGTCGCCCCAGCCGGTTACCTCTTTGGAGGCCTGGATCCAGCCGCCGCAGTTGGAGTGGAAGAAAGTGTAGGCGGGGCGGCCGCGGTAGGTCAGGATCTGGCCCTCCGTATCCACCACGGCCCGGCTGGTGGTATTGGCCTCGTTGGACTTGCCCTTGTAGGCCTGGCAGTGCTGCCCGTCGCAGAGATGGTAGCCTTCCTTCTTGTGCTGGCCGCCGCGCGCCCGGCGGATAAGCACCTGCGTGCGGGCGATGACGGCCTGGGCCTTGAGAGATTCGTAGGGCCATTGCGGGGCCACCTCGCTGGGCACCACGCCCAGCAGGTACAGCTCCGTCTCTATCACGTTGACCGCGCCGATGCCCCGGCTGCCGTTGGGGGAAAGCTCGACGTAGCCGCGGTACTGCCGGTCCGCGCCGCGGAACCACGGGTTCTTTATCTTGGAGGACGCCTCGAAGATGATAGAGCCGTCCTTCCGCGCCGGCTTAAGCTGCAGCGTGCCGGTAAAGCGGCCGTAGACCGTGCCCTGCGGGTCCTTAAGCACCACCGCGCCGCCCTCGTAGAGCGCGTACCAGATCTCGTCGGGCGGGATAGCGGCGAAGGTCTTGCCGCTGGCCTTGCCGGTGACGGTCAGCCCCTCGTAGGACCGGAACAGCAGTAAATTGTTGGCCCCCTGTTTGCCTGTGGCCCCGGTGCCTATGCCCACCCGGATCTTGACCGAGTCCGAAAGGTTTTCCAGGGCGTCCAGCGGCTCCATCACCAGCGGTTTGGTTATCTTGAAAGGCGGGCGGATCTCCTCGGGCTGCTTGGTGAGCTTGCCTTCCAGCACCTTCATCATCTTGGAGGCGATGGGGTGCCCCGGCGCGTAGTCGAGCACCCGGTAATACTGGTTCCAGGCCTCGTTGAACTTGCCCTGCCGGGCGTAGATGCCGGCCAGCGGCAGGCGCGCCTCGGTGAAAGAGGGGTCCTTGCGCAGGGCCTCTATCAGCGCCTCCTCGGCCTCCTTGTGCATCTTGAAAGTCATGTAGTTCCAGGCCAGGATATAGTCCACGCCGGCGAAGTCGGGGCGGAGCTGGCGGTATTTCTCCAGGTGCTCCAGCGCGCGGGGCTTGTCCTCCAGGTTGGCGTAGACGCTGGCCAGGCCCAGCTCGGCGCGGGCGTGCAGGGCCTGCACCCGGATGGCCGCCTCGAAGGCCGAGCGCGCGCCGTCGTAATCTGCCTGGTGGAAGCGCAGCCAGCCGAGCTCGGAATAAATGTCGGGGTTGTGGGGGTCCCGCTCCAGCGCCCGCACCAGATAGGCCGCCGCGTCGTGGTAGCGGCCGGCCTGCCTCAGCGCCGCCGCGGCGTTGAGGAGGGGCTTGGGCTGGTCCGGCTGCGCGGCGGCCAGCGCGGCGTAGGCGGAAGCGGCCTGCAGCAGGTCGCCCCTGAGGTAAAGTTCGTACGGCCCGGCCGCCGCGTGAGCGGCGCGGGATTGAAAGAGGGAGAATAAAAGAATAAGATAAACTCTTCGCACCGTATATTATCGTATGAAATTATTAGTGGCGTGCGAATAGGGACTGCCCGGGAAACCCCGCAAAAACATGGAAGAAGAACAAGATGACGCCGCGCTGGTCGCCGCCTATAAGGCCGGCGACGCGGAGGCGCTGGGCGTCCTGATGGAGCGGCATAAGGGGCCCGTGTACGGCTACCTGCTGCGCCTGACCGGCCGGCCGGACGCCGCCGACGACCTGTTCCAGGAAGTTTTCCTCAAGCTGGTAAAGAACCCCGGCGCCTACAACGAGCGGGAGAAGCTGCGGGCCTGGCTGTTCACGGTGGCCAGGAACGCCGCGATGGATTATTTCAGGCGCGAAACTTCCCGGGGCGAGATCCCGCTGGAGGGAGACGCCGATAAACCCGGGCCCGCGGATTTTATCGCCTCACCCGAACCGGGGCCGGAGCAGGCCCTCTACACCAAAACTTTAGGCGAGCGCATAGACGCCGCCATGAACTGCCTGTCGGCCGACCAGCGCGAGGTCTTCTACCTGCGCCAGTATTCGGAGCTGTCCTTCAGGGAGATCGCGGAACTGCTGGGGCTGCCCATCGGCACGGTGCTGGCCCGCATGAGCCGGGCCGCCGCCCTGCTGCGCGAAAAACTGGAAAAAGAGCGGCAATAAAAACCGCCCCCGCCGCGTTATATGGATAGGAACTGGTTATGAACTGCGAATACGGAGAGAAACTCATACTTTACTTCTACGGCGAAGCCGGGGAAGTCCTGCAGGCCGAAGTGGAGAGCCACCTCGCCTCCTGCGGGACCTGCCGCGCCGCGCTGACGGGCCTTAAGCTGGCCGGGGAGCGGCTGTCCGCCCCGCAGGCCGGGCCTTCCCGCGCCGCCCAGGCGGCGGTGATGGTGGCCGCGCGCGCCCAGGCGGCCCGCCGCAGGGGCTTCGGTTTCAGCTGGCGGCCCGCGCTGCTCAGCGGGGCGCTGTCGGCCGTTATGGCCGGGGTGTTCGCCTTTTCGGCGCGCAACGCTTCGGCCGACCTGGCCTGGAACAGCGGCATAGACGCCAAACTTGATTCGGTGGAGTACTCGGTGTACCAGGCGGAGTCCGACCTGGCCCAGGCGGCCGGCGACTGGGAGTACGGCTACAGCGTTCTTGAAGACGAGAGTTCGATGGCTGAGGTTTAAAGACTAAGGAGGCAGTATTATGAACAAGAAGATCACATTTTGGCTGATGACCCTGGCGCTGGCGGCCGTGCCCGCTTTTAACGCGGCGGCCCAGGATGAGCAGGGGCCCGGCCCCGAGGATGAAATGGAGATGTCCGAAGACGGGCCCGACAGGCCCGATTTCGAGCCTGGCATGGGCCAGGGCATGGGCCCCCGCGGCCAGATGGGCGGCCCCGGCATGAAGCAGGGGATGAAGCAGGGCATGAAGCAGCGCGGCGGCATGGACGAAGAGCGGATGATCTTCAAAAAAAAGAAAATGATGAAGCAGGGGATGGGCGGGCCCGGCTTCGTTTCTGAAGAGGAGACGCTCGGCATCATCAAGAAGCACGACGCGGCCTTCGCCAAGAAGGTGGTTGAGCTGCAGGAGATAGCCCCCGCCAAGTATAAGATGATCCTCCAGATGTCCGGCAAGCTGTTCGGCATGGCGAAGATGGAACAGGACGAGAGCATAGAGAAGGACGCCGTGCGCACGCTGGCGCTGGAGTTCGAGAGCAAGGAGCTGTCGCAAAAGTATAATAAGGCCTCCGACGCGGACAAGAAGTCCGTTAAGGAGAATCTCAAGGGCGTGCTGTCCGAACTCTTCGACCTGAAGTCCAAAGGCCAGGAGCTGCGGGCCAAACACATGGAGAAAGAGATCGGCAGGCTCAAGAAGAACCTTGAGTCCCGCAAGGCCAACAAGGCCAAGATCGTGGAGCAGCGCCTGGAGCAGCTGACCGGCGAAGGCTACGGCTGGTAAGCCGTTCGGAAACAATAAAAAAGGCCCCGTTAGCGCGGGGCCTTTTTTTGTATTGGCGGGGCGGCCTAGTTGCCGGCAGGGGCCTGTTCAACCAGCTTTGCCGGCAGCGGCACGCCGGCGCCCTGCTGCTCCGGAGGTAAGCCTATGTTTACGGAAGCTTTTATCAGGGCCGCGCGCAGGGCGGCCTCTCCCCTTATGCCGAGCCCCACGGCCAGGGCGGCTACGCCGGAGACATGCGGGGCGGCCTGCGAGGTGCCGTCGGCCAGCAGGAAAGATTTTACCGGGTAGGAAGAATAGATGCGCACGCCGGGCGCCGTGAAGTCGGTGGCGGGGCCGCTGCAGGAGAACTTGGCCAACCGGTTGGAATAATCGATGGCGGTAACGGCCACGGAATCCTCGTAGCCGGCCGGGTAGCCCACGTCGCCGGCGAAGTTGCCGGCCGCGCAGACCACCAGCACGCCGGCCTTGCGGGCCGCCTTTACGGCCTTGGCCTGCGCCGCTATGTAGTCCGGCGCGCCCAGGCTCATGTTGATGATGTCCACGCCCTGGGCTACGGCCCATTCCATGCCCGCTATCACCTGGGAAACCTTGCCGGTGCCGCTGCTGTTGAGCACCTTTACCGGGATGATCGTGGCTTCCGGCGCCAGGCCGGCCATGCCGCTCCAGTTGAGGGCCCCGGCTATAATGCCCGCCACGTGCGTGCCGTGGCCGGTGCCGTCTTCGGGGAGGGCGCCGGGATCCAGCACGTTGTACCCCGGGGCGCAGTTGGGCGCCAGGTCAGGGTGGGTGCATTCCACGCCGCCGTCGAGCACGGCCACGCGCGCGCCCCTGCCTTTGGTGTAGGCCCAGGCCTTTGGGGCGCCCATCCGTACCGAGCTCCAGGGCAGGCGTTCCGTTTTCCCCTCGGCGTTGGCGGTGGTTATATAAACCGGCGAGATAGGCGCCGGGGCCGGGGCCTGCGGGGGCTGGGCGACGGCCGCCTCGCCGCGCAGCAGGGCGGCTATTTCCGCCTGCGCCGCCTGCAGGGGCGACGGCTGTTCGGAAGCCAGCCAGTAAATTTCCCTGTCGTCCTCCGCGGAATCCACTCCGGGAGCGCGGGAAATGTCGGCTGTTTTAACGCCTTCCGGGAATTCGGCCAGCACGCCGTTGATAAAGGGGAATTCCTGCACTATGCGGCCGCCCCTGCTCTGTACCAGGCGCAGTTGCGCCGCCGGGAGGACGTCCCCGGCGAAGGTAATTATCTTCTGCCCGGCGCAGGCGGGGCCCGCGGCCAGCAGGAGCAAGGCAAGGAAGGCTGTTTTCATGAGGTAAATATGATTTTACCAAATAAAAAACCCCGCGGAGGCTTTCCGCGGGGTTTTTCTGCGCCGTCGGGTTTAGCGCACCAGTTTGAAGGCGTCTACAAGGCCGGCGCCCTGCTGTACGGGGGTAAGCCCCGGCAGCGGGGTGGCCGCGTTCTTCAGGGCCGCGCGCACGGCTTCCGCGCCGTTGGCGCCGGCGCCCACGGCTAAGGCCGCCAGGCCGGCCGCGTGCGGGCAGGCCATGGAGGTGCCGGACATGGTGGTGTAGCCGCCGCCCTTCTTGGTGGAGTAGATGTTCACGCCGGGCGCTATGATGACGATCTCGGCGCCGCGGGAGGAGAAGGAGGCGATCTTATCGGCCGAGTCCGAGGCCGAGATGGCTATGGCCTGCGGGTACTTGGCGGGGAAGTTGACGGGGCCCGAGTCGTTGCCGGCGGCGCAGATTATGGCTATGCCGGCGGCGTGGGCCTTTATCATCACCTGCTTCAGGGCTTCGGTGCCGGAGCCGCCGCCGAGGCTCATGTTGATGACGTTCATGCGGTTCTCTATCGCCCACTCGATGCCGGCGACTATCCAGGAATACTGGCCGGAGCCGTTCTTGTCGAGGACTTTTACGCCGTACAGGTCCACCGCGGGGGCTACGCCGACCACGCCCCGCAGGTCTTTGACCGCGGCTATGGTGCCGGACACGTGCGTGCCGTGGCCGTGATCGTCCTTGGGGGTGGCGGTGGTGATGATGGCGTTATAGCCGCCTTTGTAGTTGGCAGCCAGGTCCGGGTGGGTGTAGTCCACGCCGGTGTCGATCACTACCACTTTTACGCCCTTGCCGGCGCCGTAATCCCAGGAGGCTTTGGCGTTGACGCGCTTTACGCCCCAGGGGAGCTCTTTCTCGGCCGGGTCAACTTCCGGGCGGATCTCGCCGAAAACGGGGGCCGCCCAGCCTTCGCCGGTGCGCACCATATTGAGAACGCTCTCCATGGAGGGGAGCTGGGGGGCCGCCGCTTCTTCTATCCACTTTATGTAGCGGTCTTCGTCCACGTTGGTGACGCCCTTCAGGGAGTAGATGGAGGCGTCCTTTATATTGTCGGGGAAAACGGCCACGAGCGAGTCTATGACCGTGAATTTGCGGGTGACCTTGCCGCCGAGGCTCTCGATGCTCTTGTCGATGGCGCCTTTAACGGTGTGGTCAAAGGAAATTATCTTCTGAGAAGCCTGCGCGGTTACCGCCGCCAGCATGAGGCCGGCGAACAATGTGATCAGTTTTTTCATTCTTCCTCCAATAATTGCGTGGGTACCAAAAGACCTACTTGGAATATAGGACTTTTGGTTGATTTGTGTCAAGCCTGCGGGAATTTGTCCGGAAAACGGGGGGGGGAGGGCGGTTTAATAACCGGTTTTGATCTTGCTGGTGTCGAACTTGCCTACCAGGCCTGAGACTTCCGGATTGCTCATCATCATGGTCAGGGTCTGCGGGTTCTGCATGGCCAGGGCTACCAGCTCGGGATTGGAATCCACCAGTTTAGCCAGCTGGTCCGGGTTGTTCATCAGGCCTTTGGCGGCCGGGGTGTCCAGCAGGGCGCTCACTATGGCGCTGCCGGCCACGGCGCTAACTATGGCGGGGTTGTTCATGGCGGCTTTGACCACCGGGTTGTTGAGGAAATTAGAGGGGCCGCTGCCCTTGAGGTAGTTGGCCAGGCCTTCGGGGCTGGCGGTGGCGGCCTTTACCGTGCCGCGCGACATGAAGCCGTTGACCACATGCTTGTTGTTGAGCAGGGCGCCCACGGCCTTGGGGTTGTTCATTACCTTGCCGACGGCGTAGCTCAGGTAGCCTTTCTGCGCGCCAAGGCCCGCCTGGGTCTTGGCGTTAGTGTCGGCTGACTCCAGGGCGGCCTGACCGCCGGTGCGGGCCCGGTACTGCCCGGCGTCGGCGGCCCGCTTGCGGCGGGCTTGCTCTTCTGCCGCGGCCACCTCGCGTTCTTCCTGGCGTTCTTCGGGGCTGCGGGTGTCCTCTATGTTGCCGTCCTTGCCGGAGCGGTAGCGGACGCTGTAGCCGCCTTCGTGCAGGCCGGGGTCGTAATCCCCGCCCCCGGTTTTCTTTATGCTGCCGTCTTCGGCGTTGAAAGCGCTGTATTCGTCCTTGGACAGCGCCATGTCGCTGGAATTAACTTTCACCACCCACTTGTAAAGCGGTATGGCCAGCAGTATGTATACCGGGGTGAGGTAGATCCAGATCTTCCAGAACGATTTCTTGTTCTCGCCTTCCATACCCATAATATAACAACGAAAGGGCGGCTAGTCAACAGCCACCCTTGATTTCCGGCGCTTCAGTTGGTATTATTATCGATATCCATAGCCGGCCCTAAAAGAGCCGGCAGGGCCGTTAATGGGAAACTACATTTTAATAACACTTTCCAACCTGGCGCAGGCTTTCCTGTTCCTGACGGGCCTTTTTTACCTCCTGCTCAGTTTCAGGGGGTTCTGGTCCCTGCCCCGGCCCGGCCGGGCCGCCCCGCGCCGCCGTTTTGCGCTGCTGGTCCCGGCCCATGACGAAGAGGGCGTGATCGGCCTGGCGGTAGAGAGTCTGGCCCGCCTGAAATATCCGCGCGAACTTTTCACTATTTTCCTGGTAGCCGACCATTGCACCGACGGCACGGCCAGGGCCGGCGCGGCCGCCGGCGCGGAAGTGCTGGACCACTCCGGCCCGGGCCTTAAACCCGGCAAAGGCCGGGCGCTGAAGTGGGCCACCCAGAAAGTTTTCGACTGGGGCGATTACGACGCCCTGTGTTACTTCGACGCCGATTCGCTGGCCCATCCGGACTTCCTGGAGGCCATGAACGCCGAGCTGGAGGCCGGAGCCCAGGCGGTGCAGGGGCGGCAGCTGGCCAAGAACACCGGCAACCTGCTGGCCCTTATTCTGGCCGCCGGGCATGTGGTTTCCAACCGCTTCTTCCAGCTGCCCAAGCAGGCGCTGGGCCTGTCCGCCACGCTGCACGGCAAGGGCATGTGCTTTGCCCGCGCGGTGGCCGAAAAATTCCCCTGGGACGAAACCTGTCTCACCGAGGACCTGGAGATGCAGATGCGCCTGATCCGCCACGGCGTGCGCATCTCCTGGTCGCGAGACGCCGTGGTTTACGACGAGGAACCGGAGACGCTGAGCCAGTACCTCTGCCGCACCATCCGCTGGACCCGCGGCTCCCTGGACACCGCCCGCCGCCACCTGGCCGGGCTTTGCCTGCGCGCGCTGCGGCGCGCCGACCCCAAAGCCTTCGAAGGCGCCCTCTACTGCGCGCAGACCTACCGCTTCGTCATAGTAACGCTGGGCGCCGGCCTGGTCTGGCTGAGCCGCGACTCTTTTAACATAGTGCTATGGCTGTACCAGGTGCTGCCAGGTTCTGAGGCCGCGATGAAGGCCGCGGTGCTGGTGCCGCTGGTGCTCTACCCCGCGGCCGCCCTGCTGCTGGAGAAAGCCCCGCCCGCGCTGGTGGCGGCCTACTTCCTGCAGCCGCTGCTCGGCATCCTGCGGCTGCCGGTCTTCGTGGCCGGGGTGCTGCGCGGCCGGGACTTCTGGGGCCGCACCGAACACACCAGCCGCGTGGCCATAGCCGACCTGGTGGATTGAATTTAGTGACCCGTCAGCGATCGAATTGGAGGAATACGATGAAAAGACTGCTTATCCTGACACTGCTCGCCCTGCCGGCCGTCGCCGGAGCCCAGGAGCTTAACGAGGCCGATCTCGACGCCGCGCCCGTCCAGAAAACCGAAGAGGCCGCCGGCGCGACGTTAAAACGCCCGGACTCGCCGGCCATCCTCGCCGAGCTTTCCACGGCCCTGCGCCTGAGCTCCAAGCAGGAGGAACGCATCTCGGCCGCGATCGACAAAAAGACCAAAGAATTCGACAAGCTGATGAAAGAGTACGAGAAGAACCTGGTCGAAGAAAAAAAATGGCTTTACCGGGTGAACGAGAGCCGGCACGCCATGGTGAAGATCAACAGGGGCATGCCCGACCTGGTGCGCGAGTTCCTGGACGATGAACAGCGCGATTCTTTTGACAAGATGCTCGAGGCCAAGCGCAAGCCCGCGCCCGCCCCCGCCCTGGCCGAAGCCGCGCCCGCCGCCGCTCCCGGAAAGCCGGTCAAGAAGCGTAAGCTGGTGAGGCGCAAGAAAGTCGCCGGGAAAACCCCCGCTTCCGCCGTCGCCCCCGACGCGGCGGCCGCCGCCGCGGAGGAGCCGGGCCAGGTAATGGTGGACAAGGAGCCCGCTGCGCCGCCTCCGGCCGCGCCCAAGAAAAAACGCGTGCTGAAAAAGAGGCCGATCACCAAGAGCGAACCCCCCGCCGCGGAATATTCCGAGGAGCTGGAGGGCTCAAAGCCCGGCGGCGCCGAGCCTGAACAGGAAGAGGAAGACGCTGGTTCCTACCCGTAAGGAGCCTGCGGATTTGACCCGGATTTGACCATTTTTTGACGGATATCTTCGGCCCGGAGGGTAGAGTATAAGCATGAGGTTCCTGTCCCGCGTTCTGAAAGCATACCGAGCGGCCCCGGCCGGCGGCGTACGCCGTTGCGGTTGGTCGCGGTCCGGTGTGACCCTGGTGGAAATGATGGTGGCGCTGTCCATCCTCACTATAGGCATCATTGGTATGGTGGAGACATACGGGCATATTCAAAAGGCTATTCAGGCCTCTAAAAACCGCACTCTCGCGTCCAATCTGGCGCAGGAGAAGATGCAGATACTAAAACAGAAAGTGTACTACCAGGTCCTGGCAACCACGGACCCGGCCCATAATACCACCGATTTCTCTCCCGAGAGCCTGGACTATGACACCGGTTATTTCCCGCCGGAGATCATTTCGGAGGCGGGCGTCACCTACACGCGCTATACCTACATCCAGGTCGCCCGGGAGGATTCCGGGGAACTGGTGCTGCTGGCCCCTAATACCCCTGACACGGGCCTTAAACTTATTACTGTCACGGTTACCTGGGCGCAGGGGGGGCGGAAGCAAAAACTGGCTCTGCGCAACGTAATGTCAAACCCGGACACCGTGATGGCCAACTCTGTTTTTAACGGCACCGTAAGGGACTCCGCGGATGCGTCCCCGATCAATGGCGCGCTGGTCAGCATCGTAGAGAACTCCGGCTGGCGCGATACCACGAGCGCTGTGGGATCGTACGTCATCAACGCCTCCCCTGGCAGTTATACCATGGTCGTTACCGTAGAGAACTATTACTCGCAGATGCGTTCTGTCAGCATCGCCGCCAACTCCACGCAGACCCAGGATTTCTCCCTGGTCAAGATCGCCACCGGCACCGTCACCGGCTACGCCTGGGTGGCCGACCACCTGGTCATAAGCCAGATCGTAGGCAGCAGCGTTAACGCCTCCGGTTTCGACCAGGAGTTCGTGGAGGTCTTCAACCCCACTACCTTTACCTGGACCGTGGACGGTGATATCGGTCTCAGATTCAGGCGCTCCGCGGACGCCGGCAAACGCGATATACAGCTGGAATATTTAAGCGCCGAAATAGCGCCCGGCGGCTACTACCTTTTTTCCAATACCGGCACTGTCACCGCGGTCGGGACGAACACCGAGGCCGACGCGGTGTGGGCGTCCGGTAATTCCGTCGCGGATTTCCCTTATTTCGCGACGCAGAGCAACATTATCCCGGTACACGAGGACGGCGGCGGCGAAGGCTGCGCGGCCATAGAACTGTACCGCGTCAGCGACGGCAGGATACTGGACCAGGTCGGCTGGGACCGCAGCAGCGAGGCTAAGACCGCGCCTTTCTATGAGACCGAGGGGTACGAGCAGGGGATAGGGCTGCAGCGCAACGAGTTCTACCGCCGCAAGGCCAGTCCCGCCGGGGGTGACCCGAACTACGGCCCGGCCTACGATTCCAACAACAACAGCGTGGACATCTACGCACAGACGCCGGCCTCGGATCCCCCTAACAACGTCTTCTCCCCGGTCAGGGATATTATAGCGGCGACGCCGGCCGCCGGCGCGGTCGTTACCTGCTCCGACGGCATTTCCTCCTCGGCCGAGGCCGCCCTCACAGGCGACCCGCCCAGCGCCGCCTTTACGCTGGTGGATGTCGCCACCGGAACCTGGACCGTGCTCATCTCCAGCGGCCTTAACGGGCTTGAGCGGGCCGACGTGACGGTCGCTTCGGGCGGCGGCGGTTATGTCTTTTTCAGCAGCACTACCTTCCTGACGGAGGAGATGACCGTCGGCCTGATCACCGGCCGGGTTGTGGACGCGGCAGGCAACCCGATAAGCCCGGCGATCGTAGTGACGCCGGGAGCCATGGGGGCCCCCACTAACGCCGGCACGACCAGCGGCAGGTACACGCTGCGGGTCTCCTCCGGCGTAGTAGACGTCACCGCCAATCCCTCCAGCGGCGGCACCGCGCTGTATGTCACGCAGTCTTCCAACACCATCCCGATGGAGATCGGGGAGGTCCATTCCGGGGTGGATTTCGTGCTCTATCAGGGCGGCCGGATTACCGGTTTTGTTACCCGGGACGGCATCAACCCGCTGCCCGGAGTCGCCGTCGCCGTAGTGGATTCCAACGGCATAGCGCGCGACCAGCAGGTCAGCGGCCTGGACGGGCGCTTTACCTCCGTTAACATCAGTACGGGCTTGTACTTTGTGCGGCCCTCCGTAGGTTCCCACGAAACGGCCACGCCCGATTCTGTGACCGATACTGTGGACACCCCCGGGTTAACGGTCTTTTCCGACACGTTCACTATTTCCGGAGCCATGGGGTACATCTCCGGCACGGTAAGTTCTTCCGGCCAGGCGATAAAGACCGGGGTGCTTATAGTAGTCACCACCGTTACGCTCGCCGGTAGTCCGCCGGTCCCTCCTGATCTGAGCGCTGCCACGCTTACCGGCGCTCCGTATTACGTGGTCTCCAGCCTTGAGAGCGGCACCTACCTGGCCGAGGTGAGGGGCAGCACCAGTCCGCCGTATCGCGTCTACGCGTATTTCCCCGCGCCCGGCGGTACTACCACGACCGTGCTTTCCTCCCAGACGGCCAATATCAGCGTGGTCCCGGGTCAGACCACTCCGGGGGTGAATTTCTCATGGTAGCTTCTGGGCGGCGGCCCGGCGTGACGCTGATGGAATTGCTCATCGTCGTAGGGATAGTTTCCACCCTGTTCGGCGTGGCCTCACCCATACTCCTGCAGGTGAACCGGCAGTTCATCATGAACCGCACCAGGGTCGAAATGCAGCAGGAGGCCAGGTCCGTGATGTACCTGATGACCAGGAACCTCCGCCAGGCCCAGGCCGGGACCATAATACTGAGCCGCCATAATTCCAGCCAGCCTTTCTACTCCAAAATAACATTCACCAAGCAGCAGGGCGGCACCGTGGTCTTCTACCAGCAGGGGACCAGCCTTTATCATGTGGTGGGCACCACCGGCCGGGTGCTGTCGAAGAATCTCAAATACCTGGCCTTCACTTTCCCCAGGTCGGACGACATGGGGATATTGTCGGTTTCCATAACCATGGAAAAGGCCATTTATGAAGGCAAGACGAAAGCGCTGCACATGGCCTCCGAGAAGGTCAGGGTTATGAACGATTAGGAGAGCGGTCATGAAAGAACAGAACATGTTTGCCGGGCTATCCCGCGCGCTGCCGCTCAGGCGCCGCGCCGGCTTTCTGCTGCCGGCCGTGATCATGATACTGCTGCTGATGCTGGTCTCGGTGCCCATCATGTACAAGTGGGTGAAGGACGACACCAAGCTTTCCGTCAAGGACCAGGCCTCCAGCCAGGCCTTCAACCTGGCGGAGTCCGCAGTGGACCGCGGCTACTGGAAGGTCAAGAGTTCGACCGGCACCTTTGAGCTGGTAAGGAACGGCGGGGCCATCCCCGGCTACAGGTTGGACGCCACCTACCGCGAATTGAAGGGCGGCACTTACCGCATTTACGTCGGGTCCGGGCCGGTGGAGGACCAGGTCACCATCATAGGCGAGGGGCGCAACACCCTCGGCACCGAGGTCCGGGCCATAAAGGCCGTCTTCGAGAACACCAGCATTCCCGGGGCTATAATCACCGGCTCCAATCTCAGCGCCACAGGCGCTTCGGTGGTGCATTGGGGGCCGGTGATGGCTATGGGGGACATAACCGTCTCCGGCGGCGGCCTTACTAACGGGTTCCCCCGCAAGCTGTCCAAGCAGGTGGTGCGCCCGTTCGACCCGACCAATGACGTCAACCCCTCCAACACGGACGGCCTGGAGTGGTGGTCCGACTACAATGTGCCGGAGCTGCCGCAGTTCGATTTCGCCACAATGAAGGCTTCTGCCGCCGCCTCCGGCACCCTCAATTGCGACACCGTGGCGGTTGAAAGCTACACCACGATCTACACCCCATGTCTGGGTACCGCCTGCGTTGACCCTGGTTCAGATTGTTCCCGTTCCCGTGCCAGTTTCGGCAGCGCCTGCACGGACCCTGGCGGCAGCTGCTCCTGCGACAGCAACGCCTGCCTGGGCGGCGCCTGTACGGACCCGGGCGGCAGTTGCTCCTGCTCCGGCACCGGCAAGGCCAGGGTCTGCACCGGCTCCGGCTGCCCGGACAGCGACGGCGCCGGCGCCAACTGCGTCTGCAGCAAGCGCTGTACCGGCAACGGCTGCAACGATTCCGGCAGCCCTTGCGATTATGTGTACACCACCAGCGGCGACGGCTGCAGCGACAGCGACGGCGCAGGGGCTAACTGTGTCTGCGACACCAGCGTTTCTACCACTACCGTCAACGGCATGAACTGCTGCAGTTCCCCTTACCTGAACGGGCCCATTACCTGTTCGTACGGAGGCGACGGCTGTACCAACTGCTCGGTGAATAATCTGTATGACAATACCACGCTGCGCAATAAAGACCTCACCTGGTACTGGGACAACAATGTGAACTGGGCGGGACGCAACGGGCTGCGCGGGACCGTGATCGTGCGCGGCAACCTGGGGGTATCCGGCGGCGACAATTATAGCCCCGGGTCTGCCGTTGCTGTGCCGGCCGCCGCGTGGAAGGAATATCAGAAGATAGACACTTCCGATCCGGATGAGTACCCAGGCGACACCGGGCTGAACAGCAACGCCGCTACCTATACTTTCGGGTCCTGCGGCATGACCTGCGAGGGCGGCCCTCTCGGCGCCGACCTGGGGGTTTACGGCTTCCTGTATATAGGAGGCGATTTCAACCGCACCGGCGATTCTGACGTGTACGGCGCCATGTGGGTGGAGGGCGCCGTTTCAGGGGCCGGCAACACTATGGTGTTCTATGACGCCAAGCTGAGACTGCCCACCCTGAACGTGGTGTTGATAAAGCAGTCCTGGGAGGAGCAGGCTCCAAATCCTGCGGCCTGGCCTTGAAGATGTTCTCTGCCTCTTTGAGTGTCGCTGGTTTAGGTTTGAATTTCAAACAGGACCGCCCTGGTGTCATTTCTGTTTTAAGGCGCAGATACGCTCCTTTTGTCGCAGAGGAGGCCGGAGGCTACAGCTTTTCGGTCTCCAGCCGTTCCGGAGTTCAAAATCCGTTCAAGCCGGTCGTCAGCTTTGACGGAAAGTCCCTCAACCTGGGCAGGGGCGACTTTAAAGCCGCGCTGGACCTGGCTTCGGGCGCAGGGACGCTGATGGCGGCGCCTAATGAACAGTGCCTGGACGCTTTTTTACGCTCTTTAATAAGTGCTTTGCTTATCCGCGCCGGCGGTTTTATGCTGCACTCCGCGGGCATTGTTAAGAACGGGAAGGCATACCTCTTTCTGGGGCGTTCCGGAGCGGGCAAGTCCACCCTGTCAAAACTGGCCGCCGGGGCCGGTTGCGAGGTTATAAGCGACGAGATAAACCTGCTGCGCCAGGAGCGGGGGCGGTGCGTGGTGTACGGCTCTCCCTTCTGGGGCGAGATGCGCGCGGACGGCCGCCCCGGGCGCTGGCCGCTGGGCGGGATCTATCTCCTTAAGAAGTCGCGGGTCAACGCGGTCACCCCCTGCGGGAGCGCCGAGGCCCTTGGGCTGCTGCTGCGCTGCCTGCTGAATTTCGAAAAGGGCCCGGGGGTTTCGGGGCAGGTGCTGGACAACGCGGCTGCGCTGCTGAAGAAAAACAAATTCGCGCGGCTGGAGTTCACAAAAAAAGACGCTTCGTTCATGGAACTGATATGAAAGTCAAAATAAGGAAAGACCTGGCCTGCCGGCGCATAGCCGGCGAGCTGTTCATAGTGGACGCCGCCGGTTCCCGCCTGCACCAGCTTAACGCCACCGGCGCCCTGCTCTGGGACTGCCTGGCCGCCGGCAAGGCCCCGGCCGCGGCCGCCGGCGCGCTGGCCGCGGAGTTCCAGGTGGACGGCCAGACCGCCGCCAGGGACGCTGGAGAATTTATTGAGGAACTGCTTAAAGCGGGCCTGCTGGCCGAGTCCGGAGATTGACCTGTGAAAAAGAAAAAAACCTACGAAAAACCCAAGCTGAAGACCGAAAAGATCTTCGAGACCGCGGCCCTGGCCTGCGGCAAATGCATCACCGGTCCCATCAGCCAGCTGGCCTGCAAGACGCTTAAAAAGTTCTCCTGAAAACATGAAGGCTTTCCGTCTTGAAGGCTCCAGCATGCTGCCAGTGTTCCGCCCCGGGCAGGCCGTGGTGGTGTCCCCGGAGCGCACCCGCCCCGGAGACTGCGCCGTCTATGTGCACCTGGGCCGCACCCTGCTGCACAGGGTGATCTCCGTTTCTCCGGCCGGGGCCACGCTGGCCGACGACGCCGGCCGCCTGGAACCGCACCTGGTTCCCTGGGGCGATGTGCAGGGCCGCGTGCTGAGCGGCCATCCCCTGGCCGCCGGCGCTCCCGGCCTCCTCTACTCCCGCACCCGCCGGCTGTTGGCCAGGCTGTTCCTGCATGCCTGATACTTCCGTTTCCGCTAAACTCAACGAATTGTCCCTTGCCGGGAATATCCCCGTTTCGGTCACTATAGAGCTGACCCGCCGCTGCCCGCTGGCCTGCCTGCATTGCTACCTGCCGGAGACGCGGGGCCGGGCTGCCGCGGGCAAAGAACTGTCCTCCGCCGCCTGGAAGGGGATATTGCGCCAGTTGGCGCGCGCCGGCGGCATGTACCTGGTCTTCACCGGCGGCGAGCCGCTGCTGCGGCCGGACCTGCCGGAGCTTTGCCGTTTCGCGAAAAAGTTGAATTTCGACGTGCGGGTCTTCTCTACCGGCCTGGGCCTTACCCTCGCCCTTGCGGCAGAGCTGAAAAAGGCGGGGGTTTCCTCCTTCGAGATCAGCTTTTACGGGCGCCCGGCCGCGCATGACCGGGTTACCGGCCTGGAGGGCTCTTTCCGCCGCAGCCTCGCCGCCGCCCGCCTGCTCCGGGGCGCCGGCCTGCGAGTAAAGATAAAAACTCCGCTTCTGAGCTTAAACTCCGGGCAGGCCGCCTGGCTGAAAGGGCTGGCGGCCCGGGAAGGTTTTGGCATAGCTTTCGACCCGGTAGTGGCCCCGGCCAATGACGGCGACGTGTCTGCCCTTAAATACCGGCTGGCCGGTTCCAGGTTGGCCGCCGCGGTGGAGCCCCTTGTCGGCGCCCCGGTTCCGGTAAGCCAGGAAAAGGGGGCTCCTGACTTTCTCTGCGGCGCAGGCCGCAATGTCTGCGCGGCAGGGCCTGACGGGGCGCTTTATCCCTGCCTGCAGATCCCCGTAAGGCTGGGGAGCCTGGCCCGCCGGTCTTTCGCCGATATGTGGAAAAACTCCCCCTGGCTGAAAAAGTGGCGGGCGGCAGGGGCCAAAGACCTCAAAAGCTGTTCCGGCTGCCGGGACCTGGACTTTTGCAGCCGCTGCCCGGGCATAAGCCTATTGGAAACGGGGGACATCTTCGCGCCGAACAGGCAGGCCTGCGCCCTGGCCGCCCTAACGCGCAGGAGGGTCCAAAAGGCTGTACTGTAAGTCAACAAAGTTCCCCCTTGACTACCGTAATAGGCCTGCTATACTATATAAACTTCACACAATAATGGAACGGCTCCGTAGCGGCCGTTTATTTTTTCGCTTCTCATCGGACATGTTTTATCCAATGGTTTGATTATGAGGATGAACCGCACTTTAGCCTATGGCCTCGCCTGCCTGCATTATTTAGGGCAGAACAACGGCGGCTCCTGGAACCAGGTCGCGGAGATCTCGCGCTTCCAGGGCCTGCCCGCGCCCTACTGCAACAAGGTGCTGCAGGCGCTGGTGCACGCCGGTTTTGTGGAATCCCAGAAGGGCAAAGGCTACCGCCTGCGCAAGGACCTCGACAAGATCAGCGTCTGGGAGCTGATGGAGGCTTTCACTTTTAACGGCGCGCCCGAGGCCGAGCGGGAGCAGATCCCGGGCAAGCTCTATAAGAAACTGCGCGAAGAGGTCAACCATTGGCTGGTAGGCCTGACGGTGCAGGACGTGGTGGATATGAGCATAGAAGAGGAAAAGAAGGGCGGCCGGAGCCAGGTGTACGGCGGCGCGGCCGAAGATTAGGGGAAAAACTTATGAAGAAAACCATAAATCTGATCTCGGCCATCTTGCTGGCCATGGCGGCGGCCGCCTCCGCGGCCGTGCCGGGCTATCTTAACTTCCAGGGCCGCCTGCTTGACCCCGACAAACTGCCTCGCAACGGCAGTTACACTATGACGTTCAAGATCTGCGACTCGCTGGCCGCCACCTGTTCGGCGCCCTGCGCCGTGGGCAACGCCTGCCTGTGGACAGAAAGCCAGAACGTCACGGTGACCAACGGCGTCTTCGCGGTGCAGCTGGGCGCCGTAGCGGCGCTGGCCGGCGACGTGTTCTCCGCCGACGCCCGCTATCTGGACATCGCTGTGGCCGGCGAGACCCTGACCCCGCGCGAGCGGCTGGTGACCGGCCCCTACAGCTTTAAGACCTCGGTGGCCGACTCCCTGACCAATAACGACGGTTCGGCGCTGCTGAGGATCTCCTCCGTGGCCGTGGGCGCCATCACTGGCGGGAACCAGATAGTAGACGGCGTCATCACCGACGCGGACATCAGTCCCTCCGCGGCCATGAGCATCAGCAAGCTGGCTACCACCGGCACGCTGGGGGCCAACGTGATAGTTTCCTCGCTGGCGGTCGGCGCCGCCTACGAGGGGGCGCTGGGGCTTTCCGATGTGGCGGTCGGCAATGTTTCCACTGTCCGCCACGGCCTGGCCCCCAAGGCGCCGGGCGTCACCACCCAGTTCCTGCGCGGCGACGCCACCTGGGCGCAGGCCTCCACCATGAAGTTCGTGGTGAAGAGCGCCGACGAGAACGTGGCTACCGGCACTACGCTGCAGGCCGATGACGACCTGTCCTTCGCGGTGGCGGCCGGCGAGACCTGGATCTTCGATTTCCGCCTGCTGGTGACCAACCTCAACAGCGCCACCCCCGACTGGAAATCGGCAATACTGGGCGCAGCAGGCTGGACCTGCAGGGTCATATTGGCCGGGTCGGAGCCGGTCGGTACGGCTTTCCCGCAGGCTTCCGTTACCGACTGCGACGCGGCACCGACTGCCGCGATCAACAACACTATAGCCGCCGATGTCAGCCTGCCTTTCAACGTCAGTATGCAGGGCTGGATCACCGCCAGTACGGCCGGTACCGTGATCCTGCAATGGGCGCCCAATACCAGCGGCAGCCTCACCGTGCTGAAAGGCAGTTATGTTCTAGCGCAGAAAGTCGGAGGCATATAAATTAGCGCCAGTCTGAAAGGAGAATATGGCGGTTAACAGAGGAAGGCGAAGCGCCGGCTCGGCCGGCAGTTCTGCCGGGTTCATCCTGGCCGGGCTCTGCTTTGCCTTATTCTCCCTGCCGCGGTCGGCCGCCGCCGGTTCTGCCTCCGGCCCGACGCAGGAGGTGCTGCCGGGGGCCGTGGACTCCGGCGGCAGCGGTAACGGTGCCTCGGCCAGCCATAAAGTGCTCTCGGTGCTGGGAGAGTCCGGCCAGTACGCCTATACCTCCGACCATCACTCCCTGCGCCCCGGCTTCGGCAATCTGGCGGCCTGGCCCGAGACCATACGCAGCCTGGCCGCCTCGGCCGGCGCCGCCGCCGGCAGCCTGACCATTAACTGGACAGCGCCCAAGGCCGATGGCTCCACTGGCACGGCCGCCGCCTACGAGATACGCTATTCCACCTACCCCGAAGGCTCACCGGCGGCCGGAGAGGGAGCCTTCCTGCTGGCCGCGTCGGCTACAGATTTCCTCGCGGTGCCGCTGCCGGCCGGTTACGGCCAGGCCGAGCAATTGACCATAAACGGCCTGCCCGGCGGCGCCACCTACTATTTCGCGGTAAAGGCGCGCTCGTCCTGGGACGCCTGGAGCTACCTCTCCAACGGCGCCACCGCCCAGGCCAGGCTTTACGCCCCGTCCTTCACCGGTTTTACCGGGGTCGGGGAGGATTATATAACCGCCGCCTGGTCCTCTTCAGGCAACGCGCCCGGTTTCCGCTACCGGGTGCTGGTCTCCACCGCGCCGGACCCGCTGGCCCCCGGCGGCGCGGCGGTGACCTCTTCCGACACCTACAACGCTTTCCTGAGCTCCTCGGGGCTGTCAGCCAACACTACCTACTATTTCCGCGTGGCGAGCCTCGCCGGCGCCGGAGAGTCGGTAAGCGGTTACACCTCCCCGCAGGGCTTGGCCACCTACGCCCGTCCTCCGCTGCCCTCGGGTTTCTCCGGAGTGACCACTTCCGAGATGCTGTTCGGCTGGGCGGCCAACGGCAACCCGCCCGGCACGCGGTATAACGTGGCGGTCTCCACCGGCCCGGACCCGCTGGTCCCCGGCGGCGCCGTTTACAGCTCTTCGGACACCTATAACGCTTTCCTGAGCTCCGCCGGCCTCGCCGCCAATACTACCTATTATTTCCGCGCGGCCGCCGTGAACCGCGCCGGCCAGGTTACCGCTTATTCCGGCGCGGCGTCCACCTCCACGCTGGCCGCCCAGCCGTCGGCCTTCTATTTTACCGGCGTATCTTCCGGCTCGCTGCGGCTGAACTGGGAGGCCTCCGGCAACGCCGCCGGCACGCTGTACCGGGTGGTCATGTCCACCGCGGCGGACCCGCTGGCGCCGGCCGGCGCGCAGGCGCTGTCCTACGACGTCTATAACCTGTACCTGAGCTCGGGCGGGCTGCTGCCGGATACCTACTACTATTTCCGTGCCGCGGCCGTGAACAACAACGGCGTGACTACCGCCTATACCGCTCCGGTCGCGGAGAAGACGCTGACCTCCGGGGAGATAGGTTCCCCGGCGGCAGGCTCGGTGGACGGGATCTTCATAACCTCGGTCACGGCCTCGTGGTCGCTGGTAGGCGGGGCCACCGGCTACACCCTGGCGGCCTCTCTCAGCCCGGCCGACCCGCCGGTCTCCATCTACGCCTCGAGCCAGACCATTGCGCTTGGTGCCTCGTTGTTCGAGGCCCCGGCCCTGGTCCCGGACACGTTCTATTACCTGTTCGTACGGGCCCATGGCAACGGCGCCAACAGCGCCTGGCTGGCCCTGGGGCCGGCCGCCACGCTGGTGCAGTTCTCTCCTTCCGCCCCGGCCCTCTCCGGCATAACCGCCGAGGCCATGAGCTTCGGCTGGTCGGCCAACGGCAACCCGGGCGGCACCCAGTACCGGGTGCTCCTGTCCACGGCCCCGGACCCTCTCGCCCCCGGCGGCGCGGCGGTGGTCTCCTCCGATACCTATAATGTTTTCCTGGGGGCCTCGGGGCTGTCGGCCGACACCACCTATTACTTCCGGGCGGCCGGCCTGAGCAAGACCGGCACCGCCACGGCCTTCACGGCCGCGATAGGTTCCGCCACGCTGGCCAATACCCCTTCCTTCTCCGCCTTCACCGCAGTGCAGGCTTCCTCGGCGCGGGCGAACTGGACCTCTTCCGGAAACGCCGGGGATACCCTGTACCGGCTGGTTTACTCGGTGGCTCCGGACCCGCTGGACCCGGCTGGCGCGCCGGTCTACACAGCCGATATCGTTGGTCTGTATTACGACGCCGCCGGTCTCAGCCGCGACACCAGGTATTATTTCCGCCTGGCCGCCGTGAACAAGGCCGGAGTAGCGACGGAGTATGCCTATCCGCAGGAAGTCCTTACCCTCGCCAACGCGCCGCTCTTCACCGGTTTCTCCGGTATGGGGGCGAGCGGCATAACCTTCAACTGGTCGGCCAACGGCAACGGCGAGGGCACGCAGTACCGCGTGGCGGTGTCTACCGCGCCGGACCCGCTTAACCCGGCCGGCGCCGCCGCCACGGTGACTGGCGGTTACAACCTCTATTTCAGCAGTTCCGGCCTGGCCGCGGATACCACCTATTATTTCAGGGTCGCCGCACTTAACTCCGCGGGGGTCGCCACCGCGTACACCGCGTCGGCCGGCACCGCCACGCTGCTGGGCTACGCCCCGGTATTCGCCGGCTTCACCAATATGGCCGCCGAGTCGCTGCGGTTCAACTGGTCGGCCAACGGCAACGCCGCCGGGACGCTGTACCGGGTGGCGGTGTCCACCGCGCCCGACCCGCTGGCCCCCGGCGCCGCCGCGGCCACGGTCACGGACACCTACAATCTTTACCTGACCTCGGCGGGGCTGGCGGTGAACACCACTTATTATTTCCGCGTGGCCGGCGTCAGCGTGAACGGCATAACCACCGCCTACACGGCCGCTGCGTCCACCTCGACGCTGCTGGCCTTCGAGCCGCTGGGAACCGGCTTTACCGGGGTGACGGCGGGGGCGATGAATTTCAACTGGTCGGCCAACGGCAACCCTTCCGGTATCCGGTACCGCGTGCTGGCGGCGGCCGGCCAGGACCCGTTGGGCTACGGCGGGGCCTCGGTGTACGAGACCTACGCGCAGTCCCTGTCCACCTCCGGCCTCTCCTCCAACGTCACCTATTATTTCCGCGTGGCCGGCGTCAACAACGACGGCGTGGCCACCTCCTATTCCGCCCTGCTGGCCACCTCCACGCTGGCCAACGCGCCGGCGGCGGCCGGTTTCTCCGGACTCACGCCTTCGGCCGCGGGTTTCAACTGGACCGCCCCGGGCAATTCCGGGGCCACATTGTACCGCGTGGCGGTCTCCACCGCCGCCGATCCGCTGGCTCCCGCAGGAGCCAGGGTGACTCTCTCCGACGTCTACGCTCTCACCGCCAGCTCTTCCGGGTTGACGGCCAATACCACCTACTATTTCCGCGTCGCCGCGGTTAACAATAACGGCGTGTTGACCGCCTACACCGCGCCGCAGGGCATTGCCACGCTGCTTGACGGCGTGCCGGCCTTCTCCGGGTTCACCGGCGTGGCCGCCGGCGCCATAGGCTACAACTGGACCGCCAACGGCCTGCCCGGCGGTATAGCCTACCGCGTGTTGGTCTCCACGGCGCCGGACCCTTTGGCGCCCTCCGGCGAGACGGTCACCACTTCCGATACCTACGCGCTGTCGCTCTCCTCTTCGGGCCTGGCCGGCAATACCACTTACTATTTCCGCGCCGCCGGCCTCAACCACGGCGGCACGGCCTGGTCCTATTCCGCCGCTCAGGGCACCTCCACGCTGGCCAACGCGCCGGTGTTCTCGGCCTTCAGCAACGTGGACGACAACTCCATCAAGGTGAACTGGACGGCGGCCGGCAACGCTTACCCGGCCACGCTGTACCGCGTGGCGGCCTCCACCGCCTCCGACCCGCTGAACCCCTCCGGAGCGGCTGTGACCGAGATGGAAACGCAGGATTACTTCCTGATGCTGGCCGGCCTGGCCTCGCAGACCACCTATTATTTCCGTATCGCCGCCGTCAACAACAACGGCCTCGCCACGGCCTATACTGCGGCCCAGTCCACAGTGACGCAGGTGGCGGTGGCCACCAAGGTATACTTCCAGGACGCCGTTACTCCTGTGGATGCGCTGAATTCCAGGTACCTGACGCGCACTGCTGGTTCTGCGCTGGTCACCTATACCAAGAACACGCTTACCGGCGCGGTCACTCCGCCTACCGCCGCCACCCAGTTCACCGAGACCGCCGGCGGTTCGGTGGTGACCTGGTATTCCCCTCCGCTCGACGACGTCACCATAGCCGGCAATGTGACTTTTAATATCTGGGCCAGGGAAAGCGCTACGCTGGCCAACGCCACTATAACGGCGGAGCTGCTGCGCTCCGACAACGCCGGTAATATCCTTTCCGTCATTTCTTCCGTGCTGCTGGGCCGCGCCGAACTTTCCGGCTTTACGCTGCAGGCGCAGAACTGGGTGAAGGCGCCGGTGAGCACGGCGCTCTCCAATGGCGACAGGCTGGCCGCGCGCTGGCATATAGACGACGCTTCCGGGGTCACGCTGCGCACCGCCTATACGGTCACCGCCACGCTGGGCGGGGCTACCTCCGGCGTCAGCGGCGATTCCTGGGTGCAGGTGGGCGAGGCGCTGGCCCCGGCGCGGCCGGCTATCGGCGCCATCTCCGGAGTGGCGGCCCATCAGGCGGCGGCCGCCTGGAGCCTGGTGGAGGGGGCCACCGGCTATACGCTGGCGGCCTCGCTGTCCCCGGACAACCCGCCCACGGATATTTACGCATCCAGCACCACCGCCGCTTCGAGCGCCGTGATCGATACCCCGTCGCTGGTCCCCGACACCACCTACTACCTGTTCGTGCGCACCGACGGCCCGGGCGCCTCCAGTTCCTGGGAAGCCTACCCGGCCACTCCCACGCTGCTGGCCTACCCGCCGGCGGCCTCGGGCTTCACCGAGGTGGGGCCGGCTTCCATGCGGTTCAACTGGTCGGCCAACGGCAACGCCTACCCCGGCACGCAGTACCGGTTGCTGGTCTCCACCGCGCCGGACCCGCTGGCCCCGGGCGGCGCTCCCGTGACCTCCGCATACACCTACGCGCTCTCCTTCTCTTCCGCGGGCCTCGCCGCCGACACCACGTATTATTTCCGTGTGGCCGGCTTCAGCAAAGGCGGAGTTTCCACGGCCTACACCGCCCCGGCCGGCATGGCCACGCTGCTGCCCTATGTTCCGGAGCCAGCCGCCTTCTCCGACGTGGCCGCCGCTTCGCTGCGCTTCAACTGGACTTCCGGCGGCAACCCTGCCGGTACGCTGTACCGGGTGCTGGCCTCCACCGCCGCGGACCCGGCCTCGCCCGGCGGGGCGGCGGTGACCTCGTCGGATACCTATAACACCTCCCTGAGCTCCGCGGGCCTCGCCGCCAACACCACCTATTATTTCCGGGTGGCCGGCGTAAATAAGACCGGCGTCCCCACCGCCTATTCGGCCGCGGCCGGCGCGGCCACCACGGCGGTCATGCCCTCCGTCTCCGGTTTCAGCGGGAACTCGGCTGGCTCCATAAGTTTCGCGTGGTCCGCGGCAGGAAATCCCGCCGGCACTCTTTACCGGGCTTATGTGTCCAAGGCGCAGGACCCGCTGGACCCCAGCGGCCTCTTCACTGCCTTTACTGACACTTACGCCTCGTCCTATGCCCCCGGCGGGCTGGACCCCGACACCACTTATTATTTCCGCGTGGCCGCGCTGGGCCACAACGGGACGGTTACCGCCTACACGGCCTCCGCCGGTACGGCCACGCTGCTGGCCTATCCGCCAGCGGGCTCCGGCTTCTCCGACGTGGCCGCGGATTCCCTGCGCTTCAGCTGGTCCGCCAACGGCAACGCCGATCCCGGCACCCTGTACCGCGTGCTGGCCTCCACCGCGCCCGACCCGCTGGTTCCCGCCGGCGCCCTGGTCACCTCCTCCTATACTTACAATACTTCCCTGAGCAGCTCAGGCCTGGCCGCCAACACCACCTACTACTTCGCCGTGGCAGGCGTGAACAAGAACGGCGTGAGCACCGCCTACACGGCTGCGGCCGGCACGTCCACGCTGCTGGGCTATGTGCCCGCCGCGGCCGGTTTCACCGAGATCTCCACCGGCTCCCTGCGTTTCGCGTGGACCTCCGGCGGCAACCCCGGCGGTACGCTGTACCGCGTGCTGGCGTCCACCGCGCCGGACCCGAGCGCCCCCGGCGGCGCCGCGGTGACGGCGCTGGCCACCTACTCACTGTCGTTGTCCACCCCGGGTCTTGCCGGCAACACCACCTATTATTTCCGCGTGGCCGGCCTCAATAACAACGGCGTGCCCACGGCCTACAGCCAGGCGGCCGCCACCTCCACGCTGGCGGCGCAGCCCGCGGGCCTCAACATCGGCGGCGTCACCACGCACGACCTGCAGCTCAACTGGTCGGCGGCCGGCAACCGCGCCGGCACGCTGTATCACGTGCTGCTCTCCACCGCCGCGGACCCGCAGGCTCCGGCCGGAGCGGTGGTGTCTTCCACCTACACCTACGACCTGTTCATGAGCAGCTCCGGCCTGGAGGCCAACAAGACGCATTACTTCAAGGCCGCCGCGGTCAACAACAACGGCATCTACACGGCCTATGCCGCGCTGAGCGGGGCCACGCTGGAGATAGGCCAGCTCGCCGCGCCGTCGGAGGGTTCCATAACCGGCGTCTTCGTCTCGTCGCTGGCGGCCTCGTGGTCGCTGGTGGGCGGGGCCACCGGCTATACGCTCGCGGCCTCGCTCAGCCCGGACAATCCGCCGACGTCCGTTTACGCCTCCAGCGTCACTGTGGGCAACGGCGCCGTGAACGCCATTGTTTATACCCCGGCGTTATCGGCTGACACCAGGTATTACCTGTTCGTGCGCGCCAACGGGTCGGAGGTGTCCAGCTCCTGGCTGGCCTACGTCCCTACGGCCACGCTGCTGGCCAAGGCCCCGCTGTTCTCCTCCTTCAGCGGCGTGGGCTATACCGCCGCGCAGTTCAACTGGTCGGCCAACGGCAACGCCGATCCCGGCACGCAGTACCGCGTCTATGTTTCCACGGCCTACAACCCGCTGGCCCCGGCCGGCGCAGTAAGCACCAGCTCGGACACGTATAACACCTACCTGAGCACCGCCGGGCTGGAGTCCAACACTACGTATTACTTCCGCGTGGCGGGCATCAACAAGGACGGCGTGGCCACCGCCTATACCATCGCCAAGGCCACCATGACCTGGGTGAACCAGCCGGTCGCCGCCGGTTTCAGCGAAGTTTACGCGGACTCGGCGCGATTCAACTGGTCGGCCAATGGCAACCCGTACCCGCGTACCCGCTACACCGTGGCGGTGTCCACCGCGCCGGACCCGCTGTCTCCCGCAGGTGCCGCCGTCACTTCCGTGAACACCTACGACCTGTTCTACTCCAGCTCCGGCTTGTCCCCGGACACCACCTGTTATTTCCGCGTGGCCGCGGTGGTCTTTGACGGCACCCTCACGGCCTATACAGCGGCGGCAGGCACCGCTACGCTGCTGGCCTACCCGCCGGCCGCCTCCGGCTTCAGCGGGATAGGGACCGGCGCCATGCAATTCAACTGGTCGGCTAATGGTAACGCCTACCCCGGCACGCAGTACCGGGTGCTGGCCTCCACCGCCGCCGACCCGAGCGCCCCCGCTGGGGCGGCGGTGACCTCATCGGCGACCTATAACACCTTCCTGAGCTCTGCCGGGCTCTCGGTCAACACCACCTACTACTTCCTGGTAGCCGGCGTGAACAAGAACGGCGTGGCTACGGCGTACACGGCGGTCTCCGCCACCGCCACGCTGGCCAATATGCCGCTCAGCGCCGTCTCGACTTTCAGCGCGGTCTCCAATGCCGGCTTTACGGCTTCCTGGGCAGCCAACTCCAACCCGGCCGGTACGCTCTATAACGTGCGGATCTCCAGCGCGGCGGACTTCAATCCCGGCGCTTCGTATCAGGTCTCCGCCGACACGGTTCCCGCGGACGGCGCCTCCTACACCTTCACCGGGCTGGTCTTCTCCACCACCTATTACTTCAAGGTGCGCGCCGCCAACCGCAACGGCGTCTATACGGATTATGCCGAGCTTGGTTTGGTGAAAACCGCCGGTCTGCAGTCACCCTCCGCCGAACCGATCGCGCAGGTGTCCACCTACTCCATCACCGCCGCCTGGCAGGCCGTCTCGCAGGCCACCGGGTACACGCTCGCGGCCTCGGTGAACCAGGCCAACCCGCCCTCGCCGGTCTACGCCTCCGCGGCCACCACCGGCCTGTCGGCCACGCTCGACACCCCGGCCCTCGCGCTCGGCTCCACCTACTTCCTCTTTGTGCGGGCCGACGGCGCCGCCGAGTCCAGCGCCTGGACGGCCTACCCTGCCACCTCCACGCTGGCCAATCCGCCGGTCAGCGCGGTGTCCACTTTCAGCGGAGTAGGCTTCGACGGCTTCTCCGTCACCTGGGGCGCCAATTCCAACCCGCTGGCTTCCACGCGTTACCAGGTGGAGGTCTCCACCGCCTTCGACTTCAACTCCGGAGTAACCGACAGACTCGCTTTCTCCACCGTACCGGTCTACGGCCCCGGGGCTGCTTTCAGCGGCCTCAATGCCGCCACTTATTACTACTTCCGCGTGCGTTCGGCGCACAATAACGGCAATTTCACGGATTGGGTCAACCTTGGCGTCAAGAAAACCCTGGCCCTGCCCGTGGTGCACGCGGCCGGCGACGGCGTTATCCTCTACGGCAAGGACGGCACCGCCATGCCGCAGTTCCGTCATTATTCCTCGGCGTCCAACAGTTTCGGGGCTCCAGGCGACATGGCGATGGGCGGCAACGGCTCGCTGTTCGTCGTCCGGACCAACCCTCTCACCACCAAGCAGGAGGCCGTGGCCGGTTACGTGAAGGACGGCACGCTGCACGTGCTCTGCACCGACGGCACTAACTGGACCGAGGAATGGACCCAGGCGGTGGGCGGCAACGAGACCACGCGCCGCTTCGATATCGCCTACGAGACCGCCAGCGGCGACGTGATGGTGCTGTATTCCCGCAATGTCTCCGCTTCCGGAGAGCTGGGTTACCGCACCAAGCCCGGCGCCGCGGCCTGCGGCGCCGCGAACTGGACCTCGGAGACGCAGCTGACCGCGGCCCGCACCACCGGCGTGGTGCAATGGGTCAGGCTCGCCTCCGACCGCAGGGCCGCCTACGATACGCTGGCCGCCGTCTGGGCCGACTCCAATTCCGACCTCTCCGCCGCGGTCTGGACCGGCGGCGCCTGGGAGAACGAGCCCGCCGCCGCGCTGGAAACCTCGCTCGAGACCGTGGCCGTTTCCCACGACGTGGAGGACTTCGACGCGGAATTCGAATCCCTGTCCGGCGACCTTATGCTGGTCTGGGCAAACTCGGCAGGCGCGGACGGCGTCAACGGCGTGCGCTACGCGGCCGCCGCCTGGACCGGCGGCTCGCCGCTGCACACCTGGGGGGCCGTCACCACGCCGCCGACCTTCCTCGACGACGCCACCAACCTGGACCTGGCCGCCAACCCGGACAGCGACGCCATGATCTTCGCCTCGGTGGGCAACGCAGGCTCCGACCTGCAGATAGGCTACTGGAGCGGCTCGGCCTGGACCAACACCGCCAATGTGGATATCACCGCGCAGACGCCGCTGGCCGGCACGCAGCTGGTCTCCGCGGTCTGGCTGAGTTCCTCCACCGCCACCCGCTGGGCGGTGGCCTACAACGATTCCGCCGCCACCAACATAGGCTGGTACTACGGCACCACCGGCACGCCGACGGCCGGCGCGGACGCCAGCCCGGCGCCGGCTTTCGCCAATCCGCAGAAGTATTACCAGCTGCAGCAGGACCCGGTGAACAAGGACCGCGCGGTGCTGGCGGTCTCGGATAACGCCTCCGACCTGATCGTCAAGCGCCTGGTCATGACCTCCGTTCCCGCTTTCACCTGGAGCGACGCCGCCGGCGCCGCCGCGCTGGAGACCTCCCTCTCCTCCGTCACCGTGGGGGGGCATTCCTTCTTCTTCTGGCCGGCGCCTCCGGAGACCACGTACGTGCAGGGCGCCTATAAATTCTTCGCCAACGCCGACTCGACCGATGTGGGGGCGGCGCTGGCGGCGCAGGATATCCCCGGGGTCATACTCTCCTCCGGCGCGGCTTTCCGGCTGCGGCCGCTGCTGCGCATAGACCAGGTGGACCTGGCGGCCGGGGGCGAAAGCTTTAAATTGCAGTTCGCCGGCCGCGGTTCCGGCACCTGCGCCGCGCTGTCGGGCGGCACCCCGGCCGCCTATACGGACGTCGGGCCCGCCACGCTGATAGCTTTCAACAATAACACCCCGGCCGACGGCGCCGCGCTTACCGTTAACGCCGCCGACCCCCAGTACGGCGCCCTCATGACCGTGCCCCAGGCCTACGCCGAATCCTCCCCGGCCGCCGTGCTGGCCCTGACGGCCCGCAACCGCGCCGCGATGTGGGACTTCGCGCTGAAGGACAACGGCATGTCCGCCGGCACCTCCTACTGTTTCAGGCTGGTCAGGGCCGACGGCACGGAGCTTAACGCCTACGATATTTACCCGGAGGCTATGCTGCAGCCGGCGGTCTACCTCAACGAGATCTACGCTTCCGGCGGTTCCGGCGGGGACTGGGTGGAGCTTTACAACAACTCCGCCAGCACGGTCTCGCTGATAGGGTGGGAACTGGACTATATAGCCAACACTATAGACCTGGGCGGCAGCGCCGTGCCGGTCTGGAGCGCGCAGGCCGTGGACGTGGTGAACGCCTATTCTACGTTCACGATCTCCGGTTTCGCCCCGGACCTGGCGGGGGGCCAGAGCCACCACCTGAAACTGATCAACAATATCGGGTCCATTGTGGACCAGGTGCAGTGGCCGGTGCTGGCGTCCGGCCAGTCCCTGTCGCGCCTCTACGACGGGGATCCGTCGTTCTTCTGGATAGACCCGTCGCCCACCCCCGGCTACGCCAACTCGGTCTCCACCGACGCGCTGAAGATAAACGAGGTCGCCTACGACGGCATGGACAGGCAGTTCATAGAGCTCTACAACGCCTCCGAGACCTCCACCAGGACCCTCGCCGGCTACGCGCTCCGGAACGCGGCCTCCTCCGCCTCCAGCCTGGCCTTCCGGTTCACCAGCAAGATATATCCGCGCGACTACGCCGTGATAGACTTCTCCGCGCGCAGCGACGACGGCTATTCGTTCTGGGATGTCTTCGGGCCGCAGGGCCTTGCTTCCGCAGGCGACTTCCTGGCGCTGGAGAACTCCACCGGCTCGGTGGTGGACTCGGTGGTCTGGCAGTCCGGCACGGCTTATAAGCTCTATAATTACAAGGCCGCCCTGGTCTCGGCCGGCAACTTCGCGGCCGGAGGGGCCGTCAATTCAATAGCGCGCGGGCCGGCCGAGGGCGCCGAGACCGGCAGTGACGCGGCCGATTTCTCGGCCTCCGCCTTCACCACGCTGGCTTCCAGGAACAGCAACGCCGGGGCGGCCGCCGCCAATACCCTGACTTACCCGGTCAACGCCTCCTCGCCGCAGTTCCTGGCCAGGCTGTTCCCGCTGACCCTGCGGCTCGGCGCCGCTTCGGGCGCCGGCTCGGGCAATAATATCGTCTTCGAGCGCACCGGCGGCAGCGCCGACGCCGGTTCGCCGCATATCTACCGCCTGCAGGACATCGGGTTCAGCCTGGATTCCACGCTGCAGCAGACCACCGCCCAGTTCGGCCTGTCCTTCTACGACCAGGAGGGGGCGCCGCTGGTCTCCAGCGCGGTCTACCGCGTCACTTTCAACAGCGCCACCGGCTCGGCCTCGGCGCCGCAGATAATACTCGGCACCGTCACCTACCACGACGCGGTGCACGGCGTGTACGGCAGCACCGCCGCGCCGGTGTGGATGAACGACGCCTCCCGCGCCGGCGCGGTGGCGCTGCGGGTGGCCAACAACAGCCCGGCCGGCTTCAACTGGGTGGCGCCCTCCACGGTGAGCTTCAGGCTGCTCGACAAGGACCTGCTCCCGCTGACGCAGGCCCAGGCCCGCAGTCTCTTCGAGGCCGTGATGCTGGCCAAGGACGCCGACAACGCCGGCCTCGCCGGCGTCTACGAGCCCGGCATAGACGTCAGCACGCTGGCCTATGTGCCGATGGGTTCCCTCTCCCTCGACGCGGCCGGCGTCTCCACGCTGACGGTGACCGCGGACTACCTGGCGGCGGGCTCGGTGCCGGCGGCCTCCACCGGCACCTTCTTTATAGTGCTGGAGTCCACCCGCGACGCTTCCGACCAGCAGCTCCCCTTCCGCGTGCGGTTCTCGCCGGCCTCGGTCTCGGTGGTGGACGGGCCCGGCGGCCTGGCGCAGGCTTTCGTGCCGGCCGCCCAGGTGGACACCTCCTCGGTGACGCTGATCTCCCCCGCGCAGCCGCCGGCCGGTACCGTGTGGCCGTATGTCCTGCCCGCAAATTCCGCCACGCAGTCGCCGGTCTCCTACTACACCAACGAGGGAGGCACCTCGGTCAGCTCGGCCGTCTACATGGCCGGCGTGGACGGCTATCTGCGCGCCGTCAGGAAGGACGGCACCGTAAAGTGGACCTACGCCACCTTGCCGCTCTCCCCGATAAGGACCAGCCCCAACGCGGTGACGGAGGGCACCGACGTCGTCATCTACTTCGCCAACGACAACGGCGACGTCTATAAGCTGCGCGACAACAACACCGCCGCCGCCCTGGTCTGGAAGCAGCCGGTGGGCGCCGCGGTACGGTCCAACGTGATGTGCTCGGACCTGGGCTGCACCGGCACCAAACTCTACTTCGGCGCCGACGACCACACCGTGCGCTGTCTGAACAAGTCCGACGGCACCCCCTGCGCCGGCTGGACCTTCGCGGCCAACGTTACGGCCGCGGTCTCCGGCACCATCTCTATAGACGACCGCAACACCATAAAGACCGGCTGGGTGGGCCTGGAGGACGGCAAGATAGTGGCGCTGCAGACCGCCGACGGGGCCTCGCCGGCCAGCTTCGCCACCGGCGGCCTGATAAAATCCTCTCCTTACCTGGACGCGCGCTACGTGGACCCGAACAACGTCGTCTACTTCACCTCCACGGATGGCAAACTTTATGCCAGGGTCTCCTCCAACCTGAGCGTGGCGCCTGCAGGCTGGCTGGGCGATTACGCCACGCCCGGCAACGCGGCCATCTACACTTCCCCGTCGGTCACCTTCTACGGGACCAAGTACATCTTCTTCGGCGACGACGCGGGGCGCATGCATAAGGTGGCCGCCACGGGAGTCAGCGCCGCCGGCTGGCCCATCCAGGTGGGCGGGGCCATCAGGTCCTCGCCGGTCTGGGTGCCGGGCTCGGCCGTGGGCGTGGCGGAGAACTACATCTATTTCGGCTGCGACGACGGGTATATCTACGCGTTCGACGCGGATACCGGCGCGCGCAGGGGCGGCTGGCCGGTGGCCACCGGCGGACCCGTGAGGGCCGACCCGGTGATAGACCCTGACAGCCGCGCGCTGGTGGTGGGCTCCGCGGACGGCAAGACCTATACGCTCAACGTCGGGCCGTAACGGCCGGGGTCTTGGGATAGAAGTTTCGGGAGCAGAGGCGTTCTTATGGAACAGTCTAATGGCAAAAAATCTTTCAGGAGAGGCCGTGCCCTCCTGTTCTTCGCCGCGCTGGCCCTGGCCGCGCCGGTCGCGCGGCTTGGCGCGGCGGATTGGGCCATGTTCAGGGGGAACGCGGCCCGCACCGGCTTCTCGGCGGAGCAGGCCAGCCCGCCGCTCACCAAGGCCTGGGAATTCACCGCCGGCGGCGGGATTGTGTCGAGCCCGGTGGTTTACGAGGGTCTGGTATACTTCGGTGCCAGGGACAACAAACTTTACGCTTTCTACGCCTACACCGGCGCGCCGGCCTGGGAGTTCCGGGCCGGCGGCTGGATAGACGCCTCCCCGGCGGTCTCGGCCTCGGCCGTCTACGCCGTTTCTACCGACGGCTATCTCTACGCGCTGGGCCGCCGCAGCGGCGTCTTCATGTGGAAGGCCGCCCTGGGGGCTCCTTCCGTTTCGTCGCCGCTGCTGCTCGGCGGCAAGGTCTATGTCGGCGTTGGCGCACCCGGCATGAAATTAAAGGCCTTTGACGCCGCTTCAGGCGCGCCGGCCGGCGAATATTCCGTGTCCCAGCCGGTGGACTCGGCGCCTTCCTCGGATGGTGTCAGGGTCTATTTCGGCGCCAACGACGGCAGGCTCTACGCTCTCTACAAGGACACGCTGACGCAGGCGTGGTCTTATCAGGCTACGGGCGGCCGCTACGGCAGGAACGCCGCGGCGGTGCGGGACGGCGTGCTTTACGCCGTGCCCGGTTTCGACGAGAACAAGCCGCTGGCCATGGACGCCTCGGACGGTACGCTGCTCAACGCGCAGACGGGGCCTTTCGAGGGCGACGTGACGCAGCCGGACGGCAGCGTGGCCTGGCGGCAGGTAGGCTCCCCTGCGGTCTCGGCCGACAGGCTCTACTTCTCCGGAGGGTCCACGGCCAACCTGCTGTACTCCCTGACCTCCGCAGCCTCGGAGCAGGTGCTGCTCTATGTGTGGCCCAGCACGCCCACTCTCGGTTCGGTCTCGCCGACCGGCCTGCTGTCCTCGCCGTCCATGGCCGGTGACGTGATCTACGCCGGCACCGTGGACGGGGCCCTGGTGGCCTACAGTTCCGCCGGCGCCGCCATACCGCTGGGCGCCGACGGGGCTTTCGCCGGTCCGGTCTACGCTTCCCCGGCCGTCTCCAACGGCATGGTTTTCGCCGCCGGCTCCGACGGCAAGTTCTCCGCCTACCGGGCCGGGCGGGCCGCGGCCGTCTCCGAGCCGGCTGAGGGCGCCGTGGTCAACGGCTCGGTGGATATCAACGGTTATATCTACAACCCGCTGCTCACCGGCTACACCGTGGAGTACAGCACCGGCGGGACGCCCGAGGTCTGGACCGAAATATACTCGAGCGCCACCGCCAGCGCGGTGGAGGGCCGGACTCTCGCCGTCTGGGAGACCTCGTCGCTGGAGAACGGGATATACATCGTGCGGCTGACGGCGCTGGAGAGCGGCCCCGGCGCCGGCAACTATTCGCGGGTCACGGTGCGGGTCAACTCCGCGCCGCTGCCTCCGGAGGGGCTGGCCGCGGCCGACAGGCCGGCCGACAGCGGCAACGCCATAGACCTGTCCTGGACCGCCTCTCCGACGGCGGCCGTCGCGGCCTACAGGGTCTACCGCGAGGGCGAGAGCGGTCGGGCGCTGCTGGCCTCCGTAAGTTCCTCAACGCTGGCCTATACCGACGCCGCCGCGTTGACCGGCAGCACCTTCACCTACTCGGTGCGCGCTTTCGACGGCTATGCGGAATCGGAGGACTCCGGCTACGCCTCGGCTTTCTCCGTGAACGACCTCGGAGATAATACGCCGCCGGAGGCGGTGACCGATCTCACGGTCTCGGCCGGTCCGGCTTACGGTGTGCTGACGCTGCGCTGGACCGCCCCCGGCAACGACGGGGATGTCGGAGAGGCCTCGCATTATACCATCAAGCGCTCCACCGTCCCCGACTTCGACTGGGGCACTTTCGACTCGGCCGCCCTTGAGGGAGGCACCCGCCCGGTGGAGGGGCCGGCCGGTATAACCGAGCAGGAGGACGTTCCGGGCCTCTTCGGCGGTGTGACCTACTATTTCGCCCTCAAGGCCGTGGACGCGGTGCCCAACGCCGGCGGTCTTTCCAATGTCGCCTCGGCCTGCGCGGAGCGCGACCCTCTGCCTCCGGTGCCGCCGCGATCACTGGCCGCGGCCGACACCCCCGGAGACGGCGGCGGCAGTATTTCACTTTCCTGGTCCCTCTCGCCTGACGATGGGGAGGGCGGCGATGTCTACGGTTACAAGGTGTACCGCCGCCTGGCCTCCTCCTCCTATATCTCCGCCGCGCCGTACGCTTCGCTGGCCAGGGGCGCCAGTTTCTACACGGACGCTTCCGCCACCGAGAACGTCAGATACTACTACGCCGTCTCCGCCTTCGACAGCGGCGGCGATTCCAGACTCTCGCCTGAAGCTTACGCCGTGTCGGCCAACAACTGGCGTTTCTTCGACGCGTCGCGCGGCGTCTCCATACGCCTGCAGGACGGGGCCAGGCTGGACATACCCGACGGCGCCGCCTCGCAGAACGACAACCTCATGATGACCAGGCTGGACCCGGATTCCTACCAGCCGCTATTCAGGGTCAGTTCCGCCCTGTCGGCCAACCCCACCGGGATCGTCTACCGGGCCCGGTTCGAGAGCGCCGCCACCAGGCTGTTGAGGCCGGCCGTGATCTCGCTGCCGTACACACCGGCGGAAACGGCGGGGATGGAGATAGAGAATCTCAGGCTTTACAGCCTCTCCGGCTCGGGCGCCTGGAGCATGCTGAACACCTCCAGCATAGATCCCGCGGCCGGGAAAGTCAGCGCCGAGGTAACGCGCCTGTCCACGTTCGCCATTATGGAATACCGCCCTTCCGGTTCGCTGTTCGACGCCGGCGAGGTGTACACGTACCCGAACCCGGCGACCGGAGACACGCTGACCTTTAAGTTCAGGGTCGCTTCCAAATCTTCAGTGAAGCTCAATGTTTACAACGTGGCCGGCCAGCGTGTCGCGAAACTTGAAAAGAGCAATTGCCCCGCCGGGGTGGCGTCGGAGCTGGTCTGGAACATCCGCAACATCGCCAGCGGCGTCTACCAGTACCGCTTTGAGGCCGTCAGCGCCGACGGGGCCAGGTCGGTGGTGAAGCGGCTGGCTATAGTGCACTAGTAAGGAGAAGGTCCGGGAAGGTAACGTTATGCTGAAAATATTCCGGTCTAAAACGGCGGGCAGGAGCCGCCTGATGGCGGCGGGGCTGTTGTTAGCCCTGCTGCTGACCTTCCACGCCCTCCCCGCCAGAGCCGCGAAGATATACCCTTCGGCCGGCAGTACGGCCGCGAGTTTTCTGAAACTCGAGGTCGGCGCCCGTGCCGTGGCCATGGGGGGCGCCTTCACCGGGGTGCCGGGGGATCCATATGCGATATACTGGAACCCCGCCGCCCTCGCCTACCTGGAAAAAGAGAAGAACCTGAGCCTTTTTCACAACGAATATTTCCAGGGCCTCGGGCAGGAGTTTCTGCTCTACACCGCGCCGGCGGCCGGGGGCAAGTTTCTCGGTGTCCCGGGGCCTAAGGCCGGGGTTTGGGGCTTCGCGCTTAACTATTTCTATGTGCCCGACGACCTGGAGCGCCGCAGCGGCCTCAACGAGGGCGATCCTGAAAATCCGATATCGCCGTCGGAGGGGGAATTCGGCGCCTACGACCTGGCTGCTTCGGCCGCCTACGGCCGGCGCCTGTCCGGCGGGCTCAGCGCGGGTGCGGCGTTCAAGGTGATACGCCAGAGCATCGACGACTACTCCGCTGGGTCCGTGGCGCTGGACCTGGGCCTGCTGCGGGAGTATTCCTGGCGGGGCCACCCGGTTGCCGCGGGTTTTTCCGTGCAGAACCTGGGGCCGGGGATAAAGTTCACGGACCGGCGCTACGGCCTGCCGCTGGTGCTGCGGGCCGGCTTAAGCGGCCGGCTGCAGGATTCCGGCGCGCTGCTGGCGCTGGACGTGGAGAAGCCGGTGGACAATTACCCGGCGCTAGCGGTCGGCGCGGAATTCCCGCTGACCCAGCGCCTTGCCCTGAGGAGCGGCTATAAGTACAGGATGTACGGCAACGAGGAGGGTGACTGGGCCGGTTTCTCGGCAGGGGCCGGGGTTTTCTTTGACCGCGCGGTTTTTGATTACGCTTTCACGCCTTTCGGTGAGCTGGGCAACGCCCACCGTTTTTCCATATCGGTCAAGTTCGGGCAGCCCTCGGCCGCTAAACCAGTCCCCGCGCCGGCGGCGCCGCTTCCTGGCGGCATTCCGCTGGTGTACTCTGTGACCGCCAGGGCCATGGGTATGTCGCCGCGCGGCGTGAAGTACGACCTCGCTGCAGCGGCTGAAGGCCCGGGCCTCTGCGCCTTCTCGTTCCGGACGCTGCTGCGGGACCCGCCCCCCGCCGTGCTGACGTTCGTCGGCGGCGAGCTGACGCCGGCTCTGCCGGCCCTGCCGTCCGGAGTCAGGCCGCTGCGGGTCTGGCAGTCGGCCGGCTTCCCGGGCGGTCTGCTGGGCCCGGTGAAACTGAATTTCAGGCTGGAGGCCGCCTCGGTGCCTTCGGAAAAATTGGCGCTGTTCTATGGCGACGGGCGGGACTGGAAGGTTTTGGAACCGGTGTTCGAGCGGGCGGAGGGAGAGTTTAATCTTTTCTCGGTAGAGGCGCCGAACGCCGGTTATTATGCGGCCGGAGTGAAGCAGTAGCCGCGGTCCGCCGCTGCTAATACTCGCCCAGCGTGCCGTTTCTGCGCGCCCGGCGGACGGAGAGGGAGAACAGCCACACGCTGGCCGGTATCAGGATGACGTTGAAAAGGAAGAGCGCCGCCAGGTCTCCCTTCAGCTCGGAAAAACCGGCGCCGCGCTGCACCGCCAGCTGGAAGGCGCGCACCGCGTAGGTCACAGGCAGCAGGTTCGAGACCGCCAGCAGCCAGCCCGGCAGCACCGTCACCGGGAAGTACACCCCGCCCAGCAGCCCCTCGAAATTATTCAGCACCCACGCCAGCGGGTTGCCACGCTTGAACAGCACCACAAAACACGACGAGAGTATACCCAGCGCCGCGAAGCAGGCCGCCGACAGGACGAACACCGCCGCCGCCGCGGGCCAGTTGGCCGCGGCAAAATTCAATTTAAAAACGAAGATCCCCGCCAGCGCGTACACCAGCAGTTCGAAGGTGGCGAACAGGAAATTCCACGCCGTCAGCGCGGCCAGGAAGGGCACGGTGCCGAGCGGGGTGGACAGGGTCGCCTCCAGCGTGCCCTGCGTCTGCTCCAGCCGCAGCCGCCCGGCGTAGGAGCCGGCGCCTGTGCCGATGTAGCCGAAGAAGGCCATGGCGGTAAACACGTAGGCGAAATAGCTGCCGCCGTAAGGCGCCAGGTGGGGGGCCATGGCCCCGCCGAAAAGCTGGCCTATGAAATAGAAGACAGAGAGGTTGGCCACCGTGGCCAGCGCGCCAAGGGCGAAGGAGAGGCGGTAGCTCTTCTCGGCCAGGAAGTCCCTGCGGACGAAGGCGGAGATCACGCGCAGCAGGCTCACCTGGGGCCTCCCGGTTCTATGCGGCCGTTCTCTATCCTGAGGGTTTTGGGCGCCGCGGAGTAGAGGAGTTCCCGGTTGTGGCTGGTGATGATCACCGTGGAGGAGGTCCCGGCCTCGGCCGTCAGGTCCAGCAGGCCCCGGCAGGCCAGGCCGTCCAGCCCACGGAACGGTTCGTCGAGCAGCAGCAGGGGCGCCCGCCGCGAGAAAGCCCTTATCAGCGACACCTTCTGCATGTTGCCTTCCGAAAGCCGGTCAAAACGGCGCTCCAGGTCGGCCGCCGCCAGGCCCAGCCGGTCGGCCAGCCGGGTGGCCCTCGCGGCCGCCTCGGCCGGGGTCAGCCCGGCCAGGGCGCCGAAGAAGCGCAGGTTTTCGGAGGCGCTGAGCCTGAAATAGAAGGTCCTGGGGTTGGCGGGGCAGAGGGCGGCGAGGGCGCGCAGTTTTTCGGAGGAGGCGGGGAGGCCGTCCAGGGTTATGGCGCCGCCGTCGGGTTCCAATACGCCGGCCAGGGTGCGGAAAAGGGTGGTTTTGCCCGAGCCATTGGCCCCGCCCAGGCCGGTTACGCCCGGTCCGGCCTCAAGATCGGCCCCTGCCAGGGCGCGCACGGGCCTTCCGCCGGAAAAAACCGGCGCCGGAAATACCTTTATTAACCCCTTAACCTCCAGCCGCATGGGTCTAATGATAGCATAGTTTTTTGCCCGGTTAGCCCCCGGGGGTTAAGGGAGGCGCGGGGGGACAGGATAAGCAAAACCCTCTCGCAGGCCGAGGCTTGCGTAAGCGCCGAGGCCGGGTGGAGCGGAGCGACACCGCAGTGAGCGGGAGGCGCGCGCACGGTGTGCGCGACGCCGTTTTTGCGTTCCTGTCCCCCTGTGCCACCCGTACCAAGGGCTAAACGCGCTAAAAATGGGCCTATATTTTATGATAAAATATAATAATAAGGCTTCCCGCTTTAGAGGCAGGAAAGTACCTGTTTTACCATGCTACGGAGGATACAATGAGAATACACATAGTGGCCCGCAAGATAAAGATGACCAAGCCGATAAAGGACTTCATCGAGACTAAGTTCACCAAGCTGCACGAGTACCTAGAGAACATAGTCTGGGCCCAGGCCATAGTTTCCGTGGAGAAGAAGATCCACTCCGCCGAAGTGGTCGTCCACGCCGGCCACCAGACCATGAAAGCCTCCGCCGAAACCGACGAGATGTATTCCGCGATCGACAAGGCCATGGACAAGATGGAAGCGCAGATCAAGAAGTACAAAGAGCGCTTCACCGACCATCACGCCACCGAGACCGTGGACCTGGGCGAATTCACCACCCTGATGGGGCCCGAGATCCGCTTCTCCGTCGTGAAAGACGTCCCCCTCAAGCCCATGAACAAGGAAGAGGCCGTCATCGAGATGGAAAAGATCGGCTACAACTTCTGGATGTTCCAGGACCGCGGCTCCAAGCAGCTGCAGGTCGTCTTCAAGCGGCTCGACAGCACCTACGGGCTGCTGCAGCCGGTGAAGAAATAAGAGCGCCGCTCCATGTCCGAGTCTCCCAAGAAGCAGGGTAAATCCCTGACGGTCAGGGAATTGCTTAAGTCCCGGGGAAAGATCCTGGGGCTTAAGCCCGTTTCCGGCGCCAAAAACCTCACCCGGCATATCACCGTCAGCGAGATCAACCGCCCGGGCCTGGCCATCGCCGGGCACATGGAGCAGTTCCGCTCGGAACGCATACAGATCATCGGGCAGGGCGAATACGCCTACTGCCAGAAAGAGGACGCCCGCAAGGTGCTGGCGAACCTGCAGAAGATGTTCTCCGCGCCGGACATCCCCTGCGTGATAGTGACCGGCGGCGTAAAGCCGCTGCCCGCCATCAAGCAGGCCTGCGCCAAGGCGGGCATCCCGCTGCTGGTCACCACCTCGGACACCTCCTCCTTCATCCGCGAGATCACCACCTACCTCGACGACCAGCTGGCCGCCACCACCTACGTGCACGGCGTGCTGGTGAGCGTCTACGGCCTGGGCGTCCTGATCCAGGGCGACTCGGGGGTCGGCAAGTCGGAGTGCGCGCTCGAGCTCCTCAAGCGCGGCCATATCCTCATCGCCGACGACGTGGTGGAGGTGAAGCGCCGCATCGGCTACATGCTGGTGGGCAACTCGCCCAAGAACATCAAGCATTACATGGAAGTGCGCGGCCTCGGCATCATCGACGTGGAGCTGCTGTTCGGCATCGGCTCCATCATGGACCAGGCGCTCATAGAGATGCACGTGAAGCTGGAAAGCGTGGTGGCCGGTTCCCTGGGCAACTACGACCGCACGGGGCTGGCGCAGGTAGAGGTGAACATTCTGGACGTGCCGGTGCCGTCGCTGCGGCTGCCGGTCACTCCGGGCCGCAACCTCGCCGTGCTTATAGAGGTGGCCGCCCTCAACCAGCGCCTCAAGAACCAGGGCTACTTCGTCGCCAAGCGCTTCAACGAGAGCCTGATAAGGGAGATGAATAAAAAGTGAGCCACAGGAAAGGCAGGATCTTCATCATTACCGGCATGTCCGGCGCCGGCAAGAGCCAGGCGCTCAAGTCCTTCGAGGACCTGGGCTTCTACTGCATCGACAACCTGCCGATCGCCCTGATCCCGCAGTTCGCGGGGCTGGTGGGCGACCGGCGCTACCTGCGCAACGTCGCGCTCGGCATCGACATCCGCGAGGGCCGCTTCTTCAAGGACTTCGTGCGCACGCTCGACAACCTGGGCAAGCTGGGGCTGGACCACAAGCTGATCTTCCTCGACGCCTCGGACGCGGTGCTGATGCAGCGCTTCTCGGAGACCCGCCACCGCCACCCGCTCGGCAAGAACATCGCCGCCGCGGTCAAGCAGGAGCGGCGCATCCTCACCGACCTGAAGGCCAGGGCCAACAAGGTCATCGACACCAGCAAGCTCACGCTCGGCGAACTCAAAGAAGTGCTCTCCGGCGCGCTCGAGCTCAAGCGCACCGCGGAGATGAAGCTCTCCGTCCTCTCTTTCGGCTACAAGTACGGCATCCCGCTCGACGCCGACATCGTCATGGACGTGCGCTTCCTGCCCAACCCGTACTACGTGCCGTCGCTCAGGAAGAAGACCGGGATGGACGCGGCGGTGGGCGTTTACCTCAGGAACAAGCCCGGGTTCCGCAATTTCCTCAACGGCTATACCGACCAGATAAAAGCCCTCCTGCCGCTCTACATCAAAGAGGGCAAGTCCTACCTCACCATCGCGATAGGCTGCACCGGCGGCCGCCACCGCAGCGTCTATATCGCCGGCGAGATGGCCAAAAAACTGGAAGCCGGCGGCTTCTCGGTCTCGGAATACCACAGGGATATCCGCAAGTAAAGGCGGGGGCCCCGCCAAGGTCCGGAGTTTATGATAAATCTCATCGTCATCACCCACGGGGAATTCGGCGCCTACCTGATAGAGGCGGCCGAGGGCATAGTAGGCGTGCAGGCCGCCGGACTCAAGAACGTCTCCATCTCGCCGCGCATGACCCTCGAACGCGTCAAGGACGCCGCCGCCAGGGCCATAGAGGACATGCGCTCCGAGGACGGGCTGATCTTCCTCATCGACATGCCCGGCGGCACGCCGATGAACGTGGTGCTCCCGCTGGCCAAGGACATCCAGAAATGCGCCGTCATCTGCGGCGTGAACATCAACATGATGACCTCCGCCTTCGCCTACCGGGCGTCGCTGGATTTCGACAAGCTTTCCGTCAAGATAGTGGAAGACGGCCGCAAGGCCATCTGCGAGGTCAAGAGCCTGCTGCTCAAGAAGCAGGCCTGACGAGGTAAATTTTATGGTGATACTTTACAGGGTGGACGACAGGCTGGTGCACGGCCAGGTAGTGGAGGGCTGGGTGCCCCACCTGCGCGCCGACGAGCTGGCCGTGGTCTCGGACGAGATCGCCGGCGACGAGATGCGCCGCACGATCATGCGCTTTGCGACGCCCGACGGCGTGGAGCTACGGATCATGACGGTGGCCGAGGCCGCCGCCTGGCTGCCGGGGGCGCAGAGCTCAGCGCACAAGGTGCTGGTGCTGCTGCCCGGCCTCGCCGAGGCGCTGGCCCTGGAGGAGAAGGGCCTTAAGATCCCCTCCCTCAACATCGGCGGCATGCATTATTCCGCCGGCAAGAACCTTTCCATAGGCAAGGCGATCTTCCTCAACGACGAGGACTGCGCGGCGCTGAAGGCGCTGGCGGCCGCCGGCATAGCCATAGAGGGGCGCGGCGTGCCGTCCGACACCCCGCTCGACCTGATAGCCGCGATAGCGTAGGGGTTACCCGCAAAAGATGGTTAAACTGATCCTGGCCATACACAACCACCAGCCTGTCGGCAACTTCGACAGCGTGCTGGAGGAGGCGTACGCCCTCAGCTATAAACCTTTCTTCGACGTGCTGGAGCGGCACCCCGGCGTGCGCGTCTCCGCCCATTTTTCCGGCATCCTTTACGACTGGCTGGAGAAAACCCACCCCGATTACCTGGACCGCCTGGCCGCGCTGGTGAAGGCCGGCCGGCTGGAGATACTTTCCGGCGGCTACTACGAACCTATCCTCGCCCTGCTGCCCGAGGCCGACCGCCGCGGGCAGGTGGGCATGATGCGCGACTACGTGCGCCGGCGCTTCGGCGCGGACCCGGCCGGGCTGTGGCTGGCCGAGCGGGTGTGGGAGCCGGAGCTCGCCGGTTCGCTGGCCGCCATGGGCGTGGGGTATACCGCGCTCGACGACGTGCATTTCTTCTCCGCCGGGTTCGACGAGAAAGCCCTGACCGGCCGCTATACCACCGAGTACGGCGGCCGCCACCTGGACGTTTTCCCCATCAACCACCAGCTGCGCTACCTGATGCCTTTCGCCGAGCCGCAGAAGGTCATAGACTACCTGCGCGGCTTCGAGGGGACCGACGCCGCGCTGGTGATGGCCGACGACGGCGAGAAGTTCGGCCTGTGGCCCGGCACGCACGACCTGGTCTACCGCAAGAGCTGGCTGGACAAGATGTTCTCGCTGCTGGAGGAGAACGCCTCCTGGCTGGCTACGGCGCGCTTCTCCGACTGCCTGGCCGGCCCGTCCAAAGGCCTGGCCTACCTGCCGACCACCTCTTACCACGAACTCGCGCAGTGGGCCCTGCCGCCGGAGAAGTCCCGCCGCCTGGCCGCCCTGTGGGACGACTCCACCGAGGATTTCCGGCAGTACCTGCGCGGCGGCTATTTCCGCAATTTCTTCTCCAAGTATCCCGAGGCCAACCGCCTGTACCGCCGCATGCTGCGGGCCAGCGCCAAGGTGCACGCCTCCGGCTCCGGCCTGGGCCTGCAGAGTCTCTACAAGGCGCAGTGCAACTGCGGCTACTGGCACGGCGTGTTCGGCGGCGTGTACCTGCCGCATATCCGCATGGCCGTCTACAAGAACGTGCTCGAAGCCGAGGGCGCGCTGCCGGTCCCGGGCCGCTTTACGCTGGCGCGCGAGGACTGGGACGCGGACGGCAGCCCCGAGCTGCTGGCAGAGGGGGAGAAGGCCAATTTCTATTTCTCGCCGGCCAAGGGCGGCGGCCTGTGGGAATGGGACTACAAGCCGCGCGGCGTAAATTTTGGTTCGGTGGTCTGGCGCCACCCCGAGGCCTATCACGAGGCCGACGCCAGGAGCATAGCCGGCAGCGAGGCGCGCCGCGCCGCCGAGGCCGAGCTGAAGAAGAACCTGGCCTACGACTGGCACCCCCGCATGTGCCTGCTGGACCATTTCCTGCACCCGGAGACCTCCCCGGAGGCCTTCTCCCGGGCCAACTACGGCGAACTGGGAGATTTTGTCACCGGGGAATATGCCTGCCGCCATTCCGAGGAGGAGGGCGGGCTCCTGCTGAAGTTAGCCCGCGACGGCCACCTCTGGGAGGGCGGCAACGGCCGGCCCGCGCGGGTGGAGAAGGACGTGCTGCTGCGGCACGACGGCTCCTGGCGCGCCTCTTACAAGATCACCAATACCGGCCACGCGAGGGCTCCGTTCTGGTTCGGCACCGAACTGGCGCTGGCCTTCTCCGGGCGGGAGGTCTGCCCCGCCGGCCAGCGGCAGGGCGTCTCCCTGGCCGAATTCCGCGACCCGGTCTACGGCGGCGTGGAGCTTAAATTTTCCGAGCCGCTGGACCTCTGGTCCTTCCCGCTCGACACCGTTTCGCGGTCGGAGGAAGGCGCCGAAAAAACTTTCCAGGGCGCCGTGCTGCTGGCCCACCTGCGGCGCGAGCTCGCCCCCGGGGCCTCGCTCTCCTTTACCATGGAGGTGCGGCCGCTGTGACCGTCCTCCTGAACACCGTCATCTCCTCGGCGCTGGCCGGCCTGCTCAACCTGGACGCCGTGCAGGCTTTCCAGTTCCTGCTGTCGCGGCCGGCCTTCGTGGGCCCGGCTATCGGCCTGCTCAACGGCTGCCCCATGGAAGGCGCCAAGATAGGCATCCTGCTGGAGCTGCTCTACATAGATTTCATCCCGGTGGGCGGCGTGGTGCCGCCCAACGGCACCGCCGCGGCCGCCGCCGGCGTGCTGGCGCATTCGGCCGGCGGGCTGCCCCCGTCGCTGGCCTTCTTTATCGGCCTCGCGGCCGGCGTGGCCTACGCCCCGCTGGAATATCGCCTGCGCGCGGCCCGCTCGCCGTGGAACGCGCGGGTGGAGGCCCAGGTGGCAGCCGGCGATTTCAACCTGAGCCGCTGGCTGGCCTCGGCCATGTTCGCGGAGAGTTCGGCCATGACCCTTTATGTGCTGGCCTGGGCCGGCGCCGCCGCGGCCGCCGCCCGGCTGCCGGGGCTGCCCTGGCTTTACCCCGGTACCGATTTCGCCTATTCGCTCATTCCCTGGCTGGGGCTGAGCGGCCTGTACTTCAGGTTCAGGACGCAGGTGCAGAAGAAAGGATAGCAGGAAAAAAATGCTGGTCTCGATGTTCTTAAGGTCGTTTTTTATCCAGGCGGGCTGGAACTATGAAAGGTTCCAGAACCTGGGCTTCGCCTTTTGCCTGGAACCGGCCCTGCGGCGCATCTATCCCGCCCCGGCCGCGTTCAAGGCGGCGCTGCTGCGCCACCTGGCCATCTTCAACACGCAGCCGTACATGGCCTCCTTCGTGCTGGGCAATATAGCGCGCATGGAGCAGGAGGCCGCGGCCTCGCCCTCGCCGGAGGCCGCGCTGAAGCAGATGCCCGGCGTGAAGCAGGCCCTGGCTTCGAGTTTCGCCTCCATCGGAGACAGGATCTTCTGGGGCCGGCTGAAGCCGATGACCGTGCAGATCTGCCTGCTGGTCTGGGCGGCCGGCGGGTTCTACGGCTGGCTGCTGGCGGGCATGGACGCGCAGGCCTCGGCGGCCCTGCTGCTGGCCGGGCCGCTGGCCGGCATCGTCTTCTATTCGGCGTTCTCGGTCTACTGGCGCTGGAAGGGGCTGCGGGCCGGCTACACCTGCGGCGGTTCCGCCGCCTGCGCGCTGGACTCGGCCGACTGGCCGCGCCAGATCCGGCTGCTCAGCACCGCCGGCTTCGCCATGTCCCTGGCCATCGTCGTGCTCTCTTTCAGCCTGCTGATCGCCTATAACCGCGGCCACGTCTCCTGGCACGGGGCCGCCCTGAGGCTTTCCCTGCCGGTCATGGTGATGCTGCTGCACCGGGCTTCCCGCGCCTACGGGCGCTCCGTTTTCTTCGCGGCCGGGGTGATCCTGGCCGCCTCGGTACTGTTTTTCAGCCTGATAGGACTGCAACCCTTCAACTTATACTTATGATAAAACGAGAGATAACCATAATCAACGAACTGGGCATCCACGCCCGCCCCGCCGGCATGATAGCCAACACGTCCTCGCGATTCGTCTGCGACATCAAACTGGTCAAGGACGGCATGGAGGTCAACGCCAAGAGCATCATGGGCATCATGACGCTGGCGGCCGGCAAGAACAGCGTGATAGAGGTGACGGCCAAGGGGCGTGACGAGGCCGACGCCGTGAAGGCGATAGAGGACCTGTTCGCCAGGAAGTTCGACGAGGATTGAATGACTTCTGACCGGAGAACGACATGCTGATAAAAAAAGGCGTAGCCGCCAGCCTGGGCATAGCCATAGGCAAGGCGCACATCGTTAAGGAAGAGAACATCCTTATCGAGCAGAAGGAGATCCCGCCGGAAAAGATCAAGGCGGAGGTCAAACGTTTCAAGGAGGCCCTCGAGAAGACCCGGCTCGACCTCGACGTCATCCGCGGCAAGATCCTCACCGTGCTCGGAAAGAACCACGCCAAGCTCATCGACGCGCACCACCTGATCCTGCAGGACCCGATGATCACCAAGGACGTGCCCAAGCTGATCGTCGCCAGGGGCATGAACGCCGAGTTCGCCCTCTCCGAGATCCTCGACAAGGCCGAGGAGCAGTTCGAAAAGATAGACGACGAATTTTTCCACGAGCGCAAGCACGACGTGTTCGACGTGGGCAAAAAGATCATCTCCAACCTGGTGAACTCCGAGAAGGTGTCGCTGAAGGACCTGAAGGAGCCGGTCATCATCGTGGCCCACAACCTGTACCCTTCGGACACCCTGCATATCCGCGAATCCAACAAGGTGCTGGGGTTCTGCATGGACCTGGGCTCCAAGTCCAGCCATACCGCCATCTTCGCCCAGAGCATGGGCATCCCGGCCGTGGTGGGCCTGTCCGACATCAGCCGCCAGATCCAGAGCGGCGACACGCTGGTGGTGGACGGCGAGCAGGGCATGGTCATCATCTCGCCCTCGCCCGAGATCATCGAGAAATACAAGGCCCGCAAGGAAGAGCTGCAGAAGCAGGAGCACTTCTTCCACCGCCTGAAGGGCCTGCCGGCCACCACGCGCGACGGCCACAAGATCAGCCTGATGTGCAACCTGGACTCCGCCGAAGACGCGCCGGAGCTGGCCGTGGTGAAGACCGAGGGCGTGGGCCTGTACCGCACGGAATTTTTATACATGAACCGCGACTCCGTCCCCTCCGAGGAGGAGCAGCTGAAGGCTTACTCCTCCGTGGTCAAGGGCGCCCCGCACATGCCGCTTACCATCCGCACCGCCGACATCGGGGGCGACCGCGCCACCGAGCTGGGCATCAAGGGCCTCAAGGACGAGCGCAACCCGTTCATGGGCTTCCGCGGTATCCGCCTGTTCATCAAATACCCGGAGCTGCTCAAGACCCAGCTGCGCGCCATCTACAAGGCCAATACCGAGGGGACCATCAAGATCATGATCCCCATGCTCTCCTCGGTGGACGAGCTGCTGACGGTCAAGAAGATCGCTTCCGACGTGAAGACCGAGCTGGCCGAAGAGGGCTTCCCGGTCAAGAAGGACCCCGAGTTCGGCGTGATGATCGAGATCCCCGCGGCCGCCATCATCCTGGACTCCCTGCTGGGCGAGATAGATTTCGTCTCCATCGGCACCAACGACCTGGTGCAGTACACCCTCGCGGTGGACCGCATCAACCAGTACGTGTCGGAGCTGTACGAGCCGTTCCACCCGGCGGTGCTGCGGCTGATCAACCTGGTGGTGCAGACCGCCCACAAGAAGGGCAAGCCCGTCTCCGTCTGCGGCGAAATGGCCTCCGACCCGTACGCGATCCCGCTGCTGGTCGGGCTCGGAGTGGATATCCTGAGCGTGCCGGCCAAGATGTACCTGCGCTCCAAGCATTCGGTGCGGACCATGAACTTCGAGAAGTTCACCAGCATCGCCCAGCGGGCGCTCAGTATGCCCACCGCCGACGAGATCCGCCGCCTGGTGGAGGAAGAGGTAAAGTAAAAAAAGCACTCTACAACAATGAACATACGCAACTTTTCCATCATCGCGCACATCGACCACGGTAAATCCACGCTGGCGGACCGCTTCATCAACATCACCAACACGGTGCCGGACCGCCAGATGCACGAGCAGTTCCTCGACGGCATGGAGCTGGAGCGCGAGCGCGGCATCACCATCAAGGCCAAGGCCGTGCGCATGCTCTACAAATCCGAGGACGGCGAGGACTATATCCTCAACCTCATCGACACCCCCGGCCACGTGGACTTCTCCTACGAGGTGTCCCGCGCCATGGCCGCCTGCGAGGGCGCCATCCTGCTGGTGGACGCGTCGCAGGGCGTGGAAGCGCAGACGCTGGCGCACGCCCACCTGGCGCAGAGCCTGGGCCTCACCATCATCCCGGTCATCAACAAGATAGACCTCGAGCACGCCAACCCCGACGCCACCGAGGAGCAGATCTGGGAAGTGCTCAAGAACCCGGTGGACTCCTCGCGCATCAGCGCCAAGGACGGCCGCGGCGCCCGCGAGGTGCTCGAGCGCGTCATCAAGGAGATCCCGCCCCCGGCCGGCTCCCCCGACAAGCCGCTCAAGGCGCTGGTCTTCGACTCTTTCTACGACATCTACAAGGGCGTCATCATCTACACCCGCATCGTGGACGGCGAGCTGAAGCCCGGCAAGTACATCACCTTCCATTCCAGCGGCGCCAGCTACAAGGTGGAAGAGGTGGGCTACCTCAACCCCAAGCTGCTCAAGTCCGGCTCCATCAAGACCGGCGAGGTGGGCTACCTGGTGGCCGGCATCCGGGACATCCACGAGATCAAGATGGGCGACACCATTTTCGAGAAGGGCGTGCCGATAGACGCCCCGCTGCCGGGCTACAAGGACGTCAACCCGGTGGTGTTCGCGGGTTTCTACCCGGTCAACACCACGGATTACACCGCGCTGAAGACCGCCATCGAGAAGCTCAACCTCTCGGACTCTTCGTTCAACTTCCAGGGCGAAACCTCCAAGGCCCTGGGCTTCGGCTTCCGCCTGGGCTTCATGGGCCTGCTGCACCTCGACATCATCCGCGAGCGCATCGAGCGCGAGTTCGACATCCCGCTCATCGCCACCAACCCCAACGTCATCTACAAGGTGCAGGCCAAGGACAAGCAGGGCCTGAAGGGGAAATACGTGGAGGTCACCAACCCGGCCGACTTCCCGCACTACGGCGACGTGATCGACATCATGGAGCCGTACGTGCACGCAACCATTATCGCCCCCCTGCCGTATATGGAGGGGATAATGAACCTGCTCAAGGAGAAGCGCGGCGAGCACATAAAGATAGAGTACATCTCCACCACGAGGGTGATCGTGGAGTACTACCTGCCGCTCTCCGAGATCATCATCGACTTCTACGACAAGCTCAAGTCCGTGTCCCGCGGCTACGCCTCTTTCGACTACGAGCCGTACCAGTACAAGTCCTCGGACATGGTGAAGATAGAGATCCTGCTGCACGCGGAATCGGTGGACGCGCTGTCGTTCATCACGCACCGCTCCCGGTCGCTGGCCAACTCGCGCAACATCTGCGAGAAGCTCAAGGACCTGATCCCGAAGCACATGTTCGAGATCGCCGTGCAGGCGCAGGTGAACGGCAAGATCATCGCGCGCGAGACCATCGGCGCCCAGCGCAAGGACGTGCTGGCCAAGTGCTACGGCGGCGACATCACCCGCAAGCGCAAGCTCCTGGAAGCGCAGAAAGAAGGCAAGCGCAAGATGAAGCTGATGGGCTCGGTGGAGATCCCGCAGGAAGCCTTCATGTCGCTCCTGAAGATCAGCCAGGACAAATAAGGAACCTTGAACAATGGAAGAGAAACTTTTCTGGATCGGCATACTGATGGGCGTGCACCTGTTCCTGTCCCATCATTTCAAAGATAAGGGCAGGTTCAAGACCGACACCGGGTTCACCCGGGCCTGGCACGCCGTCTTCGCGGCGCTTATCTGCTTCGTGCTGGCCGTGCTGGCCTCCGTCAGCCTGGACAACAGCCGCGGCGACGTGGTGACCGCCATGCTATTTAGCTGGCGGCAGCTGGGCTACGGCGTGCTGGCGGCGTTGGCCGGCGCGGGCTACGCGCTCTGGAAGGGCAAGCCCGGCAAAACCCCCGTCAAGGACGGCCTGAACCAGGCCATGAAAGGCGACATGGAATGGTCCGAGACCGTTTTCTCCGCCGTGCTGCTGGCCAGCGTGGTGATGTACCTGTTCGTGCAGGCCTTCAAGATCCCGTCGGGCTCCATGGAGCGCACCTTCCTGATAGGCGACCACCTGTTCGTCAACAAGTTCATCTACGGCTTCCGCGTCCCCTACACCTCTAAAAAATTCCTGCGGTTCCGCAAGGTGCAGCGCGGCGACATCATAGTGTTCCAGTTCCCGTCCACCGACCCCCGCGAGTTCCAGTGCGGCGGCAGCCAGTACGGCAAGGATTTCATCAAGCGCGTCGTCGGCATGCCCGGCGACACGGTGGAGGTGCGCAACGGCGACCTGCTGGTCAACGGCCGCAAGCCGGAGAACGAGGCCTACGCGCAGTACCTGGACCCGAGCCGCTACCCGCCGGCGGCCGAGAAGGTGGCCCCGGCCGACTACCAGATCTTCTGGGAGAACCGCCTGCTGGCCAAGATGTTCTCGGAATACATCAGGGACAATTTCGGGCCCGTGACGGTGCCGCCCGGGCAGTACCTGGTGATGGGCGACAACCGCGACCGCTCCTGCGATTCGCGCTACTGGGGCGCCGTGCCCGAAGCCAATATCAAGGGCAAGGCCTGGTTCACCTATTGGCCTATCAGCCGCGCGGGGTTCCCCAAGTAATGAAGCTTTCAGAACGCCTCAAGTCCGGGACCAAGGTCTACTCCTTCGAGTTCTACCCGCCCAAGACGGCGGAGGATACGGCCAAGCTGTTCAACACGGCGCTGGAGCTGAAGGCCCTGTCGCCGGATTTTGTCTCGGTCACCAACTCCTCCAGCGGCGTCACGCCTTACCGCACCGTGGCGCTGTGCGGGGTGCTGAAGGCCCAGTTCGGCCTCGAGATCGTGGCGCACCTCACCTGCCTGGCGCATACCAGGACCGAGATCGCCGAGATCTGCTCGGGCCTGAAGAAGATGGACATAACCAACGTGCTGGCCCTGCGCGGGGACCCGCACAACGTGGAGGCCGGCGCGCGCCGCAGCGAGTACAGCTACGCCGCCCAGCTGGTGGCTGACCTGAAGCGGGACGGCGGTTTCTCCATAGGCGGCGCCTGCTACCCGGAGAAACACCCGGAGGCGGCCAGCCTGGAGGCCGACATCGCCCGCCTTAAGGAAAAAGTGGACGCGGGGGCGGAGTACCTGATCACCCAGCTTTTCTTCGACAACGCCTGCTACTTTAAATTCCTGGACAAGGCCGCCGCCGCCGGCGTGCGGGTGCCGGTGCTGCCCGGGCTGATGCCCATCACCGGCTACAAGCAGATGCAGAATTTCACCAAGATGATGCAGGTGGGCGTCCCGGACGAGCTGCGCCGCGGGATAGAGCGCTGGGACGGGGACAAGGACGGCATGTTCAAGTTCAGCGTGGACTACGCCTCGCGCCAGGCGCGGGCGCTGCTGGCGGGCGGCGCGCCGGGGCTGCACCTTTACACGCTCAACCGCAGCAAGGCCGCGATGGCCATTTTGAAGAACGTAAAAACGGGGAACTAACGGGTTCGGGGAAAAAGATGGAAACCATTCACACGTCGGACGCCAGGGCGCTGGCCCAGCTGCAGAAACGGGACACCGCCATAGACGCCATGACCGCGCGCGCCGCGGCGGTGCCTAAAAAGATAGCGGAGCTGAACGCCGCCTTCGAGGCTAAAAAGGCCTCCATGAGCGCCGCCCGGGAAGCCCTGATGGCGCTGCAGTCCAAAAAAAAGGATTCCGAACTGCGCATCGCCGAGGCCGAGGAAGGCATCCGCAAGCACCAGCGGGAGCTGAACCTGGTGAAGGACAACAACGCTTTCAAGGCCCTGCTCGCCGAGATAGAGCACGACAAGGCCGCCAAGGACGAGCTGGAGACCGGCGTGCTGGAACTGCTGGAAATGATAGACAAGGCCTCCGGGGCCGACAAGACCGTGCAGGCCGAGGTAAAAAGCATAGAGACCATTATGAAGGCGGAGACCGCCTCGCTGGAGGCTTCGGCCGCGGCGATAGCCGCCGAGCTGGCCGAGGCCCGCGCCAACAGGGCGACGGCCGCCGCCGCCATCGCCCCGGACCTGCTGGAGCGCTACGAGGCCATCCGCTCCAGCCGCGCCGGCCTGGCCCTGGCCGCGGTGCACGAGGAGCAGGCCTCCGGCAAGTTCTCCTGCGGCGGCTGCCATATGGGCCTGCCCCCGCAGAAGATGGTGGACGTCAAGAAAGCCGACACCCTGACTTTCTGCCCCGACTGCCGCCGGCTGATCTACCTGGAGAAAACTCTTTTCGGCGCATGAAAAAAGAAAGGAAGCTGAAGATCTTTATAGACGGCGGTTCCCGCGGGAACCCGGGGCACGGCGCCTGCGCGGCGGTGTTCCTGGGGGCCGACGGGGCCGTGCTGCGCGAGGAAGGGCGCTACCTCGGGCGCTGCACCAACAATTTCGCCGAGTACAACGGCCTGCGCCTGGCGCTGGCCGCGGCCGGCCGGCTGGGCGCGGAGGAGCTGGAGATCTTTTCCGACTCCGAGCTGCTGGTCAGGCAGTACGCCGGGGAGTACCGGGTAAAGGACGCCGCGCTGGCAAGCCTGATGGACGGCATAAAGAAAGCCGCCGCGGGTTTCAAAAAGGTAACGCTGGCGCATGTGCGCCGGGAAAAGAATAAAGAGGCCGACCGCCTGGTCAACCGGCTCCTGGACGACGCGCGCAACGCGCCGCCGTCGCTGGACAAGGCGCTGGCCGCGGAGAACGCCGCCCCCGGGCAGCCCGGGTTATTTTGAATTTCAGACCGCGGATGGAGGGCCGCTCTTCCCGCAAGGGAGGGGAGGAACTTCCGAACTTCACAGGGCAGGGTGCCGGTTCAAACTTCGCAGCATTATATGAGCGGAGCATAGGCCGGGAGGCGGGGGCTACATCCCCCGTCGACGGACAGCGCCACAGAGAACATACCGCCCGCAAGGGTAAGGGTGAAAAGGTGCGGTAAGAGCGCACCGCGTGCCGGGCGACCGGCGCGGCAGGGCAAGCCCCCGCCTGGAGCAAGGCCAAAGTTGCGCGATGGATAGCCCGTCCGCCCCCTCCGGGGGGCAGCGCAGAGTGGGCCGCAATAGATAAATGGTCCTCCAAGCCCCGCAAGGGGCCGGACAGAATTCGGGGTATAGTCCGCGGTCTGAATGGTTTTGGGCCCGACACTGGGACAGGAACGCAAAAAACGGCGTCTCGCACGCCGTGCTCGCGCCTCCCCGTCTCGGCCCTCGCGCTTACGCAAGCTCGGGCCTCCGACAGGGTTTTTGCTAACCCTGTCCCAGTGCCGAGCCCTGCACTAGGGCGGTTTAATAAGGAGTTATTATGGATTCACTTGCTGCTAAGATACCGGAGTTGAAGTTTTCTTCGGACGCTAACGAGATACCGTGGGATAAGGCGGTGGTGTGGACCATTATGCCGCGGGTGGGGCCGCGGGTGTACGAGTGGATAGACGCCGAGCATATCCGCTACGTGTCCTGGAGCAACGGCATCGTGAACATCATGCCGGAGAACAACTCTATCCTCAGTTCTCATTGCCAGTGCATCGTGCTGCCCTCCGGCTTTGTCTGGGTTGGCAGGGACGTGAAGGTGGGTTAGGCCCGGAACAAGTATCTTACCGGGCGGTATAATTTTGGTAAAATACAGGTATATCCCTTTTTAGCAGCTAATGGGGGGGAATATACGGAGGCATAGTCAATGAAGAAAGCAATATTCGCGGCGCTCGTTTTTACGGGTTTCATAGCCGCGGCCAGCGCCCAGGTGAACTTTAACCAGGGCTTCGAAGTAAAAGACGTTATTTCCCAGGCCGTCAACGCGGACCTGGTCATCCCGGCGGCCCCCGCCGCCAACCGCGGCACCTACTCCCGCGACTGCGCCCGCTTCTCGTTCGGCCCCAGCGACGAGGCTATCACCAGCGAGAAGGTTTACCTGCGCAGCACCGAGTACGAGACCGTCTGCACCACGCAGTACGTGCAGCAGTGCCACACCGTTATGGTGCCCGGCCCCAACGGCACCCAGGTGCCCAGCCAGAGCTGCCAGATGGTGCCCGTGCAGAACTGCTACGAGCGCCCCGGCATGAGCTGGAACCAGTACGGCCAGATCAAGGTTGACGCCCGCAAACTGTTCCCCTGGGAGCGCGAGAGCTTCGAAGTCTGCCTGCAGGGCCCCTGGATGGACCTGTACGTCAACGCCGCGGCCTATAAGTACTCCGCCCGGCGCGAAGGCAATTACGACGCGCTGTTCGTGCTGACCCCCCAGAACAAGGTCGCGATGAAGGCCGACGAGAACGGCGTAAACTACAATGACTTCGCCTTTGCTGACGGCAAGTTCGTGTTCAAGGCCGCCGACAAGTGGGCCAAGGAATACGCCGGCGAGAAGGTCGTTATAAACGTGGACCTGTACAGCGAGGGCTGGTGGGTCTTCAACGGCTACAAGGGCTCCAAGGAGTTCACCTTCGACGCCGCCGACCTGTACACGATGGCTTTCACCGAGGCCGACCTGACCAAGGCTGAGACCACGGACCCCGCTACCCGCGGCGACGACCGCGCGGCCAAGAAGTTCTTCCTTAAGTGGAGCTTCAAGCGCGTGGGCGCCATCTCCAAGGACAACGTGGTAAAGAAGGACAAGACCCCCAGCATCACGAAGTAACAGGGCCTTCTCCCGACAAAAATACCCGCCCTCACCGGCGGGTATTTTTTTGCCACGGAGTAAACAGGCGTTGCCGGGCTCTGGCCGGGGCCTGCCTCCCGCGCGACTTTGGGGAAAGGGGGGCCCCGCTTAATTTCCCGCGGGGGGGAAACCGCGCAACGGTTTCCCTGCGGTCAGCCAGGAGCGCGGGAGGCAGGCCCCGGCCAGAACCCCCAGTCTATGCCGCCAGTTAGGATATTTGTATAATTAAAATAAGATTTTCGCGAAGATTCTATTGGAGGAACTACTAATGGCCAAGCTTAAGGTTAACGCCGCTATCGTCAAGAAGAACGCCGCCCTGTGCAAAAAGCGCGGGATCGTGATGCCCACCTTCAAGCAGATGAAGGACCCCAACCTTATTCCCGAGAAGATCAAGAAGGCCCTCAAGCCCGTCGGCCTCTGGGACATCAACCCCATCAACCTCTTCCGCATCAACTGGCATAACGACCACAAGACCGGCACCTTCGGCCCCGTCAACATGCTGGAGATCCCCCGCGAGATCACCGGCATAGACGCCCGCGTGATCGGCATCGTCGGCAAATACTTCCCCACCGGCGCGCACAAAGTGGGCGCGGCTTACGGCTGCCTGGCCCCCCGCATGGTCACCGGCGAGTTCGACGCGCAGGCCCAGAAGGCCGTCTGGCCCTCCACCGGCAACTACTGCCGCGGCGGCGCCTTCGACAGCAAGCTGCTCGGCACCACCCCCGTGGCCATCCTGCCCGAGGGCATGAGCAAAGAGCGCTTCGACTGGCTCAAGGAGATCGGCTCCGAGGTCATCGCCACCCCCGGCACCGAGAGCAACGTTAAAGAAATTTACGACAAGTGCTGGGAGATAAAGAAGACCCGCAAAGACTGCGTCATCTTCAACCAGTTCGAAGAGATGGGCAACCCCACCTGGCATTACCACGTCACCGGCGCCGCCCTCGAAGAGGCCTTCAACGCCATAAAAGGCCCCAAGAGCCGCCTGGCCGCCTTCACCTCCGCCACCGGCTCCGCCGGCACCATCGGCGCGGGCGATTACCTCAAAAAGAAGTTCCCCGGCATGAAGATCACCGCCTCCGAGGCGCTGCAGTGCCCCACCATCCTCAATAACGGCTTCGGCGAGCACCGCATAGAGGGCATCGGCGACAAGCATATCCCCTGGGTGCACAACGTCCGCAACACCGACGTGGTCACCGCCATCGACGACGAGGCCTGCGTGCGCATCGCCCGCCTGTTCAACGAGCCCGAGGGCAAGAAGGTCCTGGCCGGGTACGGCGTGAAGAAGGAAGTCATCGAGAAACTGAGCCTGCTCGGCTTCTCCGGCATCTCCAACCTGCTGTCGGCCATCAAGACCGCCAAGTATTACGAGATGGGCAAGGACGACGTCATTGTGACCGTCTTCACCGACTCCATGGACCTCTACGGCTCCCGCCTCAAGGAGATGGAGAAGGAAATGGGCAAGTACACCCGCGAGAACGCGCTGGTGGACTTCGAGCGCCGCCTGCTCGGCGAGAACGTGGGCAACATGAAGGAGCTCACCTACGCCGACCGCAAGGCCGTGCACAATCTCAAGTACTTCACCTGGATAGAGCAGCAGGGCCGCACCTCCGACGAGCTGCGCCAGCTGTGGGACCCGTCCTTCTGGGACGAGACCTTCGCCATGGCGGAGGAATACGACAGGCTGATAGAAGCTTTCAACCGGGAAGTCGGGCTGTAACATGGCCACCAAGGGCGTGTTCCGGATAGAGTGTCCCCACTGCGGCGAGAGCTTCGACGCCGACTTCTGGACCGTGGTCCGCGGGGACCGCGACCACGACGTCAAAGAGCTTATCCTCAGCGGCGAGTTCGACCTGCTGGTCTGCCCCAAGTGCGAGGAGATGGTGCAGCACGAGGAGCCCTTCCTCTACATCGACCCGCACCGGGACCTGCTGGCTTTCGTGATGCCCGAAGGCTACGAGGCCGAGAAAGAAAAATGGATCACGCGCATGAACGCGGACTATGAGCCCGTTAAGGCCTCCCTTTTCGCCGGCCAGGGGCTCACCTCGGCCCCGCTTTATCTCTTCGGCCTGGGCCAGCTGACCGCCAGGCTGACCGAGGACAGGGACCGCGAGGAAGAGACCGACGTGATGGAATTCATGGCCCGCGAAGAAGGGCTGAAGCTGGTCCCCGTGAACCCGGTGGCCGCCCGCGAACTGGATATCCCTTTTACACTCCCTGTCCCGACCGGCCTCTTCGGCCGCGCCGCGGCCCTGAAGGCCGCCGAGGGCCTGTACGTCAAGAACGACGCGCTGCCCCGGCTGAAAAAGCTGGTGGAAGTGCTGAAAGCCGGCAAAGACGACACTATCCCCTTCGTAAAGATCTGATGCTCCTGCGCCCGCTCAACGACCTGCCGCTCCTCGCGAAGGCCGCGTCCCTGGCGGACGCCGCCGGGCTGGAGCTGTACGCCGTGGGCGGCTGCGCGCGCGACTGGGCGCTGGGCCGCCCCAGCGCCGACATAGACTTTCTCGTGAGCGGCGACTCCGCCCCGCTGGTGGAAGGCCTGGAGCTGGCCTACGGCGGCAGCCACAAAAAATTCAAACCCTTCCTTACCGTGCGTTTCTTCGACAGGGAGAACCGCCGGCTGGATTTCGCCCGCTTCCGCAAAGAAACCTACGCCGCGCCGGCCGCGCTGCCCACCGTGAGCGAGGCCGCCTCCGCCGTAGAGGACTTGAAGCGCCGCGACTTCGCCGCCAACGCCATGGCCGTGCGCCTTAACGGCGCCGAGCCGTTCGCGCTGCTGGACCCTTATGGCGGCCTGGAGGACGTGAAGGCCGGCCTGGTGCGCGTCCTGCACGAAAAAAGTTTTCAGGACGATCCCACGCGGCTCTACCGCGCGGCGCGCTTTGCCGGCCGCTTCGGCTGGCGCCTGGAAGGCGGCACGCTGGAGCTCGCGCTCGCCGCGGTACAGGCCGGCCTGCCCGGCCTGCTCAGCCGTGAACGCCTGCGCAACGAACTGGTGAAGATCCTGTCGGAAGAGAACCCGCTGCCCGCGCTGGAGCTGCTCCGGCAGCTCGGGGCGCTGGCCGTCATCCACCCCGCTTTCGCTTTTGGCCCGTCCCTGCTGGCCCTGCCGCCCGGCCGCGGGCGCCTGGCCGCCGCCGCCGCCCTTATGGGTCCCGCCGGGGGGGAGTTCCTGGCCGGCCTGCGGCTGTCTAATAAAGAAACGGCCGACCTGAACGCTCAGGCCGGCTCTCTCCGGAAATAAAAAATATTATTTGTAGCGCGCTTTCTGCTGCAGCAGGCGGGCCTTTATGGATTTGTTCAGGGTTTCCAGGTTAAGCGGCTTCTGCGCGTAGTCGAAAGCCCCCAGCTGCAGGCAGGCCCTCGCCAGTTCTTCGTCCTCGTTGCCGGTGATCATCAGTATCCCGATCTCCGGCATTTTTTCGGTCAGATTCTTCAGCACCGTCAGGCCGTCCCTCTCTGGCATGGTGATGTCGAGCAATATGATGTCGGGCCTGGCCTCGTAAGCCAGGCGCTCCGTCTCCACCCCGTCCGTGGCGCTGATCACGCTGTAGCCGGCTTCGGCCAGCGCGCGGGCCAGCACATAAATCATGGACCTGTCGTCGTCCGCCACCAGGATCAGCCCGTTGCCGCGCCGGGCGGCCGGCGGCTGGGCCGCGTGCCGCTCCTGCGCCGCGGGGGCGCCTGTCGGCCGGCCCGCCAGCCGGGCCACTTCGGCCAGTACCGCGGACAGGCCTTCCGTTTCCGGGAAGACGCAGGAGGCGCCGGCGGCCAGGCAGGCCTCGGCGTCCGCCGGGTCCGCGCGGCCGGCCAGCATGATGACCGGCACTGTTTTTGAGAGTACCCGGAGCCTGGCCAGGACCACCGGCCCCGGCGCCGACGGCAGCTGGCGGGCCAGGATCACCAGGTCCGGCTGAAAATCCTTGAAGGCCTGCAGGCCGTCCTCGCTGTCCGCCGCGGTTCTCACCTCGTGCCCTTCTTTAGTGAGGAAAACGTCCAGCGAGTCGCGCACCAGGGCTTCTTCGTCTATGATCAGGATCTTGGGCACGATGTCTACTTTTTGTCCTTGTCTTCCTGCCGCTTTATGTCCGGGTTGCGCGCGAAAGCCTGGAACTTGCTCATCAGCTCCGCCGCGCGGCCCACCGCTTTTATGATCTGGGAGATCTCGCCCTTTATCGGGTTGTCCCCGGCCAGGCCGTCGTCTATCAGTGTGGCGTAGCCGTTTATGGCCGCCAGCGCGTTGTTGAAGTCGTGCTCCATCGGGCGGGCCACCTTGCTCACCTCTTCGGCCGCCTTCGCCAGGGCCAGCTCGGCCTCCATCCGCTTCAGGTCCGTTATGTCTCGCGCTATGCCCAGCAGGCCGATGGTCTGCCCGTGCACGTTCTTCAGCGGGGTCTTTATGATGTTGACGTGCCGGCTGCCGCCCGGGAAAGGGTGGAGGTTGTTGAGGGACACGGTCCTGCCGCTGCGCACCACTTCGCTGTCGGTGCGGAACACCTCGGCGGCGGTCTCCGGGGGGAAATATTCGGAATCGGTGCGGCCTATCATCGCTTCCGTCGTGGTGCCCATCAGGTCGGCGCAGGCCTTATTGGCCTTCACGTACATGCCGTTCATGTCCTTGATAAAGATGGCGTCCGCGGCCGTGTCGAACATCATGCGCAGCATGGTCTCGCTTTCCTTGAGCAGCAGCTCGGTCTTCTTCTGCTCGCTCACGTCGCGGATGACGCCGGTGATGTAGCTCGGCTGGCCGTTGCGCAAGACCACCCCGCTTTTCTGCTCCACGTAGGCGTAGGCGCCGTCCTTTTTCTTCAGCCGGTACGGCAGGATGGGCAGCGTGCGGCCGGTCTTTACGGCGTTGGCCCAGGCCTTGGTGATGAAATCCCTGTCTTCGGGGTGCGAGAATTCCGCCACGTTGCGGCCCGTCAGCTCTTCCGCGTCGTAGCCGTAGTCGTCCACCCGCGGGCTCACGTAGGTGAGGCGGCCCTGCAGGTCCGCCGTATAAATGGTGTCCTTGGTTGCCGACACAATGGTCTTGAACCGGCTGTCCTCCTCGCGCTGCCGGTCCTCGGCGGCCTTGCGCTGCAGGATCATGGCGTAGACGCGGGCCAGTTTCTGGGCCGTTTCCAGCGACTCCGCGTCGTAGTCCCCGGCCGGGTTGGCCAGCGCCAGCATGCCGAGCAGTTTTCTGCCGGACAGGGCCGGCACGCCCAGGAATTTTTCTATCCGGATATGGCCGTGCGGCAGCCCGGCGGCGCGCCGGTCGGAGGGGGCCTTGTTGGTGAGCAGCGGTTTCTTGCGCTTGAGCACCCAGCCCCAGAGGCCTTTGAAGTCCTTGAACACTACCGGCCTTTCGGCCATGCGGCAGCTGTGCCAGGCCTCGGTGGTGAGCGAGGGGACCAGCATATAGCCGGTGACCGGGTCTATATAGCCGGCGAAGCCGAAGGTGCTGCCGGTCATGCGCCGCGCCTCGTCCAGCACGGCGCGCGAGATCTCTTCTATGGAGATGCCGGGGTAGGAAAGGTAGAGCTCCTCGATGTGCTTGACCGACGAGGACAGGTCGCGCTCGAAGGCCAGCTCCGCGTCGCGCTTCTCGTTGGCGGCGCGGGCGGCGATGATCTTGGCGGCCGTCTCTATCAGGCCGGCGGCCGCGTGGGGGTTGTCGGGGCGCTCGGGCAGGCGCGCCAGCAGCAGCCCGGCCGCGGCGCCGGCAGGCCGGATCTCCGAACGCAGGGTGAGCCCGCGCCGGCCGGAGAAGGATTTTTTGTGTCCGGCCAGCAGCTCGCGGCGCTGTTCCGCCGGGGTGTTCCTGAAAGCGGCTATGGTCTTGCCCTGCCGGTCCTGCAGGATGATGGCCAGGGAACTTTTGCGGCCCAGGCCGCCGGGCCTGGAGAGGATCTCGAGTATTTTTTTAAGGAAGGGGGCCAGGTTGGCCTGCGTGAAAGCCGCCAGCAGCAGCGCCTGCATGGTCTTGCCGAGTACGGCGGTGTCCTGTTTGTTAATGGCGGACTTGTTCATTCAAATTTGTAGCCGTGGCCGGGCACGGCCTTGATGCGCTTGCCGAAAGAGCCTATCTTGCGGCGCAGGTTGGAAACGTGCACTTCCACGGTATGCGGGTCGTTGTAGTCGGCGGTATTGTAGCCCCACACCGCCTCCAGCAGGCTGTTGAGGCTGAGCACCTTGCCGGGCTTGGAGGTGAGGGTGTGCAGCAGGTCGAATTCTTTGGAGGTCAGCTTTACCGGCTTGCCCTTTATCTTTATGGTGCGGCCTTCCAGGTTGAGCTGCAGGTCTCCGGCTTTGAGCACGGCTTCCTTCTTTTTGCCGCGGGCCGCGCGCCTGAGCATGGCCTTGGCCTTGGCCAGCAGCACCGGGTAGGAGAAGGGCTTAACCACGTAATCGTCGGCGCCGTAGCCGTAGCCGGCCACGTGGTCGGCCTCGGAGATCTTCTTGCCGGTCATGATGATGACGGGGATGTCGGCGAGCACCTTGTTCTCTTTAATGCGGCGGCAGAGGGTGAAGCCGTCCATGCGGGGCATCTCTACGTCGGTTATTATAAGGTCGGGTTTGCCGGAGGGGGCGGCGGCCAGGGCTTCGGCGCCGTTGGCGGCGGTGATGGTTTCGAGGCCGTGGTTCTCGAGATACCGCTTGAGGATGCCCAGCAGCTCCGGGTCGTCATCCACAATAAGGACGCGCTCTTTCATATGGTGATAATATACAAAAAAAGCGCCCCGCCGGAACGTTCATGAGGAGGTACAGTTGGACTTACGAAGGAGTCTTACCTGTTGTTGCCCGGCGGGGCTTTTAAAAAGCCAGCGTTGCAGATGCATAGAGCACGGACCCGAAGGCCCGTGTCTTGGGGGTTTGGGTTAGGGGGGCGCACCGTACAACGCTGGGGATCTGTTTTGTAGAGAGCAGACTGCTGCTACGTGAAAAGTATAACAAAGGCCGTTCAAGAAACGCTCAAATCTGGGAGCTTTCAAAATTGGCCCCGCCGGAGGTTGAGGGAGACTGACAAAAGCCTTAATATAGAGACTTATCTGTTGCCCGGCGGGGTTTAAATTAGACCAGCGCTGCAGATGCTAGAGCACGGACCCGAAGGCCCGTGTCTTTGGGGGGTTGGGTTAGGGGGGCGCACCGTACAGCGCTGGAGATCGAGTTTTTTAAAGAGCTAACTTCTATACTCAAAGTATAGGATAAACCGTTCAGGAAACGCTCAAATACGGCTCAAAACCCGCTCAAGAATGCGCGCGGCTTTTCTCCGACGGGCGGAGGAAATAATATAATAGCTTTGCGGTCAAAAACCATGGCTTCCATACAGTTCTTAAAGGGCGTAGGCCCCAAAAAAGCGGAACTCTTCTCGCGCCTGGGCGTGGAGACCCTGGACGACCTGCTGTTCTATTTTCCGCGCGCCTGGGAAGACCGCCGCCTGCCCGGCAAAAGAGAGCCGCTGCCCATCCTGGAGGACGCCCCTTTAATAAAAGGAAAGATAAAGACCGTCCGGGACCTGCACACCTCCAGCGCCCTGCGCATCTTCAAGACCGTGGTGGAGACCCCCTTCGGCGAGGCCGAGGCCAGCTTCTTCAAGCGCCATAGCCCGCGGTTCGACGTGTTCGCCCCGCTGCGCAAGGACCTGAAGGAAGGCCGCACTGTGTGGATCACCGGCACCCCCGAGGACCCGCTGTTCGCCAGCCGCCTGCGGGCCGACGAATATTACGCCGACGACGACGCCCGCGCGCTGAAGATGCACGTGGGGCGGATCGTGCCGGTATACCCGCTCACCGAGGGCCTTACCGCGCGCTTCATGCGCGAGGCCGTGTACGAGGCCGTGCAGGCCGGCCACGAGGCCGTGTGGGATTTCCTGCCGCCCGAGCTGGCCGCCAGGCGCGGCCTGGTAACGCGGCAGCTGGCCGCCCGGGCCATACATTTCCCCGAGAACAATTTTGAGCTCGTCCAGGCCCGCCGCCGCTTTATCTACGAGGAGCTGCTGCTGCTGGCCCTGGCCTGGGCCATAAAGAAGCGCCAGACCCGCTCGGTGCAGAAGGGTTTCTCCTACGAGATAAAGAAAACCCTGCTCACCCCTTTCCGGCAGAACCTGGGTTTTAACCTCACCGGCGCCCAGGCCCACGCCATAAACGAGATCTTTACCGACATGCAGGCCCCCACGCCCATGGCCCGCCTGCTGGAGGGCGACGTAGGCTCCGGCAAAACGGTGGTGGCGCTCTCCGCCATGCTGCTGGCGGCCGAGAACGGCGGCCAGAGCGTGTTCGCCGCGCCCACCGAGATCCTGGCCGAGCAGCATTTTCTCACTTTCGAGCGCTTTCTCAAGGGCCTGGGGTTGCGCGCCGCCCTGCTGACCGGCCGGGTGAAGGCCGCCGAGAAGAAAAAGCTCCTGGCGGACCTGGCGGAGGGGCGGATAGATATCCTGCTCGGCACCCACGCCGTCATGGGCGAGGGCGTGGTCTTTAAGAACCTGCGGCTGGTGGTGATAGACGAGCAGCACCGCTTCGGCGTGCGCCAGCGCGCGGCCCTGCGCGCCAAGGGTGACCGGGCCGACATGCTTATCATGACCGCCACGCCCATACCGCGCACCCTGTTCCTCGCCCTGTACGGGGACCTGGACCTGTCCGTCATAAAGGAAATGCCGCCCGGCCGCAAGCCCATTAAGACCTCCGAAGCCACCGAGGACGTGGCCTTTATGGCCGCCAGGGACGAGGTGGCCAAGGGCCGCCAGGTGTACGTGGTCTACCCCGTCATAGAGGAGACCGCCGAGGCCGACATGAAATCGGTGAAGGCCGAATTCGAGCGGCTGAAAGTTCTTTTCCGCGGCCGGCGGGTGGACATGCTGCACGGCCGCATGCCCGGCGAGCTGAAGAAACAGGTGATGGAAGATTTCGCGGCCGGCCGCACGGATATCCTGGTGGCCACGCAGGTGATAGAGGTGGGCATAGACGTGGCCAACGCCACCCTGATGATCATAAACAACGCCGAGCGCTACGGCCTGGCCAGCCTGCACCAGCTGCGCGGCCGCGTGGGGCGCGGCCGGCACGATTCCCGCTGCCTGCTGGTGGCCCACAGCCGCAACGGAGACGCCGGCGAGCGCCTGCGCGCCATGGTGCAAACCGCCAACGGCTTCGAGCTGAGCGAAAAAGACATCTACATCCGCGGCGCCGGCGAGATACTGGGCGTGCGCCAGCACGGCGACATGGATTTCAAGCTGGCCGACATGTCCCGGGACAAAGATATCCTGGAGCTCGCCATGGCGGACCGCGAAACGCTGCTGGCCGCGGACCCCAACCTGGAGCAGCGCGCCAACGCCGGCCTGCACAAACGCCTGCACGACATCTACGCCGCCCGCTGGAACCTGATAGACCTGTCCTAAAGGGATCTATGATAGAAAAAAACAAACTGCTGTTTATTCTGGGCGCCGTCCTGCTGCTGGCCGGGTGCGCCAGCCCGGAAAAACGGATAAACAAGACGCTGGAGGCCGCCTCCGCGGCTGAAAAGAAGAAAGACTTGGCCGCCATGGACAAACTTTCCGGCGATATTCCGGACTCGTACCTGCTGCCGGAGCGTTTGAGCGCCTACCCGGAAGAAACGCTCGCCCTCCTTTATAAGACCCTCAAAAAGATATCGTTCTACACCCCGGACAGCGAGACCAACGCGCTTAAAGTAGAGAAAGTCTTTGAGGAAAAGTTCCGCCGTGGCACCTTTGAGGCCGACGACGTGGAGCGGGTGTATGGCGTACTGCTGGCCGCGCGGCTGTTCGGCAGGGCCACGGCCGTAAAGGACCGCTTCCCCGCCATCATAAAGGAAACCCTGCCCGAGATCGTAGTGCCCGAGCCCGCCCCCGCGGGCGGTTGGCGGGTTTACGAGGTTTCCGCCGACGGGCGGCGGGCCAAATTGAAGACCCTGCGGGTGGCCAGGGGCGTCCATATTATCATGGCCATGTCGCCGGGCTGCGGCGTGTCCGCGCGCGCGGTCAAAGAGATCCTGGCCGACCCGGAGCTGGGGCCTATCTTCGAGGCCGGGGCCTTCCTGGTGACGGGCCGTTTTGACGCGGCCGGCGTGCTGGAGACCCGCCGGGACACCGGCCTGACCCAGGTGCATATAGCGCATAAGTGGGGGGATTTCCCCGGCGTCAGCTTTATGACCTCGCCCTGGATCTTCTTTCTGAAGGACGGAAAAGTTGTCTACGACATGCGCGGCTGGGCCGATGACGGCGCCCAGTCCCTCAAACGGTTGCGCCGGGGCCTGGAGGCTATAGGCCTGAAGCCGTAGAAGGGGCTTTCCCGGGCGGTGGAGATTTGTTATATTTGGCTTTGCAGGTGTTAGGCCTCATAGGGGGGCAAGAAAATGAAGATTTTTAGCGGCGTATTCCTATTGCTTGCCGGCCTGGTTTTGCCTGTTCTGGCCGCGATAGACGAAGAAGTCGAGTTTTTCCGCGAGGAGGCCAAGTTCTTCTCCGCCTCGCGCCGCGCCATAGCCAGGCGCAAGGCCCCGGCCTCGGTAGACGTGATCACCGCCGAGGACCTGAAAGCCTCCGGCGCCGTCACCCTCTGGGACGCGCTGCGGCTGGTGCCCGGGGTGGACGTGGTAGAAACGCGGGCCGGGCAGGGCGACGTCTCCATCCGCGGCTTCAACCAGTCCACCAGCAACCGGCTGCTGGTGCTGCTGGACGGCAGGACCGTGCTGCAGGAATTTTACGGCCTCGCCGCCTGGGAGGAGATCCCGGTAGGCGCGGCCGAGATAGACCGCATAGAGATAGTCAAGGGCCCGGACTCGGCGCTGTACGGCGCCAACGCCATCCACGGCGTCATAAATATCATCACCAAAACTCCCGCCCAGCTGGCCGGCGGCACGGCCGGCTACGCGGTCGGCAACCGGGCCACACACCTGGGCTACGCGGCCTATGGCCGCCAGGCGGGCCGGCTTTCCTATAAGATCTCGGCCGACCACCGGGCCATGAACAGCTTCGAGGACGGAGACAGCCTGGCCTCGCGCGTGGCCAAGGCGCACGCCCTGGTCGCCTACGACCCCGACCCGGACACCAGCCTGAGCGTTTCCGGCGGTGTTTCGCGCCTGAACAACAGGATGGCTTTCTACAGCAACGGCCTGTGGCGCCCCTATTCGGAGGGGAGCACCCTGCGGGCGGATTACCGCAGCGGCGGCGCCAGGGCCCGGGTCTTCTGGAACGGCAACAAGGTGAAGGTGCGCGAGTTTTCCGGCAGTTTCGACCCGACGGTGAAATACAACACCTGCGACGTCAACCTGGAGCAGGAGTTCCTGCCCGGCGGGGAGAACAAGCTGGTGGCGGGCGCCGGTTACCGCAGGAATTCCATAAGGGCCGACCTCTTTAACCCCGGGCTGTACCACCAGGACCTCTGGGCGCTGTTCGCCGAGAACACCTGGGAACCCTCCGAGCGCTGGAGCCTGGTGGCCAGCGGCCGCCTGGACCACCATTCCCTCAGCGGCTACGTGTTCTCGCCGCGCGCCGCGCTGATGTTCTTCCCCGACGACAGCAACACCTTCAAGCTGTCGGGCGGCACGGCCTTCCGCAACCCCACCCTGATGGAGAACTACATAGCCTATACGCAGTCCGGCCCTTTCTCCAACCCGGCCTTCCCCGGCTTCACCTCTGTGAACGCCACCTATAACGGCAGCCAGGACCTGGACCCGGAGCGCATGCAGTCGGTGGAGGCGGCCTACGAGGGCCGCTACGGCAGGCTGAATGCCGGCCTGGCCGTCTACGCCTACCGGCTCGACCGCCTTATAAACACCGCCGACCCGGTGTTCGACGTTTCCGGGGCCCCGGTGCTGGGCCTTACCAGCCTCTGGGACAATACCGGCTCGGCCAGGGCCGTGGGCGGCGAGGCCTCCGCCGAGCTGCTCCTGGGCCGCGGCTGGCAGGCCTTCTCCAATTACAGCTATTTCAACGCCAGCGAGACCGGCCGGCATAACGACTCCTCCAACTCGCCCAGGCACAAGGCCAACGGCGGTTTCAGGCTGAAGGGCGCCGCCTTTGACGGTTCGCTGTGGGCCAATTGGGCCGGGCCCACCTGGTGGGACGCCAACAGCTACGGCAGCGCCCCGGATCTGCGGCGGGTGGGCAGCTACCTGCTGCTCAACGCCGGCGCCGGCTACCGGTTCCGCCGCGCCGGGGGCCTGGAATTATGGCTGAAGGCCTTCAATTTCCTGGACAACCGCCACTACGAGATCCTCCCGTCGCGCAGCGCCGCCGACCCCGGCCAGTACGGCGAGAAGATCGGGGCCAGGTACGTGCTGGACCTGTCCTACAAGTTCTAACGCGCCGCCGGCGGCAAAAAAAGACCCCGCGCCGTAAGCGCGGGGTCCTTTTTTAGTCTCCTTTCCTTCGTCAGAAGGAGGTCCACGGGCCGAACACCGTGTCGCTGCCCTGGCTCTTTATGTCCTCGTGTATGCAGTTCGCCACGAACGAGCCCCAGATGGCGGACACCGTCGGGGCGTTGAAGTACACCCAGCCGCCGCCGCCGGTCCCCACCGGTTCCTCCGCCGTGCCGCCGGCGTCGGTGGTGATGTCGAAGGCCCCGCCGGCCGTCATCGACGACACCGTCACTACCACGCGGCTGTCGGTATGGGCGGTCGTGGGCAGCTTCGCCACCGGGATCTCGTTGATATACTTGGCGTTCTGTATCAGTATCGCCAGGTTATCAGCCGGGAACCAGCCTTCGTTGTCTCCGTAATACACCTGCAGGGCGCTCCTGACCGAGGAAAGCGCGCCTTTGGTGGCGCCTTCCTTGGACTTGTTGATGAGGTCGGCGAACTTGGGTATCGCTATCGCTGCCAGGATACCTATGATCGCCACCACTATCATCAGCTCTATCAGGGTGAACCCCTGGTTTACCTTTTTCATGTCTCTGCCTCCTGTAACAGGAGCCTTCCGGGGATAATAGATAGATGATGCCCCGGGGCCTCGGTCACGGCTATAGTCTACCCCCGTTCGGGGGCTTTAGCCACCCTCTTCCGGGCACATTTAACCAGAGTTACATGTAACATAAATACCGGTTTGACAAGTCAACCGCGCGCGCCTAAAAAACAGCGTATTTAACCGTAATAAAAGAAACAGATAAATCCCGGATCTGTGTCAAATATTATTTTTCCCAATGAAAAAACAGAAAAAGATTGCGCCAAAAACAGGACATAGTGTAAAATATCCTCGCTACTACTAATAGTGGTGAGGGAAGTTTAAAGCACAACGTATGGTAGGCTGGCGAGTGTCTAGTATAGTATAGCTAGACACAACGCCCGGGGGCTTTTCGCCCCTCAGGAACAAAAGAGCTAACGATGAAATGTCCATTTTGCGGCGCCGAAGACACCAAAGTCACCGACAGCCGCGACTCAGCCGAAGCCTTTGAAATAAGGCGCCGGCGGGAGTGCGAAAAGTGCGAGAAAAGGTTCACCACCTACGAACGCATAGAAGCGCACCCGCTGGTGGTCATAAAGAAGGACGGCCGGCGCGAGAGCTTCCTTATGCAGAAGCTGATGAGCGGCATCACCAAGTCCTGCCAGAAGCGGGATGTCAGCATGGAGAAAATGGAGGAGGCAGGCAGGGAAATAGAGAATTCTCTGAGAAGCGAGGACAAGAGCGAGATCCCCAGCGGTCTGATAGGGGAGCTGGTGGCCCGCAAACTCAAGAAGCTCGACAAGGTCGCGTATATAAGGTTCGCGTCAATCTACAAAGACTTCGAAGATGTCACCGATTTTGAAAAAGAAATCAAATCGATAAAAAAATAAGAGGGGAGCAAGAAACAAAATGAACGAATTTTTTCCTAAAGTAATAAAGAAGCGTGACGGCAAAGTGGCGCCTTTCAACCTTGATAAGGTAAAGGCCGCCATCTCTAAAGCCGCCCTTACGCTGGGCGGCCGCGACGAAGAGAAGGCCGTGGAAGTGGCCAACGAGGTGGCCCGCCGCCTCAATAACGAATTTACCCTTAAGAACCACATCCCCACCGTGGACGATTCTAACGCCATGTGCGTCGCCGTGCTGCGCGAGAAGAAATTCGACCGCACCGCCGACAAGTTCGAGTTTTACGCCCTGGACCGCAGCCGCGTGCGCAAGAGCGGCCTGACCGTCAAGAAAAAGAACGGCAAGGCCGACATTACCGACCAGATGCTGCTGGTGCAGAGCATCACCAACGAGACCATCGAACCCTTCGACCGCGCCAAGCTCGCCGTAGCGCTGGAGAAGGAATACGCGCTCACCCCGGACCTGGCCGCCATGATAGCCAAGGAGACCGAGAACAACGCCTACGAGCTGTCCGAGAAATACGGCACCAAGTCCTACGACACCCAGTTCCTGCGCCGCATCGCCGAGAGCCACCTCTCCATGATGGGCATCCCGCTCAAGAACTCCGCCCTGGCCATGCCCATCTCCACCGTGGAAAGCCTGGTGATAGGCAACAGCAAAGAGAACAGCAACATCACCTCCAACAACCCCGAGGCCGTCAACCTGGGGATCGCCGAATACGTGCTCAAGCAGTACAACCTGCGCAAAGTCTTCTCCGAAGAAGTGGCCGAGGCGCACAACAACGGCACCGTGCACGTGCACGACCTGGGCTATCCCCAGCGCGTGTACTGCTCCTCCCACTCCGTCGAGTACATCAAGAAGTACGGCCTCGACAAGATAGTGTCCAACCTGCAGAACAAGAGCAACCCGGCCAAGTCCGCCATGGTGCTCAACGGCCACATCCAGACTTTCCTGGCCTCCATGCAGAGCCGCTACGCCGGCGCCCTGGGCTTCGGCTTCCTTAATATCCTGTACGCCCCCATGCTCAACTGCCCCGAAGTGCTGGTGGAAGGCGAGCTGGAAGGCAAAACCGTGCGCCTTAAGAAGGACGCGCTGGAAGCCATGATCGAAGCCGGCGCCGTCTCCTACACCGACGGCACCGCGACGCCCTACTTCAAGAAGACCGGCGAAGTGCGCCAGCTGGCCAAGCTTTCCCGCAAGGAAATGCGCCAGATCGCCCAGAACCTGATCTTCTCCGCCAGCCAGAACGCGTTCAGCCGCGGCGGCCAGACGCTGTTCATAGACTTCAACATCCACACCGGCGTGCCGCAGTACATGCACAACGTGCCGGCCATGGGGCCCGGCGGCAAGTACATGATAGAGGACGCCCAGGGCAACGTGGAACTGGTGGACGACGCGCCGCGCTTTAAGGGCGTGGAAGGCGACTCCCGCAACGGCGACGTGGTGCATCCTTCCGACGGCCGCAAGTTCATCACCTACGGCGACTCTCGCATGGTGAAGACCTCGCAGGAATTCGCCATCGAGCTGATGAAAGTCTGGGAGGACGGCGACAAGTACGGCATCCAGTTCGCCTTCCCCAAGTGCGACCTGCACGTGAGCAAGGAAGCGCTGGAGAACCCCGACGAGCGCGAAGTGTACGACTACGGCTGCAGACTCGCCACCAGGAACGGCTCGACCTACTTCATGTTCGACCGCGACGGCGCCGGCGCCACCCTGGCCCAGTGCTGCCGCCTCAAGGAAAAGGTCACCGACCCGTTCCTCCTCAAGCACCCGGAGTGCATCCGCTTCACGGGCTTCCAGAACGTCACCATCAACCTGCCGCAGGCCGCCTTCAAGGGCAAGACCTTCGAGGGCACCGTGACCGAGATAGAGAAGGCCATGGACATGGCCATGAAGGCCCACCTGCAGAAGAAGGTGTACACCCAGACCCTGCTCGACACCGACGGCTCCCCGCTGCGCTCGCTGGGCCTGCCCTCCGACGACGGCACGCCCTACGTGGACCTGAACAAGGCCACCTACATCATGGGCCTCATCGGCCTTAATGAAGTGGTGCAGTACCTCACCGGCAAGGAACTCCACGAAGGCAAGGACGCCTACGAGACCGGCCTGCAGATCATTGACCGGATGTACCAGAAGGTCAACGCGCTGCGCGCCCAGCACGGCCTCAAGATCACCCTCGAGGAAACCCCGGCGGAATCGGCCACCCAGAAGCTCGCCAAGGGCGACATGGCCCGCTACCCCGAGGCCAAGAAGGTCATAAAGGGCGACCTGCGCAACGCCCCGTACTACACCAACTCCATACACCTCAACCCGGGCGCCAACATCAGCATCCTCGACCGCATCGAGCTGCAGTCCAAGTTCCACGACATGATAGAGTCGGGCTCCATCATCCACGTGTACTGCGGCGAGTCCCAGATACCGCCGGAGTCCATAGGGACCCTGGTGGAGAAGACCTACCGCAACACCCGCGCCTCCCAGGTAACGGTGTCGCCCGAGTTCACCCACTGCAACGGCTGCCACACCAACTACTTCGGCTTCAAGGACAAGTGCGGCAAATGCGGCAGCGAGGACATGACCAAGCGCACCAAGATAGTGGGCTACTTCTCCAACCTCTCCGGCTGGAACGACTCCCAGCTGGCCATCAGCAAGGCCCGCGAGGCCGTGGCCCCGCATTACGCGGACTACACGCCCCAGGTGCCCTGGCTGCACGAGAAGGACAGCTCCAAGAAAGTAATGGTGTTCGGCAAGGAAGGCTGCGGCATGTGCGAAGAGGCCAAGACCTCCCTCACCAAGGCCCTCAAAGAAAAGGGCATGGAGATCCCGGTGGAGTTCTACGACCTCAACAAGCCGGAAGCCCGCCTTGTGGCCGCCCGCTGGAACGTCCCGCTGGACCCCATCCCCACCGTGCTCGTTAAGAACAACGGCACCATGGGCCGCTACGAGCTGGAGTTCAAGCGCGGCAAGCCCGTGCACCGCAAAGAAGTGGAATACTTCAAGATGGTAGAAGGCGCTTACGCCGTAAAATAAGCGTCACCCGGAACGGCGGCGCCCCGCGCGGGGCGCCGCTTCCATTTTAAAAATGAAAATAGGCGCGGCGCTCGGCTTCAACCTCATAGACTATCCCGGCAAGATAGCCGCGGTGGCCTTTACGCCCGGCTGCAATTACCTCTGCCCCCATTGCCACGCGGCGCCCCTGCTGGCCAACGCCAAAGACATCGGCGACCGCGGTTTCCTGGACTACCTGGAAACCGTGAAGGACTGGGTCAACGGCGTGGTTATCTGCGGCGGCGAGCCCACCCTGCAGCCCGACCTCATCCCTTTCATAAAAGAGCTGCGCGCCCGCGGCCTCTCCGTAAAGCTGGACACCAACGGCAGCAACCCTAAAGTGCTGGCGCAGCTGCTGGCCGAAGAGCTGGTAGACTACGTGGCCATGGACGTAAAAGGCCCGCGCTTCCTGTGGCCCGCTACCGCCGGCGTGGAAGGCCACTGCGACGCCATGGCCGAAAGCCTCAAGCTGGTGGCGCGCTTTCCCGTCTACGAATTCCGCACTACCGTCGCCCCCGTGCTGCGCGGCAACGGCGAGATCACCTTCCTCACCGTGCAGGAGATGGCCGCCGCCGCCCGCTACGTGGCCCAGGCCACCGGCACCGACGCCCACAAATACTACGTCCAGAAATTCGTGCCCCGCAAGGACGGCCTGCTGGACGCGCGGCTGGAGGCTTTCCCCGAAACCCCGCTCCAGCTGCTGCAGGATATCCATAAAGAAGTTTTGAAACATCTCCCCAACACCCAGGTAAGAGGATAAACCATGTCAAAAGTAGAAATCCAGGTGCAGAAACTGCAGCCCGACGTTAAAATGCCCGCCTACGCCCACCACGGCGACGCCGGCGTGGACCTGTTCTCCACCATAGACCACACCCTGCAGCCCGGCGCGCGCGTGCTGGTGCCCACCGGCCTTAAGATGGCCATCCCCGAGGGCTACGAAGGCCAGGTGCGCCCCAAGAGCGGCCTCGCCCTCAAGCACGGCATCTCCGTGCTCAACACCCCCGGCACCGTGGACGCCCCCTACCGCGGCGAAGTCGGCGTCATCCTCATCAACCTCGACACCAAGACCCCCTACGAAATAAAGAAGGGGGAGAAAGTGGCCCAGATGGTGTTCGCCCGCGTAAAACACGCCGAGTTCCTGGAAACCCCCGAACTCGCCGCCACCACCCGCGGCTCCGGCGGCTTCGGCAGCACCGGCAAATAATAAATTAAGGTGACACAGAACTTAATTGCGGCAATTAAGTTCTGTGTCACCTTAATTCACATATGAAACGTTTCACCGCTTTTTTCATCATTTTACTGCTGGCCGGCCGCGCGGCGGCGCTGACCATTGACGTTTACCACACCTCCGACGTGCACGGCTGGTATTCCGCCCGGCCCGCCCTGTGGGACAAAGCTAACTCCACCCGCACCATAGGCGGTTTCGCCGCCCTGGCCGAGCTGGCGCGCAGCGGCCGCAACCCGCATATCCTGCTGGATTCCGGCGACATGTGGCAGGGCACGCCCGAGGGCATACTCACCAAGGGCCTGGCCAGCATAGCCCTGATGAACCAACTGGGCTACAGCGCCGCCGTGCCCGGCAACCACGACTACGATTACGGCGAACCGCCGCTGCTGGCCATGGTGTCCAGCGCCGCCTTCCCTCTGCTGGGCGCCAACGTCTACTATAAAGGTACCGACTCCAACACCGCCTACCTTAAACCCTATACCGTAGTTAAGAAGGCCGGCAAGCGGATAGCCGTGCTGGGCCTGCTGAACAAGTACACCTCCACCCTCACCTTCCCGCCCTATGTGCGGCACCTGGAGTTCCGCGACGAGGCCGCCGAAGCCGCCAAATGGATGCCGGAGATAAGGGCCCTTAAGCCCGACGCCGTTATAATAATCGCGCACGAGGGCCTGAGCGACGATTACTCCACCAAGCGCCTCGACGTCTCCAGCCTTACCTTCACCGACCCCGGCTGGGGCGCGCTGCACCTGGCCCGCGCCGCCAAGCCCGACCTGCTGCTGGGCGGCCACAACCACGCCGCCTTCATTAAGGGCTACCAGGACCCCGTCTCCGGCACCTGGTTCGGCGAGAGCGGCTACGGCCTCTCCTACGTCACCCGCGCCGCGCTTAAATTTAGCGACAAGACCGGCAAGCTGACCGGCATTGCCGTGGAGAACCTGCCGCTGTGGACCGACGTCACCGGCGAAGACCCGGCCGTGCTGAAGACCGTGGCCGGCTTTAACGCCGACGTGGAGCGCGCGATGGGCCGCGTGATAGGCGAGGCCGCCGGCGACCTGGGTTTCAGCCCCGAGGGCCTGGACTCGCCCATCGGCAACTGGGGGTGCGACGTTACCCGCGACGCGGCCGGCACCGAGCTGGCCTTCCAGAACACCAAGGGCATCCGCTCCGAGATCAAGGCCGGGCCGGTGCGCCTGCGCGACGTTTACCAGGCCGTGCCTTTCGACAACACTATCATCACCATGCGCCTCACCGGCGCGCAGATAAAGCGCATGCTGGCCGAGAATATCTGGAACGGCCGCAGCCTGATGCAGGTGTCCGGGCTGGAGGTGGAGTTTAAACCCTCTCCCGGCCACCCGTCCGAGCTGCGCCTGCTGCTCGAGGGCCGCGAGATAGGGCCGGAAGAAGAATTCTTTGTGGCCACCAACAGCTACCTCGCCGGCGGCGGCGACGGCGGCTCCGTCTTTAGCGAGGGCAAGGACGTAAAGGACACCGCGCTGCAGGTGCGCGACACCCTTATAAAAGCCTTCTCTGCCGGCCCCGTAACCGCGCCGCCCACGGGCCGCATCCGCACCATAAAATAGACGCCGTCAGGGGAATGAGAAACCGGCCGCAGGGCCGGTTTTTCTTTTGCCCGGCTTGACGACAGTCAGTCCCCGTATCTGGTCCAAAAGATATCGCGGCGGTAGGCCTTTCGCTTCTATTGGCCCGCCGGGGAGATTGGCTATCATTTAAACAGCAGCAATAAGGAGATACCTATGAAAAAGTTTTTAGCCATATTCGCCCTGGCGCTGTTCTCTACCGCCGCCGCAGTTAACGCTTCCAACTATCCCCCGGATTATACCTATCAGACCGTGCGCGTGGTCGCCAAGGGCCCGGCCGTCATCGTCACCGTCAACAGCGGCATAATGAGCAAGCTGGTCATCGGCTACAAGGGCAGCGGCATGCTGGGCGGCCGCGACCGCATAAAAGCCGTGGTGCGCATGACCTCTACCGAATATTACTCCGGCTACCAGAAGACCACCGAGCGCGTTATAGACCTGCCCCGCGAGTGGAACGGCACCGGCTACATGACCGCCGGCATGAGCTATTACGACTTCGTCCCGCAGGGTTTCGCCGGCACTCCCACCCGCATAGAGGTGGCTTTCTTCTCCGGCGCGCAGTGGGACTCCAACTACAACGCCAACTACGGCGCCAATATGGACGAATTCTACAGCAGCCCCGTAAAATTCACCTACACCCGCGGTGGCGGGCCCGACATAGAGATCCCCTGCTGGGACTTCATAGTGTCCCAGATGCGCAAGTAAGCCCTTATATAAGGAATGAAAATGAAAAAACTCCTTTTCATGGCCGCCCTGGCCGCCGCCGTACCTGCCGCAGCCCAGGATTTTAGTGCCCTCGCCGTCAGCGCGGCCGAACTTAAAGCCGCCGCCGCCGCGGACCTCACCCCGATAAAAGCCGACCCCGTAAAATTGAAGTTCGGCCTGGTCTCCAAGGACCAGCGCAAAGAATACATCACCAGGGCCTCGCTCTGGCGCCCCGAGAGCGAGCTGAATACCGCGGCCATAAATTTCAAGGTCGGGCCCTTTGAAAAAATGAAGTACGCCCCCGACGAACTGGTAACCTGCAATTACGTCCCCATGGGCGAAGCCTACGAGACCGGCCGCCCCAACGGCATGTCCCCCAAATTTAAATGCCGCGACGCTAAGGGCAAAGATTTCAAGGTTAAGTACGGCGGCACCGGCGACGTGATGGCCGAGGTGGCCTCCAGCTGGCTGCTTACCGCCATCGGCGCCTACGCCGACCGCATGTATCCCGTGCGGCTTAACTGCCCCGACTGCCCTTCCGACCCCTTTAAGAGCGAGAAAGACCGCGGCGCCTGGCAGCAGGGCCAGATGGTGGCCATAGAGGACAAGATAGGCGAGCGCATTGAATACAAGCCCAACTCCGGCATCGGCTTCGACGAATTCTACCTGCTCAAAGACCCGGTGGGCGCCGAGGCCCTCAACGGCATGGCCCAGTTCCTCTCCAATTCCGACAACAAGGCCGACAACCAGGCCATCGCCTGCCAGAAAAAAGACACCGTGGCCGGGCCCGACGGCAAAGCCGCCTGCGCCAACCCGGTGGTGTACCTGCAGGACATGGGCATCAGCTTCGGCGGGCGCGGCTGGTACCACAACAGCCGCATGAATTTCGACAAATGGGCCAAAGAAAAGATGTGGGACGACCCCCGCGCCTGCGTGCTTCACCTCAACGCTACCCACACCAGCTCGCTCAACGGCATAGACCCCATCGGCCGGGACCTGCACCAGATAGGTGAACAGGCCCGCCAGATGATGATACGCCGCCTGGGCCTGCTGTCGCGCGCCCAGCTGGTGGACCTCTTTGCCGCCGCCCGCGCGCCCCAGCGCGAGCCCTACCACACCGCCGAGGAATGGGCCGACCTGTTCCTTAAGAAAGTGGACCAGCTGCGCTACCCGCGCGGCAGCAAAACCCCGGCCGATTTCGCCTGCCCCTACCAGGTAGTGCCCGCCAATTCCGCCCCGCAGCCCGACCCGTTCGGCGGCAACTGAACGTCCGCCGCAATGACGAAGGCCGCCCGAGGGCGGCCTTCGCTTTTTCAGCCCTGATCTTATTTTAACTTCTCCAGCTCGGCGGCGAGCGCCTCTATCTCGCCGGCTGCGGCGGGCCGGGGGCCGCCCTTCAGCGCGTCGGTCACTCCCCGCCTGGCCCCCAGGCCGGCTGGTGACCTGCTGCGCAGGTAGGCCCAGGCGGCGTTCAGCGCGGAGTCCAGTTCCGCCCCGTACAGCGCCCTGGCCTTTACCAGCGCCAGCAGCGCCAGGGCGTGCTCGGCCAGCGTCGCCTTGCGCCCGTCAGTATCGGTGAAAGTCCCCGAGGCGTCCTGCAGCGAGACCAGCTGCCGCGCCAGGCGCCTGTCGGGGTAGGCCAGCAGCTCGGCGGCCAGCTCGGCCACCCGGCTTTCGCTTTTAGCTGCCGGAGCTGCCGGCGTCTGCGCCTGCGCCTCCTGCGCCGCGGTCTGCGACTGGAACAGGTTGGGGCTGTACGCAGCTTTTGCGCCGAAGCCGCCGGATACCGCCGAGGCGAACTTAGCCATGCCGAAGCTGCCGCGGTTCCCCGCCACCGCGCGGCCCACGGAGCCGCCGCCCCCGGCGGCGCTGCCGAAGAAGCCCTCGTAGCGGGTGCCTTCCGGCAGCTCGCTCTCCACGTTTACCAGCAGGGGCTTCTGCCCGGCCGTTGCCGTGCTCTGGTCCACCGCGACGAAAGAGGTGTACTCCGTCACCAGGCTGTGCTCCAGGCCCAGCAGCGTTATCTCCTCTTTGGCCGTGGCGTTCTCCCCGCCGTTCAGAAAGCGCCTGAGGGTGGTTATGCGGGTCCCGGCCCACAGCGCCCCTATGGCGGCGTTGGCGGTTTCGCCCGCGGGCAGGTTCACCTTCACCGGCATCTCCCAGACTTTGCCGCGCAACTTGCCCTTCAGCGCCACCGTGGCGCTGCCGCTCTTGAGGTACCTGGCGTGCACGTACACCGGCTGCCCGGCGAACAGGTCCGGGATGGCGGCGGGCGTCTGGTCCAGCACCTCCAGCCCGTTCCAGTCCATGGCCAGGTCGGTCAGCACCGGTTTTGAGATGCGCTCGTAAAAGTTCTCTATGAGCTTCTCCAGCTTCGCCGGTTTTTCGTCCTGGCGCACGTACTGCACCGTGCCTTTGCCCAGCACGGCCATCTCCTCGAGCAGGTAGCGGTTAGGCGAGGACCCCACGCCCAGCGGGAAGATGCGGCTGTTGTTGAGGTGGTCCTTTACGAAAGCCAGGATCTGCGCTTCGTTGCCGATGTAGCCGTCGGTCATGAACAGCACTATGCGCAGGCGCGCGGGGTCCTTGGGGAACTCCAGCACCTGGCGCAGGGCGGGCAGCATTTCGGTGCCGCCGCCGCCGTCGAGCCCGTTGATGACCGCGCGGCCCAGCGCCACGTTCTCGGGCGTGTTGGCCAGCGGCTTGTCGAAAGCCAGCTTATTGCCGGAGGCGAAGCTGAAGATCTGGAATGTGTCCCCGGGGTTCATGCCCGCCAGGCAGCGCAGCGCGGTCTCCTTGGCCGTCTCCACCGGGAAGCCTTCCATCGAGCCGGACACGTCCAGCGCGAAGACCAGCTCCTTGGGCGTCACCTCCGAAAGGGGAAAGTCCGCCTTGGGCTGCAGCATCAGCGTCAGGTAGCCGTATTTGCCGCTCTTGTGGGCCAGCACAGCCGCGTCCACCGCCTTGCCGGCCGGCTCGTAGGTCAGCAGGAAGTCCTTGTTGGGGATGCGGTCGTCGGGGTCCAGCCCTATCACGGCCCCGGTCTCGCGCAGCGCCGTCTGCGTTATCTCGTGCGAGGCGCTGCGGATATTCTTTACCGTTATGCCGGCGTTCAGCCGCACCTCCACGCTGATGTCGCGGCCGGAGCGCTGCCCGGGGCGCGTCACCGGGGGCGTGATCAGCGAGGCGTCCGGCACGTCCGCTGTGTCGCGCGCCCAGCCGCCGCCCTTCTTGCCCGCGGGCTCGCCGGGGATGTAGCGCGGCCCCACCGTCATCGGGAAGGTGAACTTGTAGACGTTGTGGTCGTAGGCCAGCGTCTGCGTATATTTAAGGGTCACCCTTATCTCGCCGCCGGGGGGGATGTTGGCCACCGACTGCGTGAATATGTTGGGCCGTTCCTGGTCCAGCAGCGCGGCTGTCTTGCCCTGCGCCTTGGCTTCTTCGTACGCCTTGCGGGCTTCCTCGCGCCTCTTTATCTGTCCCTTTATGGTGCGGCCGGCCACTACCAGCGTCATGTCGGTCACGGCGGCGTTCTCTGGCAGCGGGAACACGTACACCGCCTCTATGGGCTTGTCCGCGGGATTGCCGAACACCTGCGTCACCAGCACCTCGGCCACAAAGCCGGAGATCTCCGCCTTCACCTCGGTATGCTTCAAGGGCAGGATGCGCCGGCCCTCCCCGGCCACCTGCATGGAGCCCTCGCCCAGGTCCGTCACCTGCGCGGGCAGCGCTGCCGCCAGCCCCAGCAGCAGCCCCGCCGCCAGCGTCCTGCGTATCAGAGTTAAGGTGTTCATATAGCCTCCTGTCTTGCCTTCCCCGGTTAGACACCGAAACTCCCAAAAAGTTCCAGCCGCCGCCCCATTTTGCTAAACTTTCCCCGGGAACCCTTCCTCATGACAGAACTTTTTGGAACTTTTTCAGGCAGCCGGTGTCTAACTGACAAGGCCGATGGAGGCCGTGGTGGACGCTAAAGAGCTCTTTGAAAAATTTTCGCCCATGGTCTATAACCTGGCGCTCCGCCTGAGCGGCAACAGGAGCGACGCCCAGGACATAGCCCAGGACGCTTTCCTTAAGGCGGTGGGCGCGCTGGACGGCCTGCGCGAGCAGGCCTACGCCGGCACCTGGCTGTACCGCATTACCATGAACGTCTGGAAGAACCGGGTGCGCAGCGAGAAGCGCAGATCCTTCTGGAAGACTTTTTCGCTGGATAAGGACGACGGGAGCGAGACGCCGGCGCTGCAGGTGGCGGCCCCGGACGACAGGCCGGGCGCGGCGCTGGAGAAGCTGGACGAGAAGGCCGCGCTGGAGGCGGCCATGGCGGGGCTGGACCCGGAAGACCGCGCCATGCTGGTGCTCCGCGAGGTGGAGGGGCGCTCCTACCAGGAGATAGCCGACATCACGGACAAGCCGCTGGGCACGGTAAAGTCGGGAATTTCGAGGGCACGCGAGGCGCTGCGGCTTAAGCTGGGCGCCCTGCCGGAAGACAATGGACCACATTAACTGCAGGGAAAACCTTTCCGCCTACATAGACGGCGAACTGCCGGCGCTGGAGAGGGCGCTGGTGGAGGCGCATCTCGCCGACTGCCCGGACTGCCGGGCCGTGCTGGGCCAGCTGCGCTCCGTCTCCGGCTTGGTCAAGAAGCACGCCATGGAGCCGGTGCCCGCGGGGCTGGAAAAGAAAGTGCTCGGCGGGGCCCGACAGCCCGCGCGCCCCTGGCTTAAGCCCGTGCTGGCTTTCTCCGCCGCCGCGGCCGCCGTGCTGGTGGTTTTTAATGTAACCAAGACGCCCCAGGAGACATACAGCCCCGACCTGGGCTTCGGCTCGCGCGCCGCAATGGAAATGTCCCCGGCGCCCGCCGCGCCGGCCGGCGAGACCGCCTCCGCGGAAAGCGAAGCTGCCACAACAGCTCCAATGGAACCCGCCGCCGCCGATAACGGCTATGTGCGCCCGGCCTCCGTGGCCGCCGTGCGCGGCTCTATGGGCCAGGCCAAGTTCGCCGCCCGCAGCGCGGCGCCGCTGGGCGCCGGTGCCGGCGGTTCGCTGGCCGGCGCCGCCTCCTCCGGGCTAAAGGCCCTGCCGGTTTCCGAATTCAGCGGCCCCGTCTGCGTGTACGTCGCCGACCCGGCCGTCCTAAACGAGGCCGACGGCGCCATGTATGAGGCCTTCACTTTCCTCCAGAAAACCTGCCCTGACTCGGCGCAGACCAGGCCCGGCGCCGTCTTCATAAAGAAAGACGGCACCCGCAGCGCCGTCACGCCCCGGGACTGCTCCTACGGCTTTATCTTCTTCGACGGCGTCCAGGACCCGCGGGTGGTAACCGACCCGCGCGCCGTCCCCGCCGAGTACAGGAAATACTTCGGCCTTCCCTGATGATGTAGAATATACCCCAATGCCGCCCGTTAAACCCGCACAAACCTTCTTTCTCGGGGACGCCTGCCTGGCCTGGACGCTGGGCGAGAAGATAGACCGTCTCACCTCGCTGCAGGTGCTCTACGTCTACCGCAAACTTAAAAAGAATCCCGAGCTGGCGCGGCTGGGCGTGCACGACCTGGTGCCCTCCTATACCGCCCTGGCCGCCCACGCGCACCCGCAGTGCGACTGGGACGCCGTGCGGCGCATCATAGACAATTGCCTGGCGGAGATCCCCGCCGACGAGTCCGCTCTTAAAGAACGCTCCGCGCGCCACGTGCTGCCCGTAGTTTACCGCGGCGAAGACCTGCAGCGCGTGGCCGACCACGCCAAGATAACTACGGAAGAAGTTATCCGCCGCCACACCGCCCCCGAATACCTGGTAGCCCTCATCGGCTTCCGCCCCCATTTCCCTTACCTGCTGGGCCTGGACCGCAGCCTGGTAACGCCGCGGCTGGACTCGCCCCGCACCGTGGTGCCCGCCGGGGCCGTGGCCATAGGCGGCGAGCAGACCGGCATCTACCCGGAAAATTCCCCCGGCGGCTGGAACATCCTGGGCATGACCCAGCCCGAACTGCTTTACGACATAGAACCCGGCGACACCGTGGTCTTCAAAAGGACCGAGGCATGATCCAGGTAAACTGCGACATCGGCGAGAAAGGCCATCTGCATGCGGGCGACCGCGCGCTGATGGAATTCATCCAGATAGCCAACCTGGCCTGCGACGGCCACGCCGGCGACAAAGAAACCGTGGCGGCCTTCGTGGCCCTGGCCGGAGAGCGCGGGGTGGCCATCTCGGCGCACCTGTCCTACCCGGACAAACCCAATTTCGGCCGCGCCACCATGGCCCTGCCCGAGGCCGACCTGCTGGCCGCGCTGGACGCGCAGCTGGCCCTGCTGCCCGGCGTTAAGCTGGTAAAATTTCACGGCGCGCTGTATAACGACGCCTGCCGCGACGCCAGCCTGGCCAGCCTGCTGGCCGGCTGGCTGATGCGCAACGACATAGGCACCATCCTCGCCCCGGCCGACTCCGAGCTGGCCGCCGCCGCGCGCCGGCTCAACATTACCGTGCTGCGCGAAGCTTTCATAGACCGCCGCTACGCCTGGGACGCGGCCACCGGCCACCTGCGCCTGGCCGACCGCAAGACCGGCGGCGTAATAACCGACGTGCCCGAGGCGCTGGCGCAGGCCGAGGACATAATCCTGCGGGGCCGCGTAAACGTAAGCGGCAACCCGGCCCACCCCGACTGGCGCGATATCAAGGCCGACACCGTCTGCATCCATTCCGATTCCCCCATAGCGCTGGAGTTGGCCACAAAACTGCGCGCCGCCCTGGCCGCGGCCGAAAAAGCCGCAGCTGCCGCCGGAGTTAAAGGCAATATCCGCCTGGTAAAACCCGGCTACTGCGGCACCGCCGGCCTGCCGGTGTACGGCAGGCAGCATATAGGCGTGTCGCCCGGCGGGGCCATGGATTGTTTTTCGCTGCGGCGGGGCAACCTTATGCTGGGCAACCCCGAAAACAGCCCGGTGCTGGAGATCGTTGGCCCGCCCGAGATAGAGATGCTGACCCCGGGGCGCTTTGTGCTTACCGGCGCCAAGTACGAAGCTTTCCTGCAGCGCGGCGGCGGCGAGCCGGCCCCGGTGGAGCACAGCCGCGTCTGCGAGGTGCAGGCCGGCGACCGGCTTACCTTCGGCAACCGGCGCTACGGCATGTATACTTATTTTTGTTTCAGGGGCGGCGAAGGCGGCCCCGCGCCGGCCGAGGCCGTGCCTTTTTCCGCCGTCAACAGCTGGGCGGACCCGTCCGGCCGCATCCGCGTGCTGCCCGGTCCGGAGTACAGCTGCCTGCAGAACGTGGGAGACTTCTTTCTCACCCAGTGGCGCACCACCTTCAAGATGGACAAGATGGGCATACGCCTTACCGGCGAGCCCGGGCTGACCTGCGGCATGGGCAATATGATCTCCGGCGCCGTGGCCGACGGCACCATACAGCTTACGCCCGACGGCCCCATCATCCTGCTGCGCCACCGCCAGACCACCGGCGGCTACCCGCGCATCTTCAACGTGATCAGCGCCGACATAGACCTGCTGGGCCAGTTCGCCCCCAACCAGGCCATCCACTTTCTGCAGGTCACCCTGGAAGAAGCCAGGGAGTTCGCCCGCCAGAAAGAAGAAGTCCTCGCCAAATTAAAATAAAAAACCCCGGGCTGCCCGGGGTTCTCTGTCTCCGTCCTCCAGTAAATTACTTCAGGCTATCCCCCGGCAGCAACCGCTGCGGGATATTCTTGAAAGAAACTACCTGGCCTTTGGTAAGGTCCAGTATCCAGACGCGGTCGTAAGCGTCGTCCGGCCAGAGCTGCGGTATGCTGACGCGGGGGGAACTGTTGTACAACGCCAGGTTCTGCGCTATCTCCACTAAATTCGTATGCTGCCAGCAAATCAGCACCATGCGGCCGTCGTAGGCCGGGTTCTCCATCAGGTCCCGCACTATCTTGTTGGTCTGGCCGCGGGTAAACCGGTCGTCTATTTTAACCTTTATGGCCTGCGCCAGTGGCGTTACCGTCTGTATGGAGCGGATAGAGCTGTCCTCGTTCTTGGGCGCGGCGGCGTAGATGGCCACAGGCGTGCCGTAGCGCGTGACGGCCGCTTCCGTCTTAAAAAAATTCACCAGCGCGTCCGCGCGCTTAAAGCCCTGCGCGCTCAGCCCCGTGCCCTCGGCGGGCTTTTCGGCGTGGCGTATAAGTATCACCTGCGCCGGCGCGGCAAAAGCCGTGCCCGCGCCCAGCAGCGCCGTTACAATAAGAGCGTAGAGTATCCGCATTGTCTAAATCTTAACAGTTAAAGCGCGCCCGCACATCCGGCTAATGGCCCAGGCTCGCAGACCTTAAGGCCCAGCCGCCCCGGTGGCAAATGCCGCCCTTTTATTGGGCCCTTCGCCTCAATCGGCCCCGCCCCCATCCTTAATAGAATTACTAGGATGATTAAAATAATTTTCTCCCTCATACTCCTCGCCGCCGGCCCCGCCGCCGCGCAGGTAGAACAAATAAACGCCTTCCGCGCCAACAGCGGCATGCGGGCGCTCACTGCGCAAGAATCTTCCTCCTCCCTCGCCGCCATCCCCGAGCCCGTCCTGGAAGACATCGACCAAGAAAAAGGCCTCACCGACCCCAAAAAGATAGGCGACAAGATAATCCACCTCATCATCAAGCATCCCAAGGCCATGCACCTGGTGGAATACCCCATTTTCAAGCTGATGGGCTTTGCCCATAAACACGGCAAGCTGATCCCCACCATGGAGCACGTGCTGCGCAGCCCGCTGATGGCCAAGTTTCTGCCGCCGCTGCCGCCCGCCAAGCGCGAAGATTACATAAAAAAATTCCCCCGCATGATAGCCGCCCAGCTGGAAGGCGGCGGCTACGTGCGCGGCGTGGAAGGCTTTGAAGACTGGGACAAGATGAGCGAGCGCCACATAGACCTTATGAAGGCCTCGCGCTACAAGCCGGTGTCCAAGGGCCCGTCCCTGTTTGAAAACCCCGGCTACCTGGCCGAGATAGAAGCCGTAACCGGCGCGCCCTTTGCCTTCGGCCACGCGGTGACCCCGCTGGTAGACGGCCCCGCCTCTTTTGCCGCCCGCGAGCGCATTATGCGGGGCGCCACCCGCAGCATCCACCTTATGGTCTGGGGCTTCTACGACGACGTAACCGGCAAGGCCACCCGCGACCTGCTGATAGCCAAAAAACAGCAGGGCCTGGACGTGCGCGTAATGGTGGACGGCAATATCTCCAATTTCATCGGCATGGAATCACTTAAGCTGCTGGCCGACAACGGCGTGCAGGTGGCCCGCTTCTGGGACGCCGAGCGCAAATACGACGGCATGCACTCCAAGGTGCTGGTGGTGGACGGCGAGCAGGCCATAACCGGCGGCATGAACATAGGCGACAAGTATTCCCACATGAACCCGGACGCCCACAAATGGCGCGACACGGACGTGCTGTTTGCCGGCCCGGCCGCGGCCGCCGCGCAGAAGATCTTTGCCGACAGCTGGAACGCCGTAGCCGCCAGCCAGCAGCTTACCGCTATGGACGGCTCCGCCGCCCCCGCCAGCGCGGGCAGCGTGCGCGCCGCCCTGGTTTACCAGCGCGCCGGTCAGGAACCGGCCATCTACCTCAGCCTGCTTAAGGCCATTTACGGCGCCACCAGCAGCGTCAACATAGAGAACGCCTACTTTGTCACCATCCCCTCGCTTAAGACCGCCCTTACCGAGGCCATAGAGCGCGGCGTAAAGGTTACCATCCTCACCAACTCCGCCCAGAGCAACAACGAGCCCATCCTCACCTCTTTCATCCTGGAAAGCATGGCCGAAATGCAGGCCGCCGGCGCCCAAGTGTACGCAAAAGAGGGCGAGACCCTGCATAGCAAGTTCATGACCGTGGACGGCGTGTTCGCCACGGTGGGCTCTTACAACTTTCACCCCAAGAGCATCCGCCACGAGCGCGAAATAACCCTGCACGTGCTGGACCGCCGCTTCGCCGGAGAGCTGGAAGCCGCCTTTGCCGCCGACATCGCCCAGGCCGCCAAGATCACCGACCCCGCCGCGCTGGGCCTCGCCGACAACCCCCTCAACTACCTCGCCCGCCGCTACATGTTCGACCAGCTGTAAGAGTACAGGTAAGACAACGCCATACTCCCCCGCGGTGCTTGCACCGAGGGGGGATATTTTTTGTTATTATAACGAACAGAGATTTTTTGGGAGGGGTATGAAACCTTTTAGGATATTGGCGATACCGGTAATCTTTCTCGTGGCGTCCAGTGCCAATGCTGGGCCGGCCTCTTCCAAGCTTTCGGCTCTGTCTGAACTGCTGATTAAGAACTACTCCTCCAAGGCCGGCGCGCAAAGAACGACTCTGGCAGTCTTCCCTTTTTCCTGCGATGAGAAGTTGCGCAAGCGTCGCGCAGGTTTCGCCGTGTCGGAACTTATGGCTCACCGCTTTGTGGCTAACCGTGATTTCGAAGTGGTCGAACGCGGTGAGGTGGGCCGTGTCTTGTCCGAGCAGCGTTTCCAGGCTTCGGGTGCGGTGGATAGCGACACAGCGGTAAAACTCGGTAAGATTCTGGGCGCCGGTACCATCCTGGTGGGAAATCTGCAGAAAGTGGACGGGATGTACCAGGTTAACGCCCGGTTGGTTAACGCCGAAACCGGAAAAATTATCGTTTCCGGTTTTGTGGAGTTCCCGGCCGGCGCCTTCGAGGACGACGCGCGCATGTATCTCTCCCTCGTTCCCGAGGAACAGACGCTGGGTCTCTATGCCGTTTATAGCTACCGCAGCAACGATAACGCTGTCGGAACCTCCGTTGAGCCATTCGCTTCCGGCACTCTAACCCGGACCCCTTCGCAGTTCTCTACACATCTGGCGGGCGGCGGAATGCTGTATAGGCCAAAGAAAAACCTGCAGATAAGCGCTGATTGTGTGACCAGTACCACGCGTGGGAAGTATGACGATGTTGTCCTTTCCGCCAGCCCAGGCAGCGGGCCGTCCTACATGGACATGACGGTGCTTTCGGTGGGTGGCGCCTACGTGGGGATGTTGGCGGATAAATTGGCGTATTCAGCCGGCCTGGGGCTACAGAATATGTGGGTAAATACCGGGAGCGCTGACGCAAAAAAAGGGAACCCGCCTATAGGCATTTTCGCCAAGGCGGGCATGGAGTTTAAACCTCAGGCCCGCGTAGGGGTAGGGGTCAATTTTAAATACAGTCTTAGCGATATGTCCGTTTCCTCGGAGTACGGCAATAAGATACTGGAGCTGAGCCCGTTGTCCCTGGAAACCGTTCTAGCTTTCTATTTTTAGCAGGTCACTGTCCGCTGAGCCTTTGCAGTATTTTCCGGATCTTGGCCTTTGTCGCCGGATTCTTTGAGAGCTCCAGCGCCTTCTCGTAATTCTTTACTGCGGACGGGACATTCCCGCCCTTCTCCAGGGCATAAGCCAGGCCGGAATACGCGTTTACCACCACGGTGTTGTTAAGCCCGAGAGCTTTAGCCGTCTTTATGGAAGAGGCACAGGACCCCTTCGCGCGGGCGTAGTTTTTCAGCCTTGTAAAACACATCCCTTTTCGCTCCAGCACGAATACGGCGCGCGGATCTTTGGGCTCAAGGGCCTTTAAAGCGTTGGTGTATTCCCCTACGGCTTTGGCATAATCTTTGGCGGTAATATAATCCTCGGCATATTCAATATAGGTTTCGTATCCCACGGGTTTGGCCGTCTCCGGCTCATCCGTAATTACCGGCGGCGCGCCCTGGTCTGATGTCTCATCAACAGGGGCTATTGACGGGGGGGCGTCCCTTTCTGGTTCAGGGGCGGTACGGCGGGGCTCATAGTCTTCGCGGTACTTCCTGGCCTTTGACTGGCTGCTTGGGTGCTGCCGGTCGCTATTGCCGCCAAAAGATAAGCCAATCGAAAATCCTATTGTGGACCAGTCAATCTTCGGGAAGTCGTTTGAGTTGCTTATCTCTTTGGCCGGCGCCGTGGGAAAGCCGGCATAGCGTACGGCAAAATTAAGGTCGGCTGAGCTCATCCTGTAGGCGAGTCCGGCGGACAGTTCCCATGTAATACCGCTCCACTTCTGCACATCGTAGCTGTCGCCGCCTCCGGAAGAGAAACTCCTGGTGGCGGTGCCCAAAGCCATCCCTATTCCGACGCCTGGTCGGAAGAACCATTTTTCACCGCCCGGGATTTCCTTTCTGAATTCCGCAAGGATTCGGATAATTCGCAATTCCCGGGTGTAGTCATAATTGTACGGCGGGCCGCTGACAAATGTGGATTTAATTTCCGAATTAGGGCCAGGGATATACCCTACGCTTAAACCAAGATCGGCAAGATCTCGCGCGGAGTAGAGAATGCCAACCCTTCCCCCTATTGCGGCATAGGTTTTTATGCTGTAGCTTTGGGGTTCCCAAGAACGCACATCCGCTTCCTCGCCATCGGAGACATTCCCGGGCAGAAAAAGATCCAGTTCTGCAAAAGGCTTCAGTCGCCCCTGAGACGCAAAGGCAGCTGAAGAAAAAAAGCAGAAAATGCTGATGGTTAAAGTTGTCCAAACCAGTCGAGACATTAGTTCCCCCGGAACCCGTACACCATGATTATATATTACCGGGTATTTCAAAAATATTAAAAGTTAGCTTTTTACCGGCGCCGGGGCTTTGCCGCCTGGGCGCGCCTGCGCGCGGGGCGGGCGTTGGCCGCGGCCAGCGCTTTGCGGGCTTCTTCCAACCCGGTCAGCGCCGGATCGTACTTGGGATGCTCAGCGACTACCGCGGTATAGGCCTCTACGGCTTTGCCGGGGGATCTGGCCATGAGCTTGTTGGCTTCGGCAAGCCGGGCTTTTACGGCCTTTATCTGGTTTACCCTGTCGGCCGCCCGGCTGGCGTAATCCGAGGCCTGAACGGCCTTGTTCTGGAACAGGTAATCCGCGTCCGCCAGCATGTCTTCTTTAAACTTTATCTCGGCTATCTTGAACAGGGCGGAGGCGCGCTTGGCGTCGCTGTCCGGGGCCGCCACCAGGTAGCGCTCAAATTGTTCTATGGCCTCAAGCGGGTCGCCCTGCTGGGCCTTTATTTCGCCTATGGCGTACTGGCTGTAGGCGGCTTCTATAGAGCCGGGCGACTGCGCTATTATTTTGGAATAAGCGCTGATGGCCTCGGTGCTGCGCGCCTTAAGAACCAGCTGGCCCGCCCTGGCGTAGCGGCTCTTGGGGCTGTTAAGAATTAACTGGTACGCGCCGCCAGCCACCGCCAGGCCGGCGCAGATAACTATAACGGCGGTTTTGTTGAGGACGAAAGGCTTTTTTGCGGGCTTTATGACCGGAGCAACAGCAGCCGCAGGTACTGGCTTAGGTTCCGGCGCTTTTATAACCGGCGCCGGCGCTATGGGTGGCGGCAGCGCGGCTTTCGGCGCTTCAATAGGCGACGGCACAGGCGCCGGCGGTGCGGGAGGCGGTGTTGGCGCCGGCGGCAGCGCCGGAGGGGGAACAAACTTGGGCTGCGGGAAACTTTCGGTTATGGCTTCTTTTATCCGGTTGGGTGCATCCACCGGGGCGTTCTCTTTTAGCCAATCAACGTTCTTCGCCCGGTTATCCAGGCGCTGCAGTATCTCTTCGAGATCGTGTATCCCTTTTTCCAGGTCTTGGTCGTAAGCCACACTCAATTTTATCACTTTTGCCCTGGTCAGCAGGGGCCATGTTCTGAAGGGCTGAATAATATAAATATAAATTAAATTGCCATCCCGGACTTGAAGAGTTAGAATAATTGTAGGTTAGCGGGCGCTCTCATCACGGATACAACAATGCCGACTATCAAAACCTTAACGAGGAAGATCATCCATTTCAGGGATGCCCGCAACTGGGCCCAGTTCCACAACCCTAAAGACGTAGCCATCTCCCTCACCCTGGAAGCCGCCGAACTGCTGGAACACTTTCAGTGGAAGAACCCCGCCGAAATAGAAAAGCACATTAAAACCAACAAATCCGAAATTTCGGACGAAATAGCCGACGTGCTTTACTACCTGCTCCTCTTAGGCCACGACCTTAAAATAGACGTCCTGGCCGCCCTGGAGAAAAAGCTTAAAAAGAACGCCAAGAAGTACCCCGTAGCCAAGGCCAAAGGTCGCCACACCAAGTACAGCAAGCTATAGCATGCGCCTCTACTCCGCCAGGATCGAAGACTTCTACAACCACGTGCGCGACAACACGCTGGCCGACACCATCCGTGACAATTTCAAAGCCCATTTAGGCCGCTACCCCGGCATACCGGAGTACAATTCCTTTAAAAGCTCGGGGCAGTACGTAAAGAACCTGGCCGAAAAAGCCGCCCTGAAAGACGTGCACATCTCTTTCGAATACGAAGTCCCCTACAACACCAGCCGTATCGACTGCCTGCTCTTCGGCAGGTCCGCGGCCGCGAAGGCCTATGTTTTCCTGATGGAGCTTAAGCAATGGGCCGCCGTGGCCGAACTGCCCGGCGAAGACAATTTCGTGGAAACCTTCACCGGCGGCGCCCGCAGGCGCGTGGCGCATCCCTCGGCGCAGGTAGCCGGCTACCACAACCACCTTAAGAATTTCGTGAAAGTCTTTGAAACAGACCCGGACCTGGACCTGTTCTCCTGCGCTTATTGCCATAACTACCGTAAAGACGGCGCCGCGGGCCTGTTTGCGCCCAAATACAATAAACTCATAGCGGAGTTCCCCGTTTATACCATGACGGAGGTGGCCGGGCTGGCGGGCAAGCTTAAGGAATGCCTTTCTTCGGGCCACGGGCTGGAGGTTTTTAACCGGTTCGCGCAAAGCCCCATAGAGCCGTCCAGGAAGCTGCTGGATAATACCGCAAAGATAATCTCCGGCGAAAAGGCCCTGTCCCTGCTTAACGAGCAGATAGTCGCCAAGAACCTCATCCTGGCTAAACTGGAAGCGGCCAAGGCGCGCGCCGAGAAAAGCGTGATAATAGTGCACGGCGGCCCCGGCACGGGCAAAAGCGTAATAGCGTTCAACCTGCTGGCCGAGCTGGGCTTAAAAGGCAGCCAGAACAATGTGCGCTACGCGTGCAAGTCAAAGCCGTTCCGCGAGGCCATCCATAAAACCGTGGGCAGGGAGTCCCAGGAGCTTTTTGTGAACCTGGACATGTTCGCGCCGGCTGTTTCAAAAGATAACGCCTATGACGTTGTGCTGGTGGACGAGGTGAGGCCCGGCTTTAGAGCGAGGCATAATTATGCCTCGCGTCCGGGCCGCAAGGCCGGAGGCGATTTTTCAGCGAAAATCGCCGAGGCGGGGTCGCGCAAAACCGCTATGCGGTTTATGCGTGACCACCGCATGAAGCAGAAAGTGATCCGGCCCCTGTCTCGCGGCTACCTGGAATTGCTGGATAATGCGCAGGTGATCCCAAAAACGGCCGCTTGGAAGTTTATTTATCCCGACAGACGGTTGTCGGGATCGTCTGCTATGCTATTTGTATGAATTCACAGTCTTTAGATGTAGAAACATTCCTTTCTCCCATGGCTGGAGAGGCAAAGTTGTATAATTTTTCTACTATGCACAACATCATCGATGCTAAGCCTTTTTTGAAATGGGCTGGCGGCAAACGTCAGCTTTTAGAACAATTTAGGAAATACTTTCCGAAAGAACTTTCCAAGCAGGGTGGAATAAAGCATTTTTACGAGCCTTTTTTAGGTAGTGGGGCCGTTTTCTTTTGGGTGGCGCAGAATTACGCAATTGAGAAAGCTCATCTTAACGAATTAAACCCTGAAATATATCTCTGCTATATCGCTATACAGAAAAATGTAGAAGCTGTCGTAAAGAGTCTTAAAGCCTACGAAACGAAATATAAAGCTTGTGATGATAAAGGGAAAGAGATTTTTTACTACAAGATTCGTAAAGCCTACAATCTGACCCGTAAAGGCTTGACTGCGAAGACCGTTTCCAAAGCAGATCATAAACGGGTTGCGATGACAATTTTTCTGAATCGGACTTGTTTCAATGGTTTATATCGGGTTAATTCTAAAGGCGACTTTAATGTTCCATTTGGCAGATACCGTAATCCCAAAATATGCGATGCGGAGAATTTGAGAAACGTCGCGGAAATATTGCAGAAAGTCGAAATCACAAACGCTGATTTCTCTGTAATCAAGGATAAGATTGAAAGTGATTCGTTTGTGTATTTTGACCCTCCATATAAACCCATAAGTGAAACCGCAAGTTTTACTGCATATTCTTCGAATAGTTTTACTGATGATGATCAGAAACGTTTAGCTCTTCTGGTTAGAGATATTGACAGCAAAACGGAAGCTAAAATAATGCTTAGCAACTCTGCGCCTAAATCTGATTTCTTTAAGAAGCTTTATTCGGGGTTTAATATTAAAAAAGTGTCTGCAACCCGGCTTATCAATTGCGTTGCGGAAAAACGCGGCAAGATTAATGAGATCCTGGTAATGAACTACCCTAAAACAGCGAAGAGAACTGCTTTATCCAAGGGGCGGCTTAAATGAAACACTCGCTAATCTATGAAAAGATGCTGAAATACTCGTCGCCTGACGATGTGTTTAATCATTTCATGTCTACATTGAAGCCTTCGACTATTGTTTGGACGTATTTTGTGAACTGGGAGAAAGTATTTGAGTCTGTGAAAGATATTGAAGTCGGGCTCAACGTTTTAAATTATCTTATTGGCAAGTCAGATTTTGATAAAGAATTTAGGTTTCTGCTAAAAAAGCACCCTGAAGTCGCACAGGTGTTGCCGGCTTTAGTTGTTCGCGACGGTGAAGGCACTAAGAACTTTAAGATTCTGGTGGATTACAAACAGAAAAAGCTCGTGTATGAGAACTATGATTTCGCCAAAACGCCAATAAACGACGAAGACATAGAGAAATACTTAAAATTTATCACTGAAAGCGGTTTTAAGAACCTGATAGTCTCACAGAAGATTAAAAATTTGGTGGATTATATGATCGGGGTGGAAGCAGGTCTGGATAGTAATGGGCGAAAGAATCGCGGTGGCTCTATCATGGAAGATATTGTCGAGGTGTTCATAAAAGATATTTGTGAACGTCATAACTTCCAGTATTTAACAGAAGCCTCTGCGCCGGAAATTAAAGCCAGGTTCAACAAAGAGGTTGCAGTAGACAAATCCTCTAGGCGGTATGATTTTGTCGTATACAACGGCAAAGAGATTTTTCTCATCGAGGTTAATTTTTATAGCGGTGGAGGTTCCAAGCTAAAATCTACTGCTGGAGAATACCGCGATTTATTCAATGTGTTGAAGGGGAAGCACCAATTCATTTGGGTCACAGATGGGTTTGGCTGGAAAAAGACGGACCGTCCCTTACGTGAAACCTTTGAGCACAACGATTACTTATTAAACCTGGACATGTTAGAGAAAGGCATCTTGGAGAAGCTAATTGTGAATGGAAAGTAAGATGCACGCGGGGATCGAGGAGGCCAAGATGAAGACCAAGATAATGCCCAAAAATAACAAAACCTATTCATCCCGTAAGACGGTGAAGTCAACCAAGCTTAAGCCCGCGAATATTAAGCCTGCCACCCGACGAATGGGGGCATATAAGTGCTCCGTTTTGGCTTCTGTTTCCAGAGAGCCAGAGGCTGTAGAGTGTTTTGGCTCTTTTACTCCTGCTTTTGAAGACAAGCGGCACAATGTGCAACTGTTTCGGGCTAATTGTGTTGAGTTTTTAAATTCGATGGCCAAAGCGGCACCGCAGGGATGTGTTGATATGATCTTTGCGGACCCACCATACTTTCTCTCGAATGGGGGAATTTCATGCCAAAATGGGCGCATGGTCAGTGTTAATAAAGGAGATTGGGACAAAAGTCGTGGCCCCGATTTAAACCATGAATTCAATAGGCAGTGGCTTTCTGCCTGTCAAAAAGTCCTTAAGCCAAACGGAACCATATGGGTAAGCGGCACCGCTCACGTCATCCATTCAATAGGCTTTGCCATGCAGCAACTAGGGTTTAAAACATTAAATGACATAACTTGGGTGAAGCCCAATCCTCCGCCTAATTTGTCTTGCCGCTACTTTACCCATGCCACAGAAACAGTAATCTGGGGTGGTAAGAACATTAATAGCAGACACCTATTTCATTACAATGAAATGCGCCTGATTAACAACAATAAGCAAATGAAAAGTGTATGGGAGTTTCTACCGCCGGGATATTCTGAGAAAGAATTCGGTAAACACCCAACGCAGAAACCACTTGGGCTATTGAACCGTATCTTGCTGGCGAGTTCAAATCCAGGTGATACGATTCTGGACCCGTTTATGGGTTCAGGTACTACTGGTGTGGCTGCTGTGAAACTTAAACGTAGATTTATTGGGGTCGAATTAGAACATAGATATATAGACACAGCCAAGAAGCGTATAGGACAGGCAACTGGAGAGGTGGATAACAACAAGATTGTGTAAATATAAACGTAATGCCAAAATCTGACCCAGCCATAAAAGACCTTCAGGCACAGTTGAAGGCGATCTCCAATGTTGATACTTCCGCTAATGGGTGGGAAGTTGAATTTATAAGTAAATTTCTATTGTTGCTTAATAAATTCTTTTTTGAGCGACGAAATACGCCAGAAGAACTAGAGGATTCACATTACAAGGGGAACCCTGACACAAATCTGGATTGGAAACGCCATACGGAGTTTTTGGCAGTATGGGATGACTATTCATCTCAGGTTGTTTCCTTCCTTTATCCAGAAAAACACATTTGTGCTCTGGCATCACGGATCCTAGAGATATACAAGAACGCCAATTATTTAAGAGAGATTCCTAAAGTTCTTCCTCCTGATCTGCCAAGTAAATCATTGTGTGGGTTAACGCCCAGGCAATTTGTCTTTATTCGGCTCGTTCACGCTTCTCAAGACTTCTCACAATTATTGCCGGAAATAGACTCACGCTTTGTCGCGAAATTGAAAAAGAAGTTTAAGTGTATCCCAGGGCCTAAGACACTAGATAAAAAAGAGCAAGCGGCGGAGTTCCTAGCTTTACTCGGCGGGGCAGAACGGAACATGGCTGAACGAGCACGATATATAACCGTGCTTTGCGCAAACATTAATGCCAGCTACAATTCCGACCCATATGGAATACTTGATGCCTGTGGAAATGATGCAAAAAGCGTTTTCAATGTTTTAATGACATTCACTGGCATTGCCTCAAAGAAAGCGAACATGCTTCTGCGTGACTTTTATGAAAGAGGCATCTGGATTTATACTAATAACCTAGAAACAATCAACATAATAGCTGATAACCGAATAATGAGAATCGCCCTTCGTTCTGGGATCATAAACCCGCGCCTTCCCAAGCTATTAAACAGTCTTTTGGATCAATACGACTATCAATATATGATAACCGTTAAGGCAACAGAAGAAGCTTTTAGGCGGGTTTGGGAAAAAGCTAAAGAACTTAATGGTGGGGGAAATATAGTTAGTTATCCAGCTAGGCTAGATGAGTTTTTCTTTAAGCTCGGAAGTTGGAAACATCCTAAAGGATGCTGCAATTCAACAGATATAACATGCAAGACAAGTAAAAGCCGTCTCGACTTTTATGCCTGGCTCAAAAAGACTCTTAAATATGATTGCAAGCGCGCCTGTCCCCTGGATGTGGTATGCCCAGATGCATTAAAGCGCCTGAACCCTCCACACGCAATACAAAACAACACTTGGAATGGTGTTTTCACAAACGAAGGTGGCGGAGGTGGGCTGCGGGGGATATGATGATGGCAAGTGGCAAAGGTTATCGAAGTGCGTTTGGCCGAGGATTTCGTGTATAAAAGCTTCTCAGGGGGAATAATGGTAAAGTTCGACGAGAATTTCTGTGATAACAAAGCTTGGATAAAAAAAGACAGAAAAGCGCGCTTAGACCCGAATTTGCCGGAATCAACACTGCTTGAAAATCAGTTGTGGCTGTTCCTCTACAATCTTGGGTTCCGCAAGCTAAATTGCGGCGGTGAGTGTTTGATTTCTTGGGGAAAGAATGGTGAGTATTCAAAACGTGTAGATATTACCGCCGAAAACGAAGAGGCATTAATTATTGCCGAATGCTCGACGCAACAAGACTATAAAAAGAAAATGGGGGAGTGGGCAAATACGGTTGTGGAATTCAGAAAGAACATTAAGCTCGAGCGTAAGAATATTACATATGTCTATTTCACCAACTTTCAGCCAGATGACAAGACGATGTTGGCACAAAAAGGGATTATTCTGTTAACCCTGAAAGAGCTTGAATACTTTCAAGAAATAGCAAAGTCATTTAAGACTGTTAAATCATTTGCAATGAATAGATTTTTAGCTCAGTTGTCACACGGTGAGACAATTCGGGCACTAAATCCGGAAGACTACACGATCCCAGCGATTAAGTGTAAATACTCATCCAAAGAGCACTGCTATTTATTCGGCATTCAACCGGCAAGACTTTTACCAATAGCAAATGTGCTTCATCGCAAATTGGATGTTGGGGCCAATGACGCAACTCATTATCAACGGCTATTGAAAAAGAAAAAGGTCACCGCTATTCGTAAATATATTGAGACAGAGCGGGGTGTCTTCCCAACAAATATTATAGCGTCGTTTGAGCCTAAGAAAGATAATGTCTTTGAGCCAGTGGGTGCCGCAATATCAGGCATCCAGTTCGGAAAGCTTTCTCTTCCCAGGCAATATAATGCGGTGTCGATTATCGACGGGCAACATCGCTTATTTTCCTATACCGGGCTCAAACAGGCAAAAACAGATTTGATATACGTTATTGCTTTTTGCCGTATGGAAATAGAAAAGCAGATTAAAACATTTATTACGATTAACGACACGCAAACGAAGGTCTCTCCGAGTCTCCTTTGGGATTTATATCCAGCGGTTCTTGCGGAGGACATGCCACAGGCAAGAATTGCAATTCTTGTTAAGAAACTAAACACAGAGCCCTCATCTGCGCTGTTTGGCTCTATTAAGTATGACAGTGCTGCAGTAAAAGCGGGCGCCACAGCGAATATAACACTTGAGGCTCTATGCACTGGAGTTGAAGGGGAAAAGCTTATTGTTGACAAGGAAAGCATTGTAAGCAGGCTTGAGATCGAAGATAAGACAGATGAAATACTTTTTTTGCTGCTGAGGTATTACTTCGACACAATTAAAGAACTATATCCAGAGCATTGGGCGAGAAAGAAAAAGGTTGAGACTCTTTTAAAATCCAACCAAGGAATAGGTGCCTTAACTAAGCTGTTCTCGATTGTAGTGGGCTACATAGCGGAGATCGATAAAGATTCAATTAGCGCAGTTAAAAGGAATCCTGCAGCAATTAAGGAGTGGTACAGTAAATTATTGCGTCCAGTTACCGAAAAGATTAAAGTCTTGGAAAAAGATGGACATATAAAGGACTTTAAAGAGAAAGGGGAAAGCGGTAAAACAAAAATATTTCAGAACTTTGTCCTTGAAATTAACAAAGAACACCATAAGTTTGGCTGCGAGATTATTAAAGTAATGGAAAACCCAGAAATTGTGAGAATTATTGAAACACTAAAATCAGGCGCAGAGGATGATCATCTTGAGGCGAAGGTTGCCTTCTTTATCAATACAAGGGTAGTGCCCCATATCGAAAACATAGATGGGGCATTGACCAAGATACTAAAAGGTGTGGTCGCATTTGCGAATTATAAGGGTGGCGAGTTGGTGTTTGGCCTTAAGGATGAGACCTGGGAGCCTGAAGGTCTTGATGGGACAGATTTGAAAAAATATAGTGTTGGAGAGTTTCGGAGAAAACTCAAAGATCAACTGCGTGCAAAGATTCTAAAATTGGAAGTTTTGCCTGAAATTGAAATGCTCCACCATTTAGGTCGGACTTTTTGCCGAATAAAAGTGAAGCCTTTGCCGAAAGAAAGATTTGTGCAGAGAGATCTCGCCCTCTTAAAGGAAGGTGGCGAGCCAAGACCTTATGTCAGAAGAGATGGCAATTCGGAATTGCTAGGGCTTCCAGAGCTATCCGCATATTGTTCCCAAATGGCTTTAGAGTTGCCTGATTGATACGTCTTTAGGGTAAATATGGAAAAGATAAAATTAGTAATTGAGCTCCTCAGGGTAGTGATTTGGCCTACGGTAGTTTTTGTGCTCGTATTATTGTTCAGAAATGAATTAAAAAACATGTTTGCTCGAGTGCGCGAAGTTAGTACACCGTGGGGGCCAGTTAAGATTAGCGATTCAATTGAGGAAATAAAGAGAGATATCAAGTATGAATCGACTCCAGAGCTTCAGATTGCTCAAAAAGAAACCCCAAAGAAACCGGTACGAATTGATAACGTTATACGTGGCCTAGATTTTGAACATAAAGTGATATCTCTCCTCGGCACGACCTCCAAGTTGTTCAATCCTCTTGAAGTTAGAGTTGGGGTTGGAATAAAAATACGAGATGCGAATTTCGTGTTTGACGCTTTTGCTTCTTCTGGACATACCGACTATATCATTGAGATTAAAGGTTCAAATCACTCTCGGGTAATTGATTACGGCAAGAATCAACTATCCGTGTATATTAATGAATGTAAGAATATTGGCAGTCAAAACAAGGAGATTGCAAGAAATGTTAAAGGGATTCTTATTGTGCCGGATTGTGACCTTGAGGACTTCTACACGGACAGCATAGCGATTTTAAAGTATGACACTGAAAATAATAAATTTGTTAATGAGGATCTAGTCCTGAGCTGGATAAAAGAGGGGATATAGTTTTTTAGGACAATTCGGATACTTCAACATTTACGAAAGTGAAAGAAGACCAGGCATAAGGATTTGCAGACTTTTTTACCTAAATGAAATTACTACATATCTTTAATGAAGCAATTAAGCCCGCAGAAGAGATGCTGTGTTATTATGAGGAGTTGCTTACGCGCAATACGCGTTCATTGCGGCCGGAGTGGAAGAAGCGGTTTTTGGGCGCAAAGCTGGTCGGATGGACACAAGATACTGATGTGTGGCGAAGTGTTTCAAGGGACAACAGTGTGCTGATTCTTGGCACCAACACTTCTCCGTTATCACATCATTCATTCGAGAAAGATAGCTTAGCTATATTTTTAAGAGCTTCTCTGGTATTTGCCGTAGCAGCAGTTGATAAAGTGTTGCATGAGTCAATCAATCTCCATTTCGCAAAACTCGCTAAAGATGAGTTATTGGATGGACTGGTGCAGATTTCACCATCAAAAGCATATTCGATAGCTGTTGATGCAAGAGAGCGGCACGGAAGAGGCGGTCAGATTAAGTCTCGACCTGGAAATAAGATTAAAAAAGAAGTGATGCGTAAAATATATGAAAACACATACCTAACAACCAGGAATATTGAGACTATAGCTAAATGCTTTGGACATAATAATATTTTCAATGCCTTTGGACAAACGATTTCCCCAACGATTACTGCCAAGGCCGCTATGGGTTTGTGGGGACACATATATTTCCGAAGGAATTCTATAGCGCATGAGTGTGACATGGTTAGGAAAGCTCGTATGAGGCAGATTACATATCATAAGATTACATTCGCAAGAATTCAGAAGGATATAAAGTTTATCAAGGAATTTGGCCAGTTTCTGGCGTCTAAATTCCAAAGATGAATCTGAAAATAATTTCCCCAAGAAAAACCTCCGATTCCGTAAAGGTAAAGCATGGTTCGATGCCTGCATCAGCGAACTGGTTTTAGTGCATCAACTATGTAATAGAGAAATCTCTTATCCGCCCGTAAAATAGTTCTAGAACATCCAATGGCACCAATTAAGCCGGGCCTATACGAAGTCATCCTCAGCGAACGTCTACGCAGACTTCTGGCTGAGGCCGGCCCCGATAAGGCATCTCTAGTAAACCTGGAAGATGCGGAAGCGCCGGTGTTGCTGGCTAATCATTTAGCGGAGGCCATCCGGCGGGCGTTAGAGGCCGCCGAAGATTCCACCAAACGCTCAGAGATTGTTAATAAGCTGCTTGCCGTCTTAGAAGAGCTGGATCCTGAACTGGGCGCTGCCCAAGAATATATTAGCCCCTCCACCGAGAAAGCCGTGCTTGAGGCGGTGTTGCGCGAGGGGGAAACCAGAGCGCCTGCTCGCCCGAGCACTTCCCTTTCTAAAAGTTGCCTTTTTACTGGCGCCGCCGGCCGGCCCCAGCTGGCCAACGAGCTGGTTAACGAAATGATGTCTGCCGACAGGGTAGACATCCTTGTCTCTTTCATAAAACGTTCTGGCGTTACCCTGTTGCTGCGGGGCTTTGAAGCCTTGCGCGCTAGAAACGTCCCCGTGCGCATTATTACCACCTGCTATATGGGCGCGTCTGACCCGGAAGCCGTAGAGACTTTGCGCAGCCAATACCCCAACGTCACCATAAAAGTTTCTTACGACACCAAACACACCCGCCTGCATGCGAAGGCCTATTATTTCCACCGAGAAACTGGTTTTTCAACCGCCTATGTAGGCTCGTCAAATATGAGTAACCCCGCCATGAGCGAGGGCTTAGAGTGGAACATTAAGGCCACGCGCTCAGACTCGGAACATATCCTTAAAGCCTTTGAGGCGGAATTTGAAGGCTATTGGAATAGTGATTCCTTCGAACCGTATAAGGCTGAATCAAAAGACAAGTTCAAGCGCGCCATTTCAGAAGCCAGAAATGAAACAGTAGAGGCAGGCCCGGCTGTCTTCTTCGACATTACGCCGCACCCCTACCAGGCGCGTATCCTTGAAGCGCTGCAGGTAGAGCGCGAATACCGCAAGAGCTTCAAAAACCTTATTGTTGCCGCCACCGGCACCGGCAAAACCATTATTGCCGCGCTGGATTATAAAGGGTATTGCGAGGCAAACGGCAATAGCAGGCCAAGATTACTGTTTCTTGCCCACAGGGATCAGATACTTGATCAAAGCCTGGCTACGCTAAGGAATGTCCTGAAAGAACCCGACTTCGGGGCCCGCATGGGCGGGCCTCATGGAACGCCCGCAACTAAAGACCATCTCTTTTGCACCATTCAAACAGCCAATTCACAGGAGCTCTGGAAAGACCTGGGCGGCGGTTTCTACGACTATATAGTTGTGGATGAAGCGCATCATGCGCCCGCCTCCAGCTATAAAGGGATTTTTGAGGGCTTCTCGCCCAGGATCCTGCTTGGCTTAACCGCCACCCCCGAGCGCATGGACGGGGAAAGCATTCTTCCCTATTTCGGCAACCGCATAGCGGCCGAACTCCGGCTGCCTGAAGCCCTGGACGAAAAGCTGCTTTGCCCGTTCCAGTACTTCGGCGTGGCGGACCCGGTAAGCGTTGAGGACGACCGTTTCTGGCAGGCGGGGAAATACAGCCCCGGTGCGCTGGAGCACGCCTATGTGGACGATGCCGCCCAGGCCGACGCGCGTATATATGCGATCTTAAACGCTTTGCAGCGCTACCAGCTGGGTGATCTTACCCGCACAAAAGGTATTGGCTTCTGTGTTTCTATACGGCATGCCGAGTTTATGGCGGAAAGGCTTACGGCGAAGGGGATAAACTCCGTTGCCGTTACCAGCGGCACGGCTGACGACGCCCGCAAGCGCGCGGTTAGGGAGCTGAAAACTGGCGTTGTAAAGTTTGTGTTTACCGTAGACCTCTTCAACGAGGGCCTGGATGTGCCGGAAATAAACACGGTTCTCTTTTTGCGGCCCACGGATAGTCTTACGGTGTTTTTGCAGCAATTGGGGCGCGGTTTGCGGCATTCTGCCGGCAAAGATTATCTGCAGGTGCTGGACTTTGTGGCGCAAATGCATAAGCGCTACCGCGTGGACCGCAAGTTTGCCGCGCTGCTGCCGGGGACCCGCTTTAATATTGAGAAGGAAATCGAGCACGGCTTCCCGCACGTGCCGCCGGGCTGCTCTATCCACCTGGAAAAACAGGCCATGGAGGCCGTGCTGAAGAATATCAAAGCGGCTTATGCCAACCTGGGGACATATATCCCCGAGACCATGCGGACCTTCAGGCAGGATACGGGCAAGGAGCTTACTTTCAAGAACTATCTGGATTGCTACGCCATAGAGCCGGCGCGCCTGCTTGGTGACCGCACCTGGACGCAGTGGAAGGCCGCCGCGGGTGCGGCGCCGGCCCCGGTTGACCCGGACCTGGCCGTTCTTGGCGCTGCCGTAGCCCGCGCTTGCCAGATCACCGCGCCGGGGTACCTTGCTGTTATTAATGATCTGCCCCGGTCCGGGCTTAGTCTTGTTGGCGAGGACGCGGCCGCTGCCAATATGCTGTATTCCATGCTTTGGGCTAAACCGGGCACGGAGAGAGGCATTGGCACTATTCAGGAGGCCTTCGGGCGGCTTTCGGCCAATCCCAGTATCCTGGCGGATCTCCGTGAAGTTGCCGACTACCAGCGGAGCGTTACTACGTGTGCCGGGCATAAACCCTATCCGCTGCCGCTTGAGCTGCATGGCCAGTACACCAACAGCGAAATCCAGGCGGCTTTCGGGCGCAATACCTTCCTGGGCTTTCCGCAAACCGCGCCCGGCGTGCTGGCTTTCAAAGAGAAGAACGCTTACGTCCTGCTGATAACCCTGAACAAGAGCGATAAAGACTTTTCAGCCACGACCCTGTACAAAGACTACCCGATCAATCAGAACCTTATGCACTGGGAATCGCAAGGCAGCACTGCGCAGGCTTCCGCCAAAGGGCAGGACCTGATAAACCATTCCGCGCGCGGCTATTCTATCTACCTGTTTACCCGCCTGGACAAGAAGAACGGCCCGTTAACCGCCCCGTACCAGTTCCTCGGCCGCGGCAAGCAGGTCAGCTATTCAGGTGAACGCCCCATCTCCATGGTCTGGCAGCTGGAACACCCCATGCCGGCGGAGTTGCTGGAAGCCAACCGCGTCGGCGGCTAAAACTCGCACAACCTGTGCGAGAATTAGCCGAAGCACCAAAACTCCAACCATTGGTTGGAGAAATAGGCTTTGGCCCCTACCAAATACAAAACTTGCACCATTGGTGCAAGAAATACAAAAGTGCAACCATTGGCTGCACAAATAGGTCGTGGCTTGTTTTCCTGTTAAAACTGTCGCCAATGGTGGCAGAAATGTGGATTTTCCTAAAAATAGACATTTCCAACCCGACACGCCGTTGTCGGGTTCGTCTGCTATGCTATTTATATCGCAGGGGGGCTTATGTCTAAAGAAATTGTTCCTGGTTACGGCACGTTGCTGGCGGATATCAAGCAACGTATACGCGCGGCACAATATGCGGCGCTGAAAGTTGTAAATACAGAGCTGATCAAAATGAACTGGGATATTGGCAAGATGATTACAGAACGCCAAAGGGGCGCGACATGGGGAAAATCAGTGGTAGAAAAGCTTTCATTAGATCTTCGGGCAGAATTCCCGGGAGTCAAAGGATTTTCTTCGCAAAACCTTTGGTATATGCGCCAATTCTACAATTCATACAGCGGCAAACCAAAACTCCAACCATTGGTTGGAGAAATTAGCTGGTCGAAGCATTTGATAGTGATGTCAAAATGCTCGGACGACCAAGAGCGGGAATTTTACATTCGGATGACGCGTAAATTCGGCTGGACAAAAGACGTGCTGGTTCTTAACGTTGAAGCCCAGACTTTCAGGAAATATTTGGCTAACCAAACTAACTTCGATACTACAGTGTCCGAAAACGTCCGCAGCCAGGCCAAGTTGGCGATAAAGGACGAATACACCTTCGATTTGATGGAGCTGGGTGAAGAGCACAGCGAAAAAGAGTTGGAGAGAGCCCTGATCTCAAAAGTGAACAGGTTCCTGACCGAAATGGGCGGAGTATTCACTTTCGCCGGCAGCCAGTACCGGCTTGAGGTGGATGGGCAGGAATACTTCATCGACATTCTCCTCTATCACCGGCATTTGAAATGCCTTGTGGCAGTGGAGCTTAAAGTGGGAGAGTTCATGCCGGAATACATCGGCAAGATGCAGTTTTACCTGGCCGCGCTGGACTCGCTTGTTAAAACGCCGGAAGAGAACCCGTCTATCGGGATAGTTATCTGCAAGAGCAAGAAAAGGATGATCGTTGAGTATTCCCTGCGCGAATCCAAAAAACCCATAGGCGTCTCTACCTACAAAGTCTTTAAAACGGTGCCGGACAACTTAAAGGGAGAGTTGCCATCGCCGGCCCAGGTTTCGCTGCTGCTTGAAGAGGGCTTTGGCGGCGGCGGAGCTTCGTCCGCAAAAGAAACACTGGGGAAATATCTGGTTCTAGCTGGATGCCAGTGGCCTTAGCCTTATTGGCGAGGATTCGGCCGCGGCTCTAATATGCTGTACTCCATGCTTTGGGGCAAGATTGGCGCCCAGCGGGGCCTGGGCACGCGCGAGGAGGCCTTCCGGCGGCTTGAGGCTAACCCCAGCATCCTGCCGACCTGCGCGAGGTGGCCGATTACCAGATGGACATTACCCAGTGCGCCGGCCATAAGCCTTACCCGCTGCCCCTGGAGCTGCACGGCAACTATACCAATAACGAGATCCAGGCGGCTTTTGGGCGGGACACGTTTGCTGAATCCACGCAGCGCGGCGTTGGCGTGCTGCATTTCCCGGAGAAGAAGGCTTAGGTAGTCTCAACAATTTAACGCAACACTTTGATACCCTGAAGGGGTTATCAA
>CAYQJX010000006.1:0-89581 GCA_964417965.1 uncultured Elusimicrobiaceae bacterium
TCTCGGCCCACTTCAGGGCGTCTATGGCGTCCTCGACGCAGAGCATGGACGGGGTATTGATGGTGCTGTACTCCAGCTCGCCGGGCAGCAGTTTCTTCTCGTCTACGAGGCGGAAGATCTTGGGCACGGGCCAGGTAATTTTAGAATTCTGCTCTTCCATGCGCTTGACGGCCTTCGGCGACAGGACGATGACGCCGTGGGCGGCCTCGCCGCCCAGCACCTTCTGCCAGGAGAAGGTCACCACGTCGAGCTTGGTGAAGTCGATGTCCATGGCGAACACGCCGGAGGTGGCGTCGCAGATCACGAGGCCTTCCGGGTTCTTGGGGAGCCAGTTGAGGTCCGGCACCTTCACGCCGGAGGTGGTGCCGTTCCAGGTGAAGATGATGTCGTTAGCCCCGTTGGCCTTGGAGAGGTCCGGCAGCTTGCCGAAGTCGGCTTTGTACTCGTTGACGCCCTTGAGCTTGAGATACTTCACCGCGTCGGTGATCCAGCCCTTGCTGAAGGCTTCCCAGCCGAAGATATCCACGGGCCGGGGCCCGAGCAGGGTCCACATCGCCAGTTCCACCGCGCCGGTGTCGGAGCCGGCCACTACGCCTATGCGGTAGTCGGCGGGCAGCTTCAGCACGGCCTTCATGCGGTCGGAAACTTCCTGCAGGCGGGCCTTACCCTCCTTGGAGCGGTGCGAGCGGCCCACCAGGGCGTTCTTCAGGGCGTCCACGGTCCAGCCGGGGCGCTTGGCGCAGGGGCCGGAAGAGAAGTTGGGGCATTTGGGTTTCGCTGAGGGTTTTTCCATGGTAGAGACTCTCCTAATTTATATTCTGAAAACCGTTGAGTATATATAAACATAATAAAATTCCTTTGACAACCCCGCCCCGGGCCGGCCTTAATTAGTAAAATATCCGCATGCCCACTACCAGGAAACCAGGCGATTTCGAGATAGAGTTCGGCGGCTTCGAGAAGCTCATGCCCCACAGGATAAAACACGTCCTGATGGTGGCTTCCCTCTACGATTCCTTCCTGCTGGCCGACGACGACCGCCTCAACGAGGCCCTTTTCGGCGAGATGACGGATACCGGGCGCGCCACCCCCAAGATAACCCGGGTGGCCACCGCGGAGCAGGCCATGGAGAAGCTCAAGCGCGGGAACTACGACCTGGTGATAGCCATGATACAGGTGGGCGAGACCGACATGGCCGATTTCTTCCGCGGGCTCAAGGCCGGGCGGCCGGACCTGCCGGTGGTGCTGCTCTCCTTCAACGTGCAGGACATCAAGAACATGCTCGACGAGGCCAGGGAGCTGGCCGACGGCATCTGCCTGTGGAGCGGCGACACCCGCATCTTCTCGGCCATCATCAACATCATCGAGGACGAGCGGAACTGCGACCACGACTCCAAGGTGGGCGTGCAGGCCGTGCTGCTGGTGGAGGACAACATCAAGTTCTACTCCACCTACCTGCCGCTCATCTACAGCGAGCTGATGAAGCAGACGCAGATAGTGATGGCCGAGGAGCTTAACCCGGCCAAGAAGAACCTGCGCCTGCGGGCGCGCCCGAAGATCCTGTTCTGCAGCACCTACGAAGAAGCCTGGGCCCTTTACGGAAAATACAAGGACAACCTGCTCGGCGTGATCAGCGACATAGAATACCCCATGAGCGGGGCCTGCCACAGCGAGGCCGGGTTGGAGCTGACGAGAAAGATAAAAGCCGACAACCCCGACATGCCGGTGCTGCTGCAGTCCTCCAACGCCCGCATGGCCGGCCGGGCCGCCGAGCTCGGCGCCGCGTTCGTGCACAAGGCGGCGGCCGACCTGTCCAAGCAGCTGCGCGCCTTCATCCTGCGCTATTTCGGCTTCGGCGACTTCGTCTTCACCGACACCCACGGCATGGAGATAGCCAGGGCGGCCGACCTGCACACCATGCTCAAGCTGCTCAAGCTGGTGCCCATCGAGTCCGTGCTGTATCACGCCGGCCGCAACCATTTCTCCAAGTGGCTGCTGGCCCGCACCGAGTTCGAGGCGGCCTACAATATCCGCCCCAAGCGCATCTCCGAGTTCGGCAACCCCGAGGGCCTGCGCAAGTACCTCATAGAGACGCTGCACCAGTTCATCTACAAGACCCAGCTGGGCACCGTGCTGAAGTTCGACCGCAAACTGTTCGACGACACCACGCCCCTCGTCAAGATCGGCTCCGGCTCCATCGGCGGCAAGGCCCGCGGCCTGGCCTTCGTTGACTTTCTGCTCTCAAAGACCGACCTGGAGAACCGCTGGCCCGACGTCACGGTGAACGTGCCCAGCACCATAGTGATAGCCTCCGACGTCTTCGATTTCTTCATGGAGCAGAACGCCCTGGACTCCGTCACCTGCGACAAGCATACGAGCGAGCAGGTGGCCGCGGCTTTCGACAAGGCCCGCCTGCCGGACTACGTGACGCGCGACCTGGAGGCGGTGATAGGAAAACTGGAAGGGCCGCTGGCGGTGCGCTCCTCCTCGCTGCTCGAGGACTCCAAGACCCAGCCTTTCGCCGGCGTCTACAAGACCTACATGCTGCCCAACAACCACCCGGACCGGGCCGTGCGCCTGGCCGAACTGGAACGGGCCGTCAAGTTCATCTACGCGTCGGTTTTTTCCGCCGAGGCCTGCGCCTACCGCAAGCTGAACCCGCTGATCCCGGACGAGGAAAAGATGGCCGTGGTGATACAGCGCGTAGTGGGGCGCCCCCACGGCGGCGGGCGTTTCTATCCGGCGTTCTCCGGCGTCATGCAGTCCTATAACTACTACCCCGTGCCGCCGCTCGAGGCCGAAGACCCCATAGCGCACATAGCGCTGGGCCTGGGCAAGACCATAGTGGAGGGCTACACCGCGCTGCGCTTCTCCCCCGCCCACCCGCATAACCTGCACCAGTTCTCCACGCTGGGCGACTTCCTGGCGAACTCGCAGAAAAAATTCATGGCCCTCAGCCAGGACCCCGCGACCGGGGGCCTGCGCTACGACGAGGAGCCGGCCCTCCTTACCGCCGGCCTCGAGGAGGCCGAAGCCGACGGCTCCCTGGAGCTGGTCGGGTCCAGCTACTCCGCCGAGAACGACCGGGTCTACGACGGCATCTCCACCCCCGGCCGGCGCCTGGTGACCTTCGCCCCGATCCTGAAGAACGGGGAGCTGCCGCTCTCCGACATCCTGATGGAGATCTCCGCCCTGGGCAAGGAAGCCATGGGCTGCAACATCGAGATAGAGTTCGCCTGCGACTACGATATACAATCCGGCAAAGCGGCCTTCAATATCCTGCAGATGCGGCCGATGGTCTCGCGCAGCCCGGTCAAGAAGGTCACCTTCAAGGACCTGAAGCCCGAGAACCTGATCTGCCTGAGCCGCCAGGCCCTCGGCAACGGCTCCCACCGCGACGTGCGCGACCTGATCTACGTCATCCCGGAAAAGTTCGACGCGATGAAGACCCGCGACATCGCCGAGGAGATAAACGGATTGAACGCGCGCCTGAGGGCCGAGGGACGCCCCTACATCATCATCGGTCCCGGCCGCTGGGGCTCGAGCGACCCGCTGCTGGGCATCCCGGTAAAGTGGAACCACATCTCCGGGTCCAGGATAATAGTGGAGGCGGCCTACGGGGATTTCATAGTGGACCCGTCCTACGGCACGCATTTCTTCCACAACGTCACCTCGCTCGGCCTCGGCTACCTGACGGTGCACGAGACCGGCCCGGACTCGTTTATCAATTGGGAACGGATAAAGGCGATGACGCCGGTGGGCGAAGGCGAATACATCCGCCACGTGCGCTTCGATCCGCCGCTGGATATCCGCATAGACGGTTCGGAAGGCAGGGGCGCCGTGGCGGCGTAGGGTGCCCCGTTTTTTGGTACTATATTCTTCCGCGCAGGGCCGGGGGAAAACCGTTTACGAACTATGCAGCAAAGCAGAAAAAAAATACTCATAGCCGACGACTCGGAAGATATCCGCGGCTCTCTTTCGCGCCTTCTCAACGCCTACGATATCACTACCGCGCCTGATGGCGAAAGCGCCCTGAAGCTCGCCTTGGAGGAGAAGCCGTGCCTTATCCTGCTGGATATTGACATGCCGGGGCTTAACGGGCTGCAGGTCCTTGAACGCCTGGGGGAAGTCACGCCCAGGCCGACGGCAGTGATGCTCACCGGGGACACCGAACTGGAGACCGGCATAAGGGCTATTTCCCTCGGCGCTTACGCCTACCTGACGAAGCCTTTTGAAAAGGACAGGGTACTGGAGACAGTACAGGCCGCCCTGGCCGAACACGCGCGCAGGAACAGCTCCCGCTGATAAACTTTCTGCCGGTTTTCACCGCACGCATATGAGCGAAGAACCCAAAAAGAGTAAAAAGTCCGCGCAGGCCTTCTGCTACGATAACGCCCTGCTCCTGGACACTATCCCGTCCCAGGTCTGGCATATGGCCGCCCCGGACACCTACGGCACGGTGAATTCGGCCTATGCCGATTTCCTGGGCAGGCAAAAAAAAGATATCGAAGGAAAAAAACTGGCCGAAGTCCTGCCGGCCGCGGAGGCCGGGGAGCAGGCTTCTGAATACAGCGGGATATTCGCCGATAAAACGCCGCGCTCCGGCTCCAAATGGGTCAGGAACGCCAAGGGCGAGCGGCGGCTTCTCTTCATCAACAAGAACCCGAAGCAGGGGAATTCCGGGAACATCGAGTACCTGGTCTGTTCCGCGGCCGACATCACCGAACAGGCGGCGGCTGAAGAGCGCCTAAAGCAGCGCAGCCGGTTCGAACAGCTGATAACGGCTATTTCGGCGCGCTTCATAAACCTCCCGGCCCAGGAGATAGACACCTGGATAAATTCCACGCTGGAGCTGACGGGCGAATTCGAGAACGCCGACCGCAGCTATATTTTCAGGATCGACGAGAGCGGCGCCCTGATGACCAACACCCACGAGTGGTGCGCCAAAGGCGTGGAACCGCAGATCCAGAACCTCAAGGACCTGCCGACCAACATCTTCCCCTGGTGGATGATGAAAATAAGGGCGAACGAGGATGTCAACATCCCTTCCGTCTCGGCGCTCCCCCCCGAGGCCAAGGGGGAGAAGGAGATCCTGGAGCCGCAGGGCATAAAATCCCTCCTGGTGGTGCCTATCACCATAGAGGGCAAGCTGGAAGGGTTCCTCGGTTTCGATTCGGTCCGGAAGCAAAGGTCCTGGCCTGAGGACACGGTGATGCTCATCCGCATGGCGGCGTCCATCATCGGCAACGCGCTGTCCAGGAAGAAGGCGGAAGAGTCCCGGCGGGAATACGAGAGCATCCTGCGGGACGTCGCCTCGGCTCTGACCAACCGCAGCGGCGATTACGACGCGAACCTTAAGAATTTTACGGCGCTGGCCGGCTGGCTGCTGCACGGCACCATGGCCCGCTACAGCCGCATGGAAGGCGGGCTGCTCTGCACGCTCGGCAAGTGGAAGACCCCTGACGGCTACCGGGACATCGACAAGCCGCAAGGCCACATCTGCTACGACCTGATAAGCGGTTCCGGAGAGGACCTCGTCTATATCCCGGACCTCTCGGCCTCGCGCTACATAGAAACGGACCCCGTGGTGAAGCGCTACGGCTACAAGACTTATATAGGATGCAAGGTAAAAGGCCCCTCGGGCTCCACGGTAGGCGTTATCAGCGTCCTTTACGGGCAGCCGCACAGGATCACGTCGATGCAGAGCATCGCCCTCTCCCTGCTGGCGCAGGCGCTCAGCTCGGAGGAAGCCCGCCGGGAGACCATGGAGCGCCTGGAGGAGAGCGAGGCCCGCTGGCAGTTCGCCCTGGAAGGCGCCGGCGACGGCATGTGGGACTGGAACCTGCAGACGAACAAGATCTTTTTCTCCTGGCGCTGGAAAGAGATGCTGGGTTACTCCGGCGGGGAGATCTCTGACTCCCTGGACGAATGGTCAAAAAGGGTGCATCCCGACGACCTGCGGGACGCGATGGCGAGCGTGCAGAAACACCTTAACGGCAAAACGCCTTTCTACGTAAGCGAGCACCGGATGAAGTGCAAGGACGGCAGATACAAATGGATCCTGGACCGCGGCAAGGTCATCGCCCGCTCCGAGGACGGCAAGCCCACGAGGATGATCGGCACCCATTCAGACATCGACGAGCGCAAAAAAACCGAGAACGAGCTGAAAGAGGCCGTGGCCAAGCTGACGGCCCTGATGGAGAACATGCAGGCCGGCCTGCTCCTTGAGACCCCGGAGCGCCGCGTGCTGTTCACCAACGGAAAATTCTGCGAGTTTTTCTCCATCCCGGTCCCCCCCGAGGCCCTGGTCGGAGCCGACTGCGCCGCCGCCGCCGAACAGAGCAAAGGCCTGGCCGCAGACCCGGAAAGCTTTCTCACCGGGGTGCTGGAAAAGATAAAGAGCGGCAAGATCTCCCTGGGCACCGAAGTGACGATGAAGAGCGGGCGGATCCTGTCCCAGGATTACATACCGATACATCTGGGCGACGGGCGCTTCATCGGGCACATGTGGAAATACGAGGACATCACCGCCCAGAAAGCGCTGGAAAAAATGCGGGCGGAAGTTACCCATCACGTCAACCATGAGCTGCGCCGCCCCATAACCAACCAGGTGCTCGCGCTGGATTTCCTGCGCGAAGAGATAGGCAAATCCCTGACACAGGAACAGGCCACCATACTCGACAGCGCCCTTAACGCCGCCACCGGCATGACGCGCATGGTGGAAGACCTGCTGGAAGTAACGCGCTCCGAAACCGGCAAGCTGTCCATAAGGACAGAAGCCCTGGACCTGGGCCCGCTGGCCCGCGATGTCGTGACCAGCATGACGCCCTTCGGCCGGGAAAAAGGCCTGACCCTCGAACTTCAGGCGGAAGAAGGCCTGCCGCCGGTCAAGGCGGATCCGGCGCGCGTGCGCCAGATCATGGGGAACCTGATAGACAACGCCTTCAAATTCACCCCGGCAGCAGGAACGGTCAGGCTGGCCATCGCCAGGTCCCAGACCCTGCCCGGGATGGCCGAGATCTCCGTCTCGGATACCGGGCAGGGCATGGAGAAGGCCGACCTGGAGAAGATCTTCGACAGGCTTTACCAGACCAGCAATATCTCGCGCAAGGGGATGAAAGGCCTCGGTTTGGGCCTCCATATATGCAAGATGCTGGTGGAACGCCACGACGGGCGTATCTGGGTGGAGAGCGAGAAGGGCAAAGGCAGCACGTTCCGCTTCACGCTGCCTTTCGACAAACCCTGAACGAACCGGCTCGCCCGGGCAGAAAGAGAGCCGCTCAATGGCGGCTCTCTTCTTTTATAAACTTTTCAGGCGGCGGACCGCCGCATTCACCTGCTCATGTACTCCAGCCCGGCGCCGGTCTGCTTCACCCCCGGCACGCCGGCGTCCCAGATGCCGAGAGAGAGCACGTCTTTCATGAAAGCCTTGCGGCCGGCCTGGCCGGTCCGCTCCCATTCCGGCGACAGGTCCTTTAGCGAGCTGCGCAGCAGGAAGTCGCGCAGGCCGGAGTCGAAATTGCGCTTAACGTCGTCCACCAGCGGCGAGATGGAAAGGCGCACCCGCTTGCGGTATTCGGGCGTGGCGGGCGAGACTACCCCGCCGCCGGGGGCCGGCGGGACGTTCGTCTTTTCCCTGGCGATCAGCATCCGCCAGGGGTTGGTCCTGAGGCCGTAATAATTAAGCCGCGTATTCTCGGTTACATCCCAGGAGATGATAGCCCTTACCCCTTCCGTGATAAGCCCGAGGCGCGGCCTGAAGGAGGCCAGGTCGGAAAAATCCCAGCGCAGGGAATAATCCAGCCCGACCCTGGAAGTGTAGGAATCTTTGGTAATGTTCAGCGTGAGGGGACTCTGCGCGGCCGCAGCGGTGGAAACCTCGGCAGCCGGCTGGGCGCCGGCGGCGGCCGGGAAGATCAGGAGGAGGCAAAGCCCCCGCAGTTCCCGGCCTGTCATACTAGAATCCTTCCCTGTTATATCTGTCCAGCAGCTCGCCGGCCAGGCGGCCTTCGGGGTTGAGCTTCAGGGCCTCGTCCAGGGCCGTTTTGAACTCCGTCTCCAGCCTGGCGGTATTTTTAAGCCGCTTCCCCTCCACGGCGCGCAGCGCGGCCAGGTCGGCCGCCTTCAGGGCGTAAACCTCGCCGAGGAATTTCTCTGGCTTAACGAAGGGCAGCACGCTGCCGGTCCCGGCTTCTATAACTTCCCGCGCGCCGCCGTAAGCCCGGTAGAGCAGCCCGGCCGCGGTCTTGCGGTCGCCGGAGACGGCGGCCAGCGAGGCGCCTTCCTGGAAATCGGTCTCGGCCAGCTGGCGCCTGGCGTCGGTAAGGCCGGGGTAGTGGTTGAGCGCGCCCTGGTAAAAAGCGCGGGCCTTGGAATACTCTTTCCTCACCAGGGCGGCGTTGCCCTGCACGGCCAGCTCTACCGCCTTGCGGAAGGGCTCCTCCGCGGCGGACCTGGCGTTGAAGTCCAGCACTCTTTTTAAAGCCTGGGGATCGCGCAGGGCGTCGGCTGACGCCACCTCGGCCGCGGAACTCAGCGCCTGCGGGGCGGAGTTCTTCAGCGACGGGTCGGAGGCGGCCAGCCGCTGGGCTTCGGCCTTCAGGGCCTGTACGCTGGCGGCCGCGGCGGAGTAGGCCGCGGCTTTTTCCAGCAGCACTTCGGGAGACTTGTTGAGGGCCAGGTAGCCTTCGGACTCCAGCCAGGGCAGGGCCGAGGACCGGGCGGTGAGCGCGGCCAGGAGGCCGCAGTACCGGGCAGCCTCGCTCCCGGTCACGGCCTGGGCCTGCGCGGCCTGCGCTTCAAGGCCGCCGGTGTCGCCGCGCGCGGAGAGGAAATCTATCAGGGCCAGCCGGGCGTGCCAGTTGGCCGGGTTGGCGGCCAGGACTTTTTTAAGGGAGCCGGCCTCCAGCTCCTGCGCCCTGGCGTAGCCGTTCCTGGCCGCGGCGGCGGAGAGTTCTTCGAGCAGCTCCACCGCGCGGTCGGAGCCCGGCGCGTAGGAGAGGGCCTTGTCTATGCTGGCGAAAGCGGCCTCAATGTCGGCCGGGGCGGGGCTGGAGGAGGCGATGGTCTTGCGCGCCTTGCCGAGGTGGTATTCGGCGGCTTTCTGCTTGAGGATGCCGCAGCCCGACAGGGCGGCCGCCAGGAGCAGCAGGGAAAGTTTCCTGAGTTTCATTTAAAGTGTTCCGCCTTTATGAGTTTCCCGAAATAGAGCGTATGCGGGTCTTCGCCGGGCTGGTAATACTTGCCGAGGGCCCCGGGCGCCAGCGTTTCGCGCCTGAGCGGGACGCTGCCGTGCATGGCGCACTGGTAGACCAGGGCGCAGCCGTCGAGATATTTCACGCCTTTCACGGCGCCGTCTTTGGGCTTCAGGCCGCAGGCGCGGATCTTGTCATACTCGCGGCCGGACTTGGTGCCGCAGAAGGCCAGCTCTTTCTTCAGTTCGCCGGCGCGCGGCACACAGACGGAGAAATGTGAGGCGGAGGAGAGCATGGCGTGGGTGTGGCGCGACGGGCGGACGAGCACGGTCATTATGGGTTCCCCCCAGATGACACCTAGCTGGGCCCACCCTATGGTCATGGCGTTCACGCGCCCCTTGTTATCCTCCACCACGAGGAAAGCCCCCGCCCCCTCGAGCGCGGCGCACAACTCGTCAAAATGTTCGGAGTATTTCATAAATCAGTCACGGGTACGGGCGGGCGGGGTCTTCCTCCCCGAACCCCTTGGGGAAGGGGGGCCCCGCTTCGGGGGGGAACCGCGCAACGGTTCCCCTGCAGTCAGCCGGGGTTCGGGGAGGAAGACCCCGGCCGCCCCCCTCGCGATTTCTGGTTACAGCGTGGTCCAGTCGAGGATGATCTTGCCGGATTTGCCGGAAGACATGATCTCGAAGCCTTCCTTGAAGTCCTTGGCCGCGAAGCGGTGCGTGATGATGGGCTTGATGTCGAGACCGCTGGTGAGCATGGCGCACATCTTGTACCAGGTCTCAAAGATCTCGCGCCCGTAGATGCACTTCAGCGTGAGCGCCTTGAAGATCACGTTGCTCCACGGGATGGTGGTGTTGGGCGGCAGGATGCCGAGCAGGGCCAGCTTGGCGCCCATCTTGACGTTGGCGATCATGTCGTTGAAGGCAGCCGCATTGCCGCTCATCTCCAGGCCCACGTCGAAGCCCTCGGTCATGCCGAGCTTTTTCATGACGTCCGCCAGCTTTTCCGTCCTCGAGTCCACCACGGTCTTGATACCCAACTTGCGGGCCAGGTCCATGCGGTACTCGTTCACGTCGGTGATCACCGTGTGACGCGCGCCCACGTGGTTGGCTATGGCGCCGGCCATGATGCCTATGGGGCCCGCGCCGGTTATCAGCACGTCCTCGCCTATCAGGTCGAAGGACAGCGCCGTGTGCACGGCGTTGCCGAGCGGGTCCAGGATGGCGGCTTCTTCGTCCGAGACGCCCTCGGGCAGCGGGAAGACGTTCTCGGCCGGGATGGAGAGGAATTCGGCGAAACAGCCGGGCAGGTTCACGCCTATGCCCTTGGTGTTGATGCAGAGATGGCGGTGGCCGGCCTTGCAGTTGCGGCAGTGGCCGCAGACGATGTGGCCCTCGCCGGAGACGCGCTCGCCCACGAAATGCCCTTTGACGTTCTTGCCGAGGGCCGCGATCTCGCCCACGAACTCGTGGCCCACGTGCATGGGCACCGGGATGGTCTTCTGCGCCCAGTCGTCCCACTGGTAAATATGGATGTCGGTGCCGCAGATGGCGGTCTTCTTTATCTTGATCAGGACGTCGTTGTCGCCGTGTTTGGGTTCCGGGACGTCTTCCATCCACAGACCTTTCTCAGCGTGTTTTTTTACGAGGGCTTTCATAAAGCGGTCTCCTTGCGGCGTACGGCCCGGGGGCCGGGCCTTTTTTACATTATACCGATTTAATATACGTCCCAAAAGCCGGTGGGCGCGGGCAAAAATGCTAATCTGTACTCAATCATGAAGCTCCCGCTGCTTCTCTTCACCGTTCTACTGCAGGCCGCCCCGGCCCTGGCCCAGAGCCGTACTGCCTCCATTTACTATATCGACCACGAATACGACCTCAAGAGCGACCTGGCCTGGGCCATGGCCGAGGTCATCACCTCGACCCCCTCCATGAAGCTCAACAGGGCCACTACGGAGGTCACCTATACCAACGGCGCGCGTTTTGTGCTCGACCGCCCCGAGGACCTGACCGCCGACGAGCTCAACCGCACCACCGACTACGCCGACGCCGGCCAGGCGGAGATACTGGAGGGCGGCTACTCCATCCTGGTCCCGCCGCAGTACCTGCTCGACTCGTTCACCGCGGCGCTGGAGGAAAAAGCGCAGGCCTATTTCAGCGTGGAACGCCGCCCGGCGCAGCTGCTCACGGGCACGTCGCCTTCCGGCATAAAGTTCACCGCGGTCCGCCTCCCCCACCTGGAGGAGAAGCCGCTCTGGGAACCTACGCTGATACTCCGCCACTTCGCAGACGTCAACGGCCGGCAGGAAGTTTTCACCAGCATCCCGATACCCCTGGGCCTCAACGGCATAAACAGGCGGATGGCGGAGCTGGCAGCGGACAAGCGCTCAGCCGCGCTGCTCAGCCTGGGGGCCGGAGGAACGCTGGCCGGCAGCGTGCTCAACGCCGGCCTCCCCGCGGCCTACGGTTACATGGCCAAGACCGGCGCCGATATCGTTTCGCTGGAGATCCAGGACCTGAAGAATTTTTGGCGCTGGTCCCGGGAAGGCGGGGTCGGCACCTCCACCGCGCCCGTGGAATTCATCTGTTCCAACCTTAAGGTTTCCGACCCGGACCTGGAGAGGATCATCAAGCCCTACGCCCTGCGCAGCATCGGCGGGTCGGTGGTCGCTTTTATTTCCCTGGTGCCCTACAACGAGGCGGTCCGCGGAGAGCTGGCAGGCTCCCCCTTCGAAGTGACGGACCCGGCCGATAAACGCGCGCTGCACGCGCTGATAGCGGAGCTGCGCGGCGCGAAGAAGGCCAGGCTGGTGGTGGCCATCTCCTCGCTGGGCGAAGAGGACCTGGGCCGCCTGATGAGCCTGCGCGGCGTGGACGCGCTGATCGGGCCCAAGACCTGGGACAGCGAATCCGGCAGGCGCACCCGCGTGGAACTGCACAAATGGGAAAAGGAATCCCATACCGGCCCGGCGCTCACCATCTTCCCCGACTCGCGCGGCTCCGGCGAGCTCCGCGCCGAATTCGGCGCGCGGGGGACGCTGACGGCGCTGGAATCCCTGCCGCCGCCGCCGGATTCCAGGGAACCGCTGCTGTACCGGGAGAACATCTACATGAAGGAGCGCATCGTGCGCCACTTCATAGGTTCCGGCGACACGCTGCTGCCGGACATCAGCAGCCGCGGCCAGGGGGTTTTTTTCGGCATCCCGGATTTCTTCAACATGGCGGCCGCCCTCGCGCGCAAGACTTTCCACTCCGAGCTGGCGGTGCTGAAAGTGGCGCCGTTCACCAGCGGCGTCGCGGGAGATACGCCCGCGGCCATGGTGAAGAGCTGGCTGGGCCCGGACGAGCCGCTGGCGCTGGTCAGGGCGCCGGGCTTTTTCCTCAGGGAGTTCATCAACAAGAGCGCCCCGCCCAGCCAACCCGGAGATTACTATTCTCCCCAGGCGTACTTCGAGACGGAACACTACGCGGTCTCCGGGCTGGACGCCGCCGGCCTGGTGGCCGGCCTGGCGCTGAACGACCAGGAACTGTACCTGACGGTCCTGCCCGAAAGCCTTATAAAGAACAAGCCTTTCATCCGCCGTCTCAAGGCGCCGCCCGGGGCCCCCGCCACGCTGCACGAGACGGTAGCCGGCGGGCTTAAGGCGCTGAAAGAAGCGAACCCGCTGCACGCCGACTGGGAAGCCGCGGCCTGGGAGGAAACCAGGAACGTAGCCCCCCCGCGCGACCTCTGGCGCCTCAACCTGCGCAGCCTCTCGATGGAGGCCGTCAACACGTCCATCACGGGGCCGGCCGGCTACGCTAACGTGAGCGAATCCAGGCTGATGGCCGACAGCCAGACCCGCTTCCAGGGCTCGGCCCGGCTCTTCTCTGAATACTATTCCGGCAGGTTCAGGCTGGACGCAGGCATAGCGGCGGATTACGGCCGCACCGTGCTGCGCCCGCGCAACGCGCCGCGCCTCACCACGGAGAGCGTGGACCAGCTGGTCTACCAGGGCGAGCTGGTCTACCGCATGAAGACCTATAACGGCAGGCTGGGCCGGCTGCTGGTGGGCCCTTACGCCTCGGCCGCCTATGACACGGAGTTCTCGCGCGCGGAAGGCGCGCCGATGCGCAAGGTCCTGCGCGGCAGCGGCGGCTTCAAGCTTTTCGAGGGCGCGGTGCTGCAGGAACTGTACGCCGGCCTCTCGACGGAACAGGTGTACACTTATGCCCCGACGCGCACCAAGTTCGCGCTGGAATCCGGCTTCAGGCTTTCCACCCCGCTGCGCGGCACCGCGCTGCTGCTCAGCGCCGACGGCAACTACCGCAAGTTCGCCCGCAGCCGTTTCGACACGGTCTACGACCTGAAGGACAGGCTGGACCTGAACCTGAAGGTGAGCACCCGGCTTTACGGCGACATCATGATCAGCCCGTTCGTGAGCTATTTCTTCGCCACCGGCAAAAAACTGCCCGGCTCCGGCGCCAACCTGACCACCGGTTTCTCCCTCGAATACGCCCGCCTCTTCAAACTAAAGCGCTAGGCGTTGCCGGAATGGCGGCGGCATGCCTTCTCCGGGTACGCTCGGCCACACCGTGGCCTCGCTCTTTCACTCGGGCTCGTCGCTGCGCAAGCCTCGCCCTCGTGAGGCCCCTGCGAAGGCATGCCGCCGCCATCCCGGGCAGCGTGAAAATTTATATACTTGTAGGGCTTTATGGAACTACTTAATTTCGCGCTGATGAGCGCCGGGTCGCTGTTCGCCATCATCAACCCGCTCGCCGCGGTCCCCACCTTTTTCGCCATGACCCCGGAGAATACCGAGGCCGAGCGCCTGCGCATGGCCCGCACCGCCTGCATCACCGCCACCGGCGTGCTGATGCTGTTCGCCGCCACCGGCAACGCGCTGTTCTCGGTGCTCGGCATCACCATTGCGGCCTTCCAGATGGCCGGCGGCCTGCTGCTGCTGCTGGTCTCGCTCGACAACCTTCGCGCCAAGCGTTCCGGCGTGCAGGAGACAGAAGAAGAAAAAGCAGAGGGCGCGGCCAAGGCCGACGTCTCCATCACCCCGCTGGCCATCCCCATGCTGTCCGGCCCCGGCGCCATCACCACGGCCATCCTGCTGGAATCCAGGGCCAGGACCGTGGTCTATGACGCCGTCCTGTTCGCGCTGTTCCTGCTGGTGGGCCTGGCCTGCTACCTGATCTTCCGCTTCGCGGTCAAGAAGGCCTCCAAGATCAATCCCATAGTCATGAACATCACCACCCGCCTGATGGGCCTGATGCTGGCCGCCACCGCCGTGCAGTTCATCATAGACGGCGTGAAGAAAGCCTTCTTCCAGCAATAAAAAAACGGCCGGGCTTTCCCGGTCGTTCTGTTCCTACCCGCCAAAAAATCTAAACTATCGCCTCCAGCGCGCTGCGGAACTCCTCGGCGCTGCGGAAGCGGTTGGCCGGCTCCGGCGCCAGGCAGCGCGCCACCAGTTCGTCCACGCCCTTGGGCAGGCCGGGCAGCATGTCGGACAGCCGCTGGTAGGCCATGCGGGTCTTCTGCGTGTGGAAATCCGGGCCCTGGAAGGGCAGCACGCCGCTGAGCGACTCGTACAGGCAGACGCCGAGCGAGTAGATGTCCGACTCCACCGACGAGGCGCCCAGCTCCTGCTCGGGGGCCATGTAGGCGGGAGAACCCACCACTTCCTTATTGGAGAAGCGGGCCACGGATTCCATCGCGCGGCGCGCCAGGCCGAAGTCCATCACCTTGACGCCCCCCTCGGCGGAGAGCATGATATTGGAAAGCTTCAGGTCCCGGTGCACCACGTTCTTGGCGTGGGCGTAGGCCAGCGCGCCGGCGGTGCCGGAGATGACGGAGCGGGCCTTGTCAAAGGAGAGGCGCGCTTCCTTGTCGAGCGTATGGTCCAGCGTCTCGCCGTCCACGTGTTCGAAGACCAGGTATATATTATCCTCTTCCTCGAAGATGGTGTAGATCTCCACTATGTTCGGGTGATGCAGCAGCGCCACGGTGCGGGCCTCGTCGAGGAAGCGCTGCTTCTCGCGCTCGTTGACCTTGATCTCCTCGTTCATCTTCTTGATGGCCACCTTGCGCCCCAGCGACTGGTCGGTGGCCTCGTAGACTACGCCCATGCCGCCCTCGCCCAGCTTGCGCTCTATCTTGTACTTGCCGGTGGCCACGCCCTCGTAGAACACCGAAGGCGAAAGCACGTCCGGGTGCGTTATGCGCGCGCCGGCGTCCTGCTCTGCGCGCCTGCCACCCAGGATATGGATCAGGCCCATCGCCACCAGCGCCCCGCCGGTCAGGGAGAAGAAGAGCAGCGTCAGGAACCTGCGCATGGGGCTGGAGGCGGGATTAGCCGGGGCGCCGGCCTCGGCCCGCGCTCCGGGTCGGGTGGAAGCGTAGCCTGGCACCCTTGGCCCGTACTGCGCCACGGCGTCCTGGTAGCGGCTGGAATAGGCGCCCGACAGCGCCGCCGCCTTCTTAAAATCGTCCAGCATGCGCTTGTAGTCGCCCTGCTTCTCGTAGGCCAGGGCGCGGTTGAACCAGGCGTCAGCGAAATTGGGGTTGAGCCCTATGGCGCGGCTGGCGTCGGTTTCGGCGTCCCTGGCGCGGCCGTTGCGGTTGAGCGCCCAGGCCCGCATATTGAAAGCCTGCATATTGGCCGGGTCCTTCTCTATCACGTGGGTGGCGTCGCGCACGGCGTCGTCGTAGCGGCCCATAAAATTATAGGCGTTGGCGCGCTCCAGGTAGGCCTCGTTATTGGCCGGGTCCTTCTCTATGGCCAGGGAGGCGTAGCGGGCGGCGCTCTCGTAATCCCCAAGGCGGTTCTTGGCCAGGGCGGTCTTGAGGTAGGCTTTGGACCTGGAAAAATCGGGGGCGGCCAGGTCCGCTTCGGCCTCTCCCCGGGAACCGGGAGCCCCGGCCTGCGCCTGGCCGGAGCTGACGGCCTCGGCCCCTTCGTCGGAGGCGCCGAGGGCGCGCTTGATCTCGTCCACTGAAGAAATGGTCTTGAGCGAAGGCACATCCTTGCGGCTCTCGAGCAGGGTGGACAGCAGCTTGGCCGATTCGTCCTGCGGGTTGATGGCCATCGCCTTCCTGATATCCGCTATGGCCCCTTTGCGGTCCTCGAGCGAGGCCCTGGCCAGCGCCCTGGCTTTATAGGCGTCCGGGTCGGAAGAGTCCAGCGCTATGGCCGCGCCGGCCGTCCTTTCGGCCTGCTTGTAGTTGCCTATCTTGTTATAGGAATCGGCCGCGGCGCCCTGCACCCACGCCGTCTCCGGGTAGTCGGCGGTCACTTTGGCCAGCTTCTCCTCCGCCGCTTTCTTTTCCGCGGGCGTGCTGTCGCTGGAGTACACCCGGGCGCTGGCTGTGACCATGGCGTTGACGGCCGCCTGGCCGTCGCGCCTGTCGCCGCCGGGGGGCCGGAAGCCGGAGGCCGACTCGCGCCCGTCCATGGTATGAAAGCCCAGCTCCAGGAGCTTGCCGGTAAATTCCTCGTATTTATCGCGGGGGATACGCCCCTCGTCCGAAGCGTTGTCCAGGTAGCGGAGCATGGAATAGATGCGGCCGCCGTTCTCTACGCTGAAATCCCTCCGCTCCTCGGCGTTCATGGAAAAAAAGGCGCGGTGGAAAGCTTCGAATGCCTCTTCAGGCCTGGCGCGCAGGACGCCGCGCGCGGTGAAGAAAGCGATGTCCTGCCGGCGCATCTCCTCGGTGTAGGGGCCGTCGCCCACTTCCGCGGGGGCGATATCCCCCTTCAGGGGAATGTCAAAAGACTGCGACGGGTCCCCGCGCCTGTCCGCAAAGGAAGGCAGCGGCAGGGCCGCGGTCAGAGAAAAAAGAAGAAAAGCAGAAAGTATCTTCCTCATAAGGATACACTTATCTGTCGCTATCATAGGATAAAAGGCCGGCGCCGTTTTGTCAAGGGCCCAGCGGCCCCCCCGCCCGGGCCCTTTACCGCCGCCCGCCTGGGACTTAAGGCGCTTGTGTCCTGCCGCGGGTCAGCTAAACTATAGTCACGGAACCTTTTATGAACGCACGCAACACCATCCTTATCGCAGCGCTGGCCCTCCTGGCCGCCGCCCCCGCGCGTGCAGCGGCCTTCGGCCTCAACCTTTTAACCTCCGAAGATATTAAAGCCTCCGCCTTCTCCTCCGGGCTGCCGGTCCCCGAAGCCGTGCTCTCCGGGATGGGCAACAGCGAAAGGGCGTCCTACCTGGCCGACAGCGAGCCCGGCGCCGAGTCCGAAGAAAAAGGCGCCGTCGCCGGAGCGGACAGGCTGGGCGGCGACGGGACGGTAAAGCTCTACCACCAGTGGAACCAGGAGACCCTGGAGATCCGCTACCGCGACGAGCGCGGCCGGACTATCCCCGAAGCCCTGGCCAGGATCAGGCACTTCATGCGCTGCCGGCTCACCGGCCGCGAAATCGATATCCCCGTAAAGCTCCTGGAACTGATAGACGCCATCCAGGAGCGGCATGGCGACCGCACGGTGACCGTGATCTGCGGCTACCGCAGCCCCGAGCTGAACGGCGCGCTGGCTTCCGATTCCGGCGCCGTCGCCAAGAAAAGCCTCCACCTGCGCGGCCTGGCCGCCGACATAAAGATAGACGGCGTGCGCACCTCCGCCCTGCGCGACACCGCCCGCGCGCTGCTGGCAGGCGGCGTCGGCTACTACCCCTCTGACGGCTTCGTCCACGTGGACGTGGGCCCGGTACGTTACTGGTAAACCATGACCCTAAATAAACTCGCCCCCCTCCTCCTACCCCTTATACTGCTCGCGCCGGCGCTCCCGGCCCGCGCCGCGGCCCCGGACACCGGCACCCGCACCGAACTCCTCGCAGAAACCTCCGCCCCCCTCTCCCGGGCCGAAGCCGCCGCCTTTTTCGGCGGCCCCGCCAAGGACGACAGGGTCCTGGTGATCCCCGCCATCATGATAGTCATGGCCGGCGCCAAGGTCTGGAACGTGATCATGGACAACCGCCCCACCGCCAACCTGGACTCGGCCTACGCCAGCGCCATCCCCGGCTTCGATTTCAACTGGGACGACCTGGCCGCCTGGCGCAAGGTCACCAGGCGCTACCGCTTCACCATAGACAAAAAACTGCAGGGCCGCGCGGTCGACATCGTCTACGAAGTCTCGTTCTACCACGGCGCCATCCCCTCCCCGGCCAACCCCGCCCTGAAAGGGCGCTATATCGCCAATTTCACGGTAAAGCCCCTGGACATAAAACTTAAATGGGGCTGGAAGGTCTCCCTGCAGGCCGCCATGTCCAACCCGATGAATATCGGCACGGCGGACCAGCCCGTGGCCTGGCTCAACGCCGACCTGACCTGGCGCTACGCCAAGCCGCTCAGCACCGACCCCGAAATAGGCGTGAACTCGCTGGCGGTGGACGGCCTGGGCAAGATCACGGAAGCCGCCTACGGCCAGCTGGATATTTCCCCGGTGCCCGTAGCCGAGTACCGGGAGGAAGTCCCCGCCCTCGGCTGGAATTAAGGGGCGAATAGGCCCAGGCCCGGTCTGGGCCCTAAAGCCCTTGTGTTATTCCTGGGCTGAGCTAAACTATATACGTAAGGGATCAAGGAGAACTCGACTATGAAAAAACTACTTCTCGCCGCCACCGTCCTCGTCTCATCCTCTTCCTTCCTCTCGGCCCAGGGGGCCGCGACGGATGAAAACTATTTCAAGACCGGCAACGTCACCGTCACCGCCGAAGAGACGGTGCGCGACCTGACTCCCAAGGACATTTTCCCCGCCCCGCTCGGCGGCGGCGAAAAGGTGGCCGCGGCCGCCATCGTGAACGGCGGCGTGCAGGCCTGGAACGTCATCAACAGCGGCGCCCCGGACGCCAACCTCTCCAGTTCCTACGCCAGCGCCATCCCCGGCTTCTCTTTCAACTGGGCCAACTTCAGCGGCTGGAAGAAGAAAGAAGTGATCTACACCTACACCATCACCAACCTGATGCAGGTGGACGTGATAAAGATAAAGTACGCGGTCTCCTTCTTCTACAACGGCCAGAACCTGGCTCCCGCCCGGGAACCCAGCGACCCCGTCAGCTCGCTGGCCCAGCGCAGCCAGATAAAGGGCCACTACATCACCAACTTCACCGTGCGCCCCCTGACGATGAACATAAAGTGGGGCTGGAAATTCTCCCTGAACGTGCGCATGTCCGACCCGATGAACATCGGCAACGCCGACAACCCGGTGGCCTACCTGCAGTCCGACCTGAACTACATAGTCTCCACCCCGTTCTCCACCAACGGCAGCATGCAGACCTTCGGCGTGGACGGCCTGGGCAACTTCAAGGACCTGACCTCGCAGGACGAGAAAATGACCAAGAGCATCCCCGCGGTGGAACCGGTCGGGATCTCCTCCGTCTCCTGGAACTAAGCTTAAACTGACAAATAAAAAACCCCCGGCCTGCCGGGGGTTTTTTTATTTTAGCCGGAAGTTGCGCGGACCGCATACCCTGCCAGCATTAAGTATTGTGTCCACGGAATCAGACGGAATTAAGGGCCCAAAGGGGAGTAGGCCTTTTGGCCTTGAAATACAGTGCATTACACTGTATCCTATAACTGTCAGCACCCGGATCCCGGGAATGGAGGCAGGATACAGATGAAAAAAATTATCATGGCAGTCTCAGTACTACTGGCAACCGCCACGGCCGCGCAGGCGGCGCAGAAGATAATCACCTACGACCAGTCCTTTAAGCCCGGCGTCAAAGCCGCCATCAAGTGGCTGGGCGGCAGCGTGGTCCGCGAGTTCAAATATATCAACGCCGTAGTGGCCGACCTCCCGGAGAACACAAAGGACGCCAGCATCTATTCGGTCGAAGGCGTAAAGGACGTCTCCAACGACACCTACCAGCGCTGGATAGAGGCCGCCCCGGCAGCCCGGCAGTCCGTACCCCTCCCCTCCCTGGACCAGGCCCTCCGCAGCATACGCGAGGACAGCCTGCCCCTGCCCGAGCCCAAGGCTGACGCGGCGGACCCGGCCGCCAAGGAGATCCCCTGGGGCGTGGCCCGCGTGAACGCGGCCGCCGCCTGGGACTACACCGCCGGCCGCGGCGTCAAAGTGGCCGTCATCGACACCGGCGTGGACTACACCCACCCCGACCTCGCCCCTAACTACAAGGGGGGATACAACGCCGTAGACCCGGCCGCTCCGCCCCTCGACGACCAGGGCCACGGCACCCACGTGGCCGGCACCATTGCCGCCGTCAGGGACAACCAAGGCGTGGCCGGCGTAGCGCCCGCCGTGGACCTTTACGCCGTGAAAGTGCTGGACAAGAACGGCTCCGGCCAGTACTCCTGGATCATTGCCGGCATCGAGTGGGCCATAGAGCACCGCATGCAGGTAGTCAACATGAGCCTCGGCGGCGGCTCGGGCAACGAGGCCCTGCGCCTGGTGATGGAAAAGGCCGGCGAGGCCGGCGTGACCGTGGTCTGCGCCGCCGGCAACGACGCCGGTCCCGTGAACTACCCCGCCAAGTACCCGCAGGCCATAGCCGTCTCCGCCTCGGACTCGGCGGACAAGATCGCCTCCTTCTCCTCACGCGGCCCGGAGCTGGCCGTTATAGCCCCCGGCGTGAAGATCCACTCCACGCTGAAGGGTGGCGGCTACGGCGCGCTGTCGGGCACCTCTATGGCCTGCCCGCACGTGGCCGGCCTGGCCGCCCTGGCCGTAGGGGCCGGCGCCGCCGGCCCGGAGCAGGTCAGGGCCGCCCTGAAGGGCGCGGCCGACAAGCTGCCCGGGCTCACCGCCAACGAGCAGGGCGCGGGCCTGGTGAACGCCTTCCGCCTGGTGCGGTAGCTCCGCCCGGAAAATAGAGGCCCCCCTCGCGAGACGCTTGGGCACAGGCGCGGAGTTGCGCGTCGATTACAAATAAAAACCCCCCGTTGCCGGGGGGTTTTTACTTAGCGGGCAGCGCTTTACTTGCCGCCGCAGCACTTCTTGTACTTCTTGCCGGAACCGCAGGAGCAGGGGTCGTTGCGCCCGATCTTGGGTTCCTCGCGGCGGACGGTCTCCACTTTAATGGTTTCCCCGCCCTGCAGCACCTCGGGATGCTTCTGCATCCATTTCTTGACCTCTTTGTCGTCGCTCACGTCCACGCCCGCCACCAGCATCTTGCGGTAGATGCCGATGATCAGCGAGCGCATCTGCGGGTCCTTGGCCTGCGCCAGGATCTGCGGGGACATCTTGTCCAGTTCGGCCGCCAGTTCGTCGTCGGTCTTTTCCGAGGCCGGCTTGTCTTTAACCGGGGCCGCGGGCGCCTTGGGGGCCGCCGGGGTCTTTGCCGCTTTGGGCGCGGCCGGGGCCGGCGCGGAGGCCGGCTTCTGCGCGGCGGGGGCCTGGGCGAGGGCGTCTTCCGGCCTCTTCCCCTCTTCCTTACCGCCTACGATCTTCTTTAAGAAATCCCATGACATAGATGATTCTCCTTATTTAGCCAGCACGCCGGCCTTGTCCTTGAGGTAACAGGCCAGGGCGATGGAGTGCAGTTTGGTCATCGGCGAGTCCGTGCGGGACGGCAGTATGACTGGGATATTGGAACCGGCCAGCAGGGTGGCCGACTTCATTCCGGCGCCGAAGAAACTCAGGCACTTGTAGACCGGGTTGGCGGCGTCCAGGTCGGGGAACAGGGCGATGTCGGTATTGCCCGGCACCACGGCGCCCTTTATGCCCTTCTCGGCCGCCAGTTCCTTGGAGAAGGAGATATAGACGTCGTAGGGGCCTTCCACCACGCAATTCTTTATTTTCCCTTCCTTGTTCATGTTGGCCAGCGCCTGGGCGTCCAGGGTGCTGGGGATCTTCTCGTTGACCTTCTCCACCGGGCAGACCACGGCCACGTTGGGCTTTTCCACGCCCAGCATGCGCATCATGTCCACCGCGTTGTTGACGATCATGGCCTTCTGCTCCAGCGTCGGGGCTATCATGATGGCCGCGTCGGTGACGGCGAAGAGCTTGTGGTAGTTGGTCTGCTCGAAGAGCACGAAGTGGCTGAGCACGGTGCCCTCGGCCACGGCGCCGATCTCCTTGCGCAGGATGGCCTTCATGTAGAACTTGGTGTCCACGAGGCCCTTCACCAGGAAGTCGCCCTTGCCGGCTTTCACCAGGTCCACGGCCAGGTTGCACATCTCGGCGTAGTCGGACTTGTCGACGACCTCGAAGAGGGCGAGGTTCAGGCCCACCTTACCCGCCATCTCCTCCACCTGGGCTTTCGGGCCGATCAGGATGCCGCCCGAGATGATCTTGTGGTCCACGCCCATCTTGCAGGCGGTCAGCACTTCGTCGTTGTTGGCGCCGGGCACCACTATGCGGTTGGTCTGCCCCCGCACCAGGCCCAAAAGCTCGTCAAAGTTCTTGAATTTCATTTGCTTCCTCCGGTGTAAGTTTAAGTTGGAACAAATCAATATTTCTTTATCAGGGCCGGGTGGCGGAGCGCCGTCTCGGCCGCGGTGCGCAGGGCCGTCATCTCGTCGCCGCCGGGGTAGGAAAGGATCTGCGCTATCCAGCCCACGCGGCGCTTTATCTCGGGCACCAGCACCTTGTCGTAGGCCAGCCCGCCGGTGAGCACGATCGCGTCCACCCTGCCTTCCAGCACGCAGGCCAGCGCGCCTATCTCCTTGCAGATCTGGTAGCCCATGGCGTGCACCGCCTCGCGGGCCTCGTCGCGGGTCATTTTGTCCGGGTCGATGCCGCTGCCGGGCTTGATCTCGCCGGTCAGGATGTATTTTTCCAGCGCCACGCAGTCGGAAGTGCCGGTGTAGGCCACCAGGCCGCCCTGGCCCTTGAGCTTGAGCATCATATCCTGCTTGGTGTACTTGCCGGAAAAGCACATGGCCACCAGGCCGCCGGCGGGCACGCCGCCGGAGCGCTGCGGGGTGAACGGGCCGTCGCCGTTGAGGGCGTTGTTGACGTCTATCACGCGGCCGCCCAGGTGAGCGCCCACGGACACGCCGCCGCCGCCGTGCATGACGATCAGCCGGCACTCCTCGTAAGGCTTGCCCAGCTGTTTGGCCGCGTGGCGGGCGCAGCGCTTCTGGTTGAGCGCGTGAAAAATAGAGATGCGGGGGTTCTCGGGCATGCCGGAGTAGCGGGCCAGCGGCAGCATTTCGTCCACCACCACCGGGTCCGCGATGAAGGCTTTTATGCCGTTGGCGGCGGCGATGTCGTGGGCGATGATGCCGCCCAGGTTGGAGGAGTGGTCGCCCAGCACGCCTTCCTTCAGGTCCGCCAGCAGGGTGTCGTCCACCGCGTAGACGCCGCCCTCTATGGGTTTTACCAGGCCGCCGCGCCCGATCACCGCGTGCAGCTCTTTCACGTCGACGCCGTGCTCTTTCAGGGCTTCCAGCGCCATCTTCTTGCGCAGGTCGAACTGGGCGGTGATCTTCTCGCGTTCGTAGGGTTTAAGGTCTTCGGGGCTGTAGCGGACGGTCTTGTGGAACACTTCCTTCTCGCCGCGGAAATAGCTCACTTCGTCTGAGGTCGAACCCGGGTTTATAACGAGTATGTTGTAGTCGGCCATTTTATCCCCTATTTGAATTCCACGCCGTAAAGGTAAGGCGCGTTCTTTTTTTCCAGCGTCAGGAATATCTTTTTTCCGCCCTCCGCCGCGAAACCCGGCTGTTCCTTGGCGCCGTAGCAATACTCCTCCCTGGCGCAGGTCAGCAGGGCCGAAGGCTCGCCCCAGGGCCCCCAGGGGGCGGCGGCCTGCCTGGCCGCCACGCGCCCGGAGCCCGCCTCAGAGTAGACGGCCAGGTAAGCTTTCAGGTAGTCGTTGTAGGAAACGGAAAATTCTTCGGGCATGTCCTTGAGCACTTCGGAAGCCTCGGAGACGTCCGCGGTCCAGGCGGCCGAGGACCCTTCGGCCGTATAGTACTCGTATTTCTCGCGCGTCAGCAGGTGCTCCTGCTTTACGCGCGCCAGTTCCGCGCCGTACTCTCCGGGGGTAACCGCGGCGCGGCCGTAGACGTAAACCCAGCCGTCCTCGTCCGCCCAGAGCGCCGAACCGAAAGCCGGTTCAATGTCGTTCCACAGGGAATAGCGGCCGTCTCGGCGCGCCTTGGCGTAAGGCCCGGCGGGGTTTTCCGACGAGGCCAGCCCCTGGCCCACGCGGAAATAATCGTACGGGTCGGGGCCGAAATTATTCATGATGGAATAAAAAACGTAGCAGCGCCCGCCCGCGCAGAGGCCGGAGCGGGGCCAGAACTTGCGAACCTGGCTGTACTCCTTGAGGTCCCCGGAAAGCAGCGGCAGCGGCCAGCCGTTCTCGTCGGCGACGTAGCGGAGGGCGCCGGCCTGGGAGTAAGGGGAGGTGGATGCGGCTATGGCCGCGGCCCCGTCGATGATGCCCCACACCGGGGTCTGGCCGTCGGCCTTCACTTCCCCGGCCCAGACGTTATTGAGCAGCCAGAGCGTGCGCCCGTCGGGCAGCGCGATGGAGAAGTTGCCGCCCCGGCCCACCACGGCGCCGGTGGAAACGGCGGCCGACAGCAGCGCCGTGCCGCTGGAAAGCGAGAATTCCGGCAGGCCGTTCTTCTGGGCGGCGCGCGCCTGGGCGCAGCAGAACAACAGCGCCAGGGCGGCGGCGCCGGGAACGGCTTTTTTAAGGTCGAACCGCATTTTTTCTCCGGGACTGGGACAGAACGTCTAATCTAGAATACAATTTATAATATAATAGAAACCGCGGCCCTTGCAAATTGGGCCCTTTTTGTAACATATTAGTCATTGATTTTTAACCGGGCTCTGATAGACTATAAACATGTTCCCGCGGATAAAGACCCTCATTGCGGCCGCCTGCCTTCTGGCAGCGGCTGTTTCCGCGCGCGCGACTGACCTGGCCCCCTATACTTCCGCCACCAGCACCGGCAGCGCTAACTTTGCCTGGGCCGCCGGGGCCGGCGGCCCGTACACCGCGGTGATCTCGGACACCAACACCTTTGCAACCTATATCTCCAGCAACAACAATGTCACTTCCGCCGCCATCGGCTACCCCGGCTTGGGCAAGGATACGACTTATTATTTCAAAGTCAAGATAACGGCCGAACCAGAAAGTGCGTATTCCCAGACCTCCACCGCCACCTGGGCCAGCGCTCCTACGGGTATCTTTTCTGCCCCTGTCTTCTTCACCGCCTACGCCCCGAACAGCGCCACGGCCAGCATAGGTTGGAACGTCAACGACAACCCGGAGTGGACCACCTACGAGCTCGCTTTCGCGGATAACGCCTCCTTTACCGGGCAGACCGTCCGCCAGTACATCAGCCCGGACGGGGCCCCGCTGGCCGTGGGCGGACTCGACGCCAATTCCGCCTACTATTTCAAGGTCAGGACCCGCGGGGTGAGCGGGACCGTAAGCGCCTACACCCCGTATATCACCACCGCCACCCTCTCCATAGTCCCGGACAGCATCGCCGGCTCCGTCTTCGAAAGCAGCGCCGCCGTAGCCTGGACCGCTGTCGACGGCGCGGGGGCACAAAGTTCGGCGGGCTACCGCCTGATAGTTTCCACCTCGGAACTGCTCAACCCGCTGACCATAAACTGGTCTACCGCGGACGACACGCTTTCCTCCACCGCCACGGTGGCCGGTTCCCTCAGCCGCAACACCACCTACTACTACAAAATGGGGTCCCTGAACGTAGCCGGGGAGCCCAACTACGACGAGATGCGCTACTTCACCTCGCTGGCGGCAAAGCCGCAGAACCTGGCCCGCCTCGCTCTGACCGACGCCGGAGCCACGCTGGGCTGGACCGCCCTGCCGGCCGGGGCCGGCCCAAATTCGGCGCTGGGCTACAGGCTGGAGGCCTCCACCACCAATTTCAACGGGACCGGCGTGCTGCACTCGTCGGTCTCCTATGGCGTGGGCCTGAGCACGCTGACCATAAACACCCTTGAAGCCAACACCACCTACTACCTCAGGACCTCCTCCCTGAACCTGGCTTATAACCCCAACCATACCGCGTCCATATCCTCCATAACGCTGGCGCTGCCGCTTTCCCCCCACCCTTCGCTGACGGCCGTCTACCCGGACGCCCAGTACATGCTGATAGACTTCACCCCGCTCGAAGCGACCCCGCAGGCCTTCTCCTGCCAGGGCTACAGGGTGGAGGCCACTACCGGCGCTTTCGGCGGCACGGCGCCCGTCTTCTCCTCCACCACCTACGACAACCAGACGGAAGCCCTGAGGGTAGAGGGCCTGGCCCCGAACAACGTCTACCAGCTGCGCATCGCGACCCTCAACTGGGAGCGCACGCCCAACTACACCACGCTGACCTCCACGCGCACCCATATCCCCGGCTACCTGCAGAACGTAACGCTGGACCATGTCTGGAGCTCCAGCGCCGTGGTAAGCTTTGATTCGGGCATAGCCAACGAAGGCCATATAGCCCAGGCCTCCCCGGACCGGTTCTTCGAGGGCCCGACCATCACCGTGACCACGCCCAATACGGCCGCCACGACCCTGGACCTCATCGGCCTCGAACCCAACACCACCTACTACTACAGGGTGGGCGCCCTCTACAACGGCGCCACCGTCTACACCAACACCGCCCCGGATATGCGCCAGACCCTGCCGCCGCTCGTTACCGGCATGAACGTCAGCGCCGTGTTCTACTCCAGCGTTACGGCCTCGTGGACCCCCAGGCCGGACGCGCCCCAGAACGTCAGTGCCGAAGGCTACCTGCTGGAGGTGGCCACCACTGCCGCCTTCTCCACGGTGCTCTCGTCTTCCCGCAGCTACGTGGTGAACCTGGGCAGCCTGACGATCAGCGGCCTTTCGCCCAACACCACCTATTACTTCCGCAACGGCGCCTTCAACGAGCAGGGCTACGCCAACTATACCGCGGCCCACTCCACCGCCACGCTGGCCAGGGCTCCGACCCCGCAGGCCTTCGGCCTCACGCCGGCCTCCATCAACCTGACCTGGCTGGTCAACTCAAATCCTTCCGACACCCTCTATTACGTGGAGATGGCCGACAACTCAGGCTACGCTCCGGCGGAGACCTCTTCCACCACGGCGCTCTCCTCCGCCACTTTCTCGGGGCTGGCGCCCAACACCATCTACTACTCCAGGGTCACGGCCATAAACCGGCTCAACCGCCGTACGCCCGTGGTCAACTTCTCTCCCATGGCTACCGGCGCGCACCACCCGGTGGCGGCGGCCACCACCGGGGTAGGCGTGACCGGCCTTACCGTCAACTGGACAGAGGGCGGCAACACCCCGCTCATCACCAACTACCAGGCCCAGATCTCCTCCTCCTCCGATTTCTCCGGCCTCATGCTGTCCTCGGTGACCAAGCACCTCTACGCCTCTTTCGAAGGCCTGGTCTCCGACGCCAGCTATTACCTGCGCGTCTCCGCCCTGAACCTCAGCGACGTGCCTACCGATCCCCCGGTCTCGCTGGGCAACGCCCTGACGCTGCCGGCCACGGCCTACATCCTGCCCTGGCAGGACACTTTCTCCGACCTCCTGACGGACGGTTTCACGGTGAACTGGGCCTCCAACGGCAACTCCTCCCATACCGTCTACCAGGTACAGGCCTCCACCGCGCCCGATTTCTCGGTCATAAACTCCTCCCTCGCCGCGCGGGGCCTTGATTGCTCCTTCTCCGACCTGCAGGTCTACACCACCTACTGGGTGCGCCTGCGGGCCATGGGCCAGAGCGGCGTCCTTTCGGCTTTCGAGGAGGCCGGCTCCACCAGGACGCTCCTGTCCTCCCAGCTGAACGTCAGCGCGCAGCAGGACAACCTTATCACGCTGGAAACCTCCTACGGCGTCATCTCGGTGCTGGTGCCGCGCGGCGCCATCGGCGGCGCGACAAGGCTGGAGATCATGCCGTCCACGTTCACCCTGCCGGGGCCGCAGTCGGCCGTGGCCGAGCTCACGCCCACCGGCATAGGCCTGGTGGTGAACTATTTCCCGCCGACCCTGGTCCTCAACACCATCACCATCACCCTGCCGTACAGGATAGCCGACCTGCCGGCCGCGATGCGGTCGGACAGGTCCAAGCTCATCCTCGCCCTCTACGACGAGCTCCACGGGATCTGGGTGCCGCTGCCCTCCGTCTCCGACACGGCCAACAACAAGGTGATCGCCCAGACCTGGCACCTGTCCACGTTCCAGATCATGCAGACGCAGCCGGCAGCCGCGCTCTCGAACGTCAAGATCTACCCCAACCCCTACCGGCCCAACTCCGTGTCCGACGTCATGCATTTCATAAATATGCCCCCGCTGGCCAAGGTAAAGATCTACACTTTCGTCGGGGAACTGGTGCGGGAGATAAGGGCGGACGTCAACGGCATGGCCCACTGGGACGGGCTCAACGACGCCGGCCGCAAGGTGGCCAGCGGCGTCTATATAGCTTTCATCCAGTCCAGGGACAAGAAGAGCCAGAAGAGCTTCAAAGTGGCGATAGAGAGATAATATGCTGACCAGGAGGGACCAGAGCTACGGTGCGGCGGCTTTAATGCCGGCCCTGCTGCTTTGCGCCGCCCTGCTGCCCGCCCCCGCCGCGGCCCAGGGCTTCGACGCCGGCTCCGCCGGCACCGCCTCGGCGCAGTTCCTCAAGGTCGCCTCCGGCGCCCGCGGCGCCGCCCTGGGCGAGGCCTACTCCGCGCTGGCCGACGACGCTTTCGCGCTGGACTGGAACCCGGCCGGCCTGATAAACGTGAAGAGCAACTCCATGGTCTTCATGCACTCCCCCTACCTGGCGGGCACCTTCGTGGATTACTTCGCCTACGCCGAGACCGCCGGGGACGTGGGCGCCTGGGGCGTTTCCTTCAAGTACATGAACTACGGCAAGATCAGCGAGACCGATTCGAGCGGCCTGGAGATAGGCACCTTCAGCCCGTACGACTCGGCCCTCAACGTCGGCTTCTCCTGCTACATCACCGGCTTCAACAAGGACCCGGAGGAGCGCTTTGTGCTGGGCGCCACCGGCAAGTTCGTGCGCTCGCAGATCAAGGGCTCCGACAATACCGTCTCCGCCGATATCGGCCTGATAATGCCCTACCTGTTCGAAAACCGCTTCCGCCTCAGCCTGGCCGCCCAGAACATCATGGGCACCCTGCGCTACGACAAGGAGGAGGCCACCCTCCCCCTTATCCTCCGGCTGGGCAGCGCCACCAGCCTCACCGACCATTTTACGCTCACCGCCGACGTCGTGGCTACCCGGGACAACCTGCCGTTCCTGGCCATGGGCGGAGAGCTGAAGCTGACCGCGAACGAAGAGACCGACGTCTTCCTGCGGAGCGGCTTCAACACACGGGCGGTCTCCGACATCGGCGGGACCCGCAACGTGGCCATGGGCGCCGGCGTGCGCTACAAGGCCTACTGGGTGGATTACGCCTTCTCCCCGTTCGGCGACCTGGGCTCGGTGCACCGCATCTCCGCCGCGATAACCTTCTAAGCTTCCTCCGCCAATAAAAAAAGCCCGGCTGAACCGGGCTTTTTATTTTGGAGCGCCGTCTTAGCGCCCGGCTTCCCCTTCGCGTTTGGCGGTAAGCGGGAAGGACATCACCAGCCAGGCCCCGGAGAAGACCACGCCCAGCGCGGGGTAGAAACCCGGCGCTATGGAACCGGCGGCTTTCATCGCGGAAACCCAGAACGCGGTCACGCCCTTGGCGAAGCGGTAGGTGAAGGCGTCGGCCACCTGCTTGGCGCGGTAGCGCGTGTCGTAGGAGAACGGGATATAGAGCGTCTCCTTGGACGCCCGGAAGATGGAATAGTCCATGCCCTTGAACAGCAGGAAGGCCGTGGAAGCCAGGCCGAGCGAGGGGTAGATGAACAGCAGCAGGCAGGAGACTATGTGCACCGCCGGGATGGCGGTGAGGATGCCGCGGCGCGGGATATAGCGCAGCAGCAGCGGCGTGAGCAGGAACTGCATGGAGAACGAGAAGATATTGACGTTCATCCAGAAGTTGCCCATGTAGGCCGTGCGCGCGTCCTTGCCGGGAACGAAGTCCTGCACCAGCTGGGTGAAGCGGAAATCCAGCGCGGTGGCCACCACCTGCGCGGAGAAGATGATGAAGGCGATGAACAGCACGGTGCGGTTCTCACGCAGGATGCTCAGGTGGAGGTGGCCTTTCTTGCCGCCGGCCTCGTCCGCGGCCGGCTTGGGCTCCCCGGCTTTGCCGTAGGCGATCCAGAACAGCGCGGCGGCAGGCAGGATCATAAGGGCCGCGAAAAGGACGAACAGGTCGGTGCCGAGGCCCATGACGTAGCGGCCGATCAGCCAGCCGCCGGTGAGGGACCCCAGCGCCCCGAGGCCGGCCACGGGGCCGTTAAAGACCTTCCCCTCCTCGTCCTTGAGGACGCTGTTGATGAAAGACCAGTACTGCTCGGAGATGATCACCACGTAGGATTCTTTGAAGACGAGCAGGAAGAAAGCGAACCAGCGGCCGGCTACGCCGAGCAGGGCCCAGGCCAGCACGAAGAAGGCCGCGCTGCCTAGCATGGAGACGGCCATGGCTTTCCTGGCGCCGAAAGAGGAGAGCATGCGCCCGTAGCCGTAGATCATGGCGGCCATCATGAAGGGGACGCAGGCGATGGCGTAGGGTTTGTACTCGGCGCCGAAATGCTCCATGAAGATGGCTTCGGCGGGCGAGCGGATGAATTCGTAGCCGCAGAAAAGGAACATGGCCGACAGGCCGCCCAGGAAGACCGCCACGGCCACGTGCCGGCCCCGTTGGGTTTTTAGCGCAGCGAGAAGTGTGCTCATTGTTTAACTATTATCCCAAATAAGCGCCCGGCCTACAAAGGCCCCATAAAGTAAGAGCCCGCGGACACCCGTTTATAAGGGGCCGCGGACTCAGGGATATTCTAGCAGACGCCGGGCAATTGTCAAGACCCCGGGTCTCAGGTGGAATACTCCGCGTTGATGCTGATATAGTCGTGCGTGAGGTCGCAGGTAAGGAATTCCGCCGAGGCCCGGCCGAGGCCCAGGCCTATGGTTATCACGTACTCCGGGCGCTTGAGCAGCAGGTGCGCGGCCTTGCGGTCGAAAGGCCTGGCCCCGCCCCGCGCGAAGACGGAGTGCGGGCCGATGGCGATGCTCACCTTGGCGGGATCCACCGGTATCCCGGTGGTGCCCAGCGTGGAGAACATGCGGCCCCAGTTGGGGTCGCAGCCCGCCCAGGCGGTCTTGACGAGCGGGGAATTGGCGATGGCGCGCGCGGCCAGGCGGGCCTGCTCCGGCGTCTTCGCGCCGGTTACGCGCAGGCGCACCAGGTGCCGGGCGCCTTCCCCGTCGCGCACCACCTGCTCGGCCAGCGAGGCGCAGACGGCGCGCAGCGCCTTGTAGAACTTTTCGGCGGCGCCGGCGTCCGACAGCTTCACGCCGCTGGTACCGGAGGCCAGCAGCAGCACGGTGTCGTTGGTGGAGGTGTCGCCGTCCACGGAGATGGCGTTGAAAGAAACATCCGCCGCCGCCTTCAGGCGGCCCTGCAGCTCGGCCGCGCAACCGGCAACGTCGCAGAAAATGTAGACGAGCATGGTGGCCATGTTGGGGTGTATCATCCCCGAGCCTTTGGCCACGCCGGCGACAGAGACGGTCTTGTTGCCGACCTTGAACGAGGCGCTGGCGAGCTTGGGCGTGAGATCGGTGGTCATGATGGCCCGGCCGAAGGCGCGCAGGGCTTTCTCGCCGGCGGCCAGCCCGGCCACGGCTGCCGGCACGGCGGCCAGTATCTTCTCTGCCGGCAGCGGCACGCCGATGATGCCGGTGGACGAAGGCAGCACCGCCGAAGGAGCTATGCCGAGGGCGCGGCCCACGGCGGCGCAGGTCTCCCTCGAGGCGCGCAGGCCGGGAGCGCCGGTGGCGCAGTTGGCGTTGCCGGAATTGACGATGACCGCGCGCAGGCTGCCGCGGCTTTTCTTCAGATTCTCCCGGCCTACCAGCACGGGAGCCGCGGCCATCCGGTTCAGGGTGAACACGGCGCCTGCGGCGGCGCCGCCCGGCGCCACGGCGAGGGCCAGGTCCGGCTTGCCGCTGGCCTTGATGCCGGCGGTGGTAAAGGAGAAGAGGAAACCCTCCGGGAGGAACACTTTTTCGGCCGGTCCGTGCAGTTTCATTTCTTCTTTCCTTTGCGCACGATCGCGCTTTTCTTTACCGGCTCGTCGAGCACGGCGAAACTGGGCATACGGCCGCGCACCATGGCGACCTCGTCGCAGTCATTGCGGCGCCGGCAGTGCCGGCAGTCCTTGTAATACTTGTCGGGCAGGCGCTCGCGCTTTACCGTCTTGAAGCCCAGCTTGGCGAAGAATTTGGGGATGCGCGTAAACAGGCAGACGCAGGGCAGGCGGTGCTGCCGCGCCTCGTCCAGCAGGCCCTTTATGAGGATGCTCCCGGCGTTGCGGCCCCGGTACTGCGGCCACACCGCTATGGACCTGATCTCGGCCATGTGGCGGCCGTAGATATGCAGGGCGCCGCAGCCGATGATCTTGCCCCTGTTGACGACCACGGTGAAATCCCTGATGTTCTCGTTGATCTCGGCCAGCGTGCGCGGGATCAGCTGGGCGTCGCGGGCGTATTCAAAGATCAGGCCGTGAATGTCGGGCCCGTCCGGCAGTATGGCTTTACGGGCGCGCATGCGGAGCCTCCTTGGCGGGCGGCAGGGCGGCCAGCGCTCCGTCCAGCGCGGCTATGAGCTGGTCTATCTGCCGCAGGGTCACTATGTAGGGCGGCAGGAAACGCAGCACCGTCTCATGCGTGCGGTTGATGATGACGCGGCGCTCCAGCAGGCGCTTCTGCACCGCCTTGGCGGCTTCCGGGTCCTTCAGCTCCAGCGCGGCCATCAGCCCGAGGCCGCGGACTTCCGCTGCGGCCGCGGGATATCTCACGGCCAGCGCGCGCAGGCGCTTGAGCAGATAGGCGCCCTTGCTCCTTATCTGCGGCAGCATCTTCTCCCGCTTCAGCACTCCCAGGAAAGCCAGCGCGGCGGAGCAGGCCAGCGGGCCGCCGCCGTAGGTGGTGCCGTGCATGCCGGGCTTGAAGGCCGCCGCGGCCTTTTCCGTGGCCAGCAGCGCGCCCAGCGGCAGGCCGCAGGCGATGGGCTTGGCCAGCGTCATCACATCCGGCTTTATGCCGTAATGCTGGAAAGCGAACATCTTCCCGGTGCGGCCCAGGCCGCACTGGATCTCGTCGGCGAGCAGCAGCGCGCCTGAGCGCTTCGTCAGGCGGCGGGCCTCGGCGAAGAATTCCTTGGTGACGGGGCGTATGCCGCCTTCGCCCTGCACCGGCTCGAAGCAGACAGCGCAGACGGTGTCGTCGAACTTGCGGCGCAGGTCCGCCGCATCGTTGAACTTCACGAACTCCACGCCCGGCATGACCGGCGCGAAAGGCTCGCGGTACTTGGCCGTGGCCGTGGTGGCCACGGCGCCCATGGTGCGGCCGTGGAAGGAGTTCTCCATGGCGAGGAAACGTATCCGCTTTGGCTTGCCGTGGGCGCGGGCGTAGGCGCGGGCCAGTTTCAGCGCGGCTTCCCAGGCCTCGGTGCCGCTGTTGCAGAAGAAGGCGCGGTCGAGACCGCTCGCCCGGGTCAGTTCCCTGGCCAGCGTGGACTGGAACGGCGTATAGAACAGGTTGGAGACGTGCACCAGCCTGCCGGCCTGTTCGCGGATGGCCCGGGTGATAGCGGGGTGCGAGTAGCCCAGCGCCATAACGCCGATGCCGCTGAGGAAGTCCAGCCAGGCGCGGCCTTTCTCATCATAAAGGTACATGCCCTTGCCGCGGGCGAAGGCGGCCGGATAGCGGTCGTAGGTCTGGAGCAGGTGTTTCTTTTCGGCTTTCTGCAGTGCTGAGAGTGTCATCCGCGCGTTACCTCCGTGCCGCTCTCGAGCTGCCCGGACGTAAAGCCGGGCAGCAGGTCGGCCTGCGCCGAAGGCAGGATCTGCACCCGCCCGGTACCGCCGGCCAGCGCGTCTCGGCAGGCCTGCAGCTTTGGCAGCATGCCGCCCTTTATCACACCGGCCTTCTCCAGGTCAGGGATTTGCGAGGCCGCGAGGCGCGGCATAACGGCGCCGTCTCCGCCCTTCACGCCGGGAACGTCGGTGAGGAACACCAGCGCCTCGGCCTTGCAGCCGGCCGCGCAGCCGGCCGCCATCTGGTCGGCGTTCACGTTATAATATTCGTTGTCGGCGCCGAGCGCCAGGCTGCTGATGACCGGGATGCCGCCCGCGGCCCAGAGGGCCTCTATCCAGCGCGGGTCCATGGAGACGATCTCGCCGACGAAACCGAGGTCGCCGCCGCACAGGCCTATGGCCGCGGGGCCCTCGGCGCAGATGGCGGCTACCAGCGTCTTGTTGACCTGGCCGGCCAGCACCATCAGCGCGGCGTCGCGCGTCTCGGCGTCGGTGACGCGCAGGCCGTTGATAAATTCCGCTTTCTTGCCGAGCTTCGCGAGCAGGCGGGTGAGCGCCGCGCCGCCGCCGTGCACCACGGCGACCTGGTGGCCCTGCGCCGCGAGGTCCGCCACGGCCCGGGAGCATTTCTTCAGCGTGGGAGCGTCGTCTATGGCGGCGCCGCCGATCTTCACTACGAATTTCACAGGCCCTCCTTTTCGCCGAACCCGCACATGAGGTTCATGTTCTGCAGGGCGGCCCCGGCCGCGCCTTTCATCAGGTTGTCGAGGCAGGAGACCACGGTGAGCTTCCTGCCGTCGGGGGACAGCTCGAAGCCGATATCGCAGTGGTTGGTGTAGAGCGAGTACTGCAGCTGCGGCAGCGCGCCGGCGCCGAACAGGCGCACGAAGCCGGAGCCGGCCGGGTAGGCCGCGCGGTAGATGCGGTCTATGTCCGCGGGCGAGGCCTTCTTCGACAGCTTGACGTAGAGCGTGGAAAGGATGCCGCGCGGGATGGGCAGCAGGTGCGGCGTAAAAGTGAGCTCGCTATCTTTGAACCCGGCCTGCTCCAGGATCTCGCCGGTGTGGCGGTGGCCGAAAACGCTGTAGGCCGAGAAGTTGCCGGCAACCTCCACGAAATGGGTCTTGGCGGAGGGTTTCTTGCCGGCGCCGCTGACGCCGCTCTTGCAGTCGCAGACCACGCCGGCGCGGCGATCGATGATGCCGGCCTTGGACAGCGGGGCCAGGCCGAGGATGACGGAGGTGGCGTAGCAGCCCGGGTTCGCCACCAGCTTCGCCCTGGCGATGCCGGCGCGGTTCAGTTCGGGCAGGCCGTAGACCGCGGCCTTGTCCCAGCGGGCCGCGCGGGCGGCGTCCTTGTCCTTGAAGCCGTACACGGCGCGGTTGGCCGGCACCTTCAGCCGCCAGGCGCCGCTGAGGTCCACCACGCGCAGGCCCCGCTCCACGGCCTCGGGTGCGACGTCGCGCGAGAGTTCGTGGGGCGTGGCCAGGAAGAGTATTTTCACGCCTGTCTTCTTCAGCAGGTCCCAGGAGAAAGGCTCCAGCGGCAGCGCGCGGTCGCCGCGCAGGGCCGGGTAGAGCTGCTCGAGCCCGGCGGTGGGGGTCTCGCCTTCGCGCGACAGCACCAGGGGGGTTTTCACACGGGGATGGCGCAGGAGCAGGCGCACGAGTTCATAGCCGGCGTAGCCGGTGGCTCCGAGTACCGCAGTTTTCATTCAATACACCTCGCTCGGGAGATCCTGATAAAACTTTCGCGCCGTCAGTACTTGAACTGGCCTTTCTCGTAGATGGTCACTTTCTTGCCGCCCTTGAGGGTGGCGGTGACCTTCTTGTCCTCGGTGTTCACCAGGTCCCAGTGCACGGCCGACTTATTGTAGCCGAGCTTTTCCTTAAGTTCGGGAGTGAGCTTGCGGATATCCCCGGAGTAGGTATCGCTGTAGGAGGAGCCCACGGCGATGTGGGAGTTGCCGTACTTGCCGCCGTGGTTCTCGTCGAACAGCGTGTCGGCCATGAACTTGTCGATCTTGGAGAAGCGGCGGTCGGTGAGCGAGTACTCGCCCACCTGGCAGGCCCCGTGGTCGGTGGCCAGCGTGCCGCGCACGAACTTCTCGCTCTTCTCCGCGTTGATCTTCACCGCGCGGCCGTTCTTGAACTCCAGGCGCACGCCCTCCACGTAGTTGCCGTCCTTGAACGACGGGAAGTTGGCGTAATAGACGCCTTTGGTGCCGCGCCAGTCGGGCGAGGTGAACAGCTCGAAGCTGGGGATATTGTGGCCGCTGACGCCGATGAAGTTGCGCTTCTCTCCGAACTTCACCTCCAGGTCCATCGACTTCGACTCGGTGCGGATGGTGTCGATGCCGAGCGAGTTCAGCCACTTCTTGATGCGGCCGCTGTCGCGCATGATCTCTCCCCACTTCTTCGCCGGGTCCTTCACGTCCAGGTAGCAGGCCTTGGCCACCTGCCGGGCGTATTCTTTAAGCGACAGGCCGGCCTGCCGGGCCAGTTCCTCGGTGGGGTAGGTGCACAGCGTCCAGCCGGCCAGGCCCTTCTCCTCGTTAGCCACGCGGATGCTGCGCAGGTCGTTCCTGGTCAGCGTCATGTCCATCAGGCTGGCCTCGGGAGCGCCCTTGAGGTGGGTCAGCGAGGCGGGGGCCCGTATCACCATATCACCGTTGATGGAATTCCAGAATTCCTTATCGCCGGCAAAGAGGAACCGGCGCTGTTCGTGGGTGCTGGCGTTGTGCAGGGCCACGTCCATCATCGGCGTGGGCAGGAACCTCATGAAGACGTTGAAGCCGCGCTTTATCAGCTTGGCGTAGAGCACCTCAGCCAGTTCCAGTCCGGGCGCGTCGAAGCGCAGCTGTATGGTGTCGCCCTTCTTGAAGCCCGGGCGGGCCGTGGTGACGCCCCAGATGAGGGCCTCGGCATAGTTCTGCAGCTGCTTCGGGGTATAGATGGCCATGTTTTCCTCCGTGAAAGTCAGATCCGAACCTGCTTAAATTATATGTAATTTTTCGGCGCATATAGGGGACGCTGATGACTATATGACTATTTTACAAGCCCTTATTGGTGCTCAACCCCGAATAGTCATATAGTCATCAGCGTCCCCTCCTGACGGCCCCGCCCTGCGCCGGCCGAAGGGCCCAGGCCGGCCTGGGAACATTGCCGCCGGAAAGGGGGCCCTTCGCACCTGATATAAAGGCGCTGCGAACGCTAAAATATCAGTAATGAAAGCCAATAACCTTTTCCTCGCCATCTTCCTGTCCCTGCCTTCAGCCGTCTTCGCCCAAACCCCAGCCGATTTCGCGGGTTTTGAAGCGCTGGACGCCGCGCAGATCAAAGCGCTGCCCCTGCCCGAAGGGCTCCCCGCCGAGAAGAGCTGGGGCGTCGCCTACACTCTCAAGGGCGTGGTCTCCGTCAGCGAGGCCGGCCCCCTGCTCAACACCGTAGACGGCCGCCTCTTCAGGCTGGACCTGAGCGCCAGGAAGGCCGCCAAATTCGACGGCAAGACCGTGCTGGTGGAAGCCCAGGCCAAACAGGCCGACGACCTCGCCCTGCTGAAGGTAGTGGAAATTTCGGAGTACGAGCCCAAGGCCGGCGAAATAGTGCCCGCCCCGTACCAGCCCCGCCGCCGCACCGCCACCCTGCTGGAGAACAAGGACGGCCGCCTGGTGATGGGCAATGTCCGCATGTCCTCCTCCGAGGTCCCCGCCGTTAATTCCTACGAGTGGACCACGATGACGATAAAGCCGGAACTGATCAAGAACATCTACCTCATCAAGAAGCCTTTCAAGCCGGAAATAGTGGCCGCGCACTCCTTCTTCGTCTTCACCTTCGAGAAGGGCGGCCTCAAGGACGCCAACGGCCGCGAGCCTATGGCGCTGGCCCTGAGCATAGAGGGCAAGACCCGCGTGGGGCAGAGCTTCTCCCCCCTCACCGGGCTGAATAAATCCTTTGGCATCAACTGGTCGCTCTCCACCTGGGAAGAATACGCCGCCCGCACCATCCACGAGGAGAAGGGCCACCTGGTGCCCTACCCGGTGCTGCTCAACCACGCCGAAAAGGCCGCCCTGCTGCGCGAGTCCATGACGCAGGCCGCCGTGGACCGCGAGGGCGAGTTCTACCACACCATCAAGAACAACTGCACGAACAACCTGCTCATCCTCCTCAACCGCGTGCTGCCCAGGGAGCGGCAGATAAAGCTCTGGACCATCCCCTACATGATCTACAACGTGAAGGCCACCATGCCGCTGATGGTGATCACGAACCTGCAGAAGAAGGGCCTGCTCGGCGCCGAGTTCACCGACATCAACTCCGCCACCCTGAACACCCGGCTGCCCTGACCGGCCCACAAAAAGAAAAGGCCCGGGAAACCGGGCCTTTTCTTTTTCAGGGCGCGTCCTAGAGCTTAACGCGCTTGTCTACCACCTTGCGGATCTTGCCGGTGCGCAGCACGCGCTCGATGGAGCCGGGCTTGAGCACCTCTATCTCCGGCTTGTCCAGCCACTTCATGCGCACGCTCTCGTGCAGGTCCTCGCAATGCTTCTCTATGGCGCGCCACAGCAGGTCGCCCAGTTCGCCCGAGCGCGCCAGCGCCGCGGGGTCCTTAACTTCTACGCGCAGCTTCAGGGTGTCCCTGTGGCCTTTCTTGTCTATCACCACCTGGAAGTTGAAGGTCAGGTCCGGCACCCGGCCCAGCGCCTCCTGTATGTCGTTGACGAACAGGTGCGCCCCGCCCACGTGGATGCGGTCGTCACAGCGGCCCAGGATCTCGAACAGCTTTTCTTTGCGGCCGCAGGCGCAGGTCTTCAGGACCCAGCGGCCCAGGTCGCCCACGCGGTAGCGGATGATGGGCATATGCTTCTTGGAAAGCCCGGTCACCACCAGCTCCCCCACCTCGCCGGGACTCACCGGCTTGAGGGTATCCTGGTCCACGAACTCTATGAACTGGCTGTGGGCGAACAGGTGATGCTGCCCTTTCACGCAGGCCGGGCACTGGAAGCCGATCACGCCGGCGTCGGCGGTGGCGTAGCCGCCGGAGCGCACGTCCACGCCCGGGAACACGCCCTTGAAGAACTTCACCATCTCGTCGCCCACGTATTCCCCGCCGTAGAAGATCTTCTTGATAGCCAGCCGGTGTTTGCCCTTATTGGCTTTCACGTACTCCGCCAGCTTCAGCAGGAAGGACGGCAGGCCTATCACGGCCGTCACCTGGAAATCCTCCAGGTAGCCGGCGATGTTCTCCAGCGGCAGGTTGCTGCCCACCGGCACCGAGATGGCCTTGGTGTAGGCGATGGCCTTTTCCACCGACAGCCAGCTGGACCACAGGTTGCCGGCGATGAAGAGGTTGGCTATGGTATCCTTCTCGTTAAGGCCGGCGGCTTCGTAAGTGAAGGCCAGCATCCGGCAGGTATGGTCGTACTCGTGCTGGTCGTAAAAAACGTATTTCGGCTGGCCGGTGGAGCCGCCGCTGGCGAAGAAGATGCCGCGCTGTACCTTGGAGGTCAGCAGGTCGGAACTGTCGGGCGGGGTGTTCTCCAGCACATGGTGCTTCTCGAGGAACGGCACCTTCTGGAAATCCTCCAGCGACACTATCCGCGGCACGCCCTTGAAATGCCGGCCGTAGAAAGGGCTGCGGGTGCGGGCGTGGTCCACCAGTTCGCTCAGGCGGTCCAGCTGGGAGGGCTTCTCTTCTATCGGCACCCAGTTCACCAGCGACATCATCGGGTAGATGCCGTCGTGCGGCGAGCCGTTGGCTTCCTCGAGCATCTTGCCGAGCTTCACCACGCGGGCTATGCCCACGGGCCCCAGGGTTTCCAGCACTTTCTTGCGCTCTATGGAGCCGCCCACGCCCACGGTCTGTATATAGCCGCGCATAGGCAGCAGCAGGTCGCGCACAGCCTCTATGCTTTCCACGGTCTTGACGTAGAGCACGCGGTTGAGGGGCGAGACCCGGTACACCGGGTCCTTCTCGTAGATCACCGTCCAATCGGTCTTCGGCGCGGAACTTTCGTAAGCGGCGGCACCCAGCGCCATGTCCACGCGGGCGAGCTGGCGGGCCCTGTTTATCTCCACTTTTTCGTCGGGAGAAAGTTTGCCCTGCGGCAGCTCGGCCGCCAGGTCGGCGAAATGTTTCTTTGAATACTTGAGGAAATCCGAGGCCAGCGCCTTATGCTTTTTGGCCGGCGCGATGATATAGAGCGTATGCAGCGAGGAGCAGGCCGCCTGGTCCCACAGCGAGGCGTCTACGGCCGCGCGGCGGGCCACGTTGTCCATGCCCTCGTACTCTATGCAGCTGTCGAACACCACGCCCACGCTGGTCTTGGGGCCGAAGCCCTCCACGCGCACGTCGATAGGCGCGATCCTGCGGTAGCTCTGCACCGCGTCGTAGCCGCCCCAGACGAAGACCGCGTTAACGTGCTTCAGCGCGGCCTCCTCCAGGCCCTGGCTGCCGCCCTTCCAGCTGACGATGGCGGCTGACTTGGCCAGCACGCCCTTCTCGTCCACTTCGGCGAGGGCGTCCATGAAAAGGTTAATGAAGTTGGACCCGCCCGAGGCGAGCTTCACGATATTTACGTTCTTGGTCAGGAAGCCGATCACCATGGAATCCAGGATCCCCAGGAACACGTTGCCGGCGCCCACGTGCAGCACCACGCCCTTGGGCAGCGCGCGCACCAGGCCGGAATAGCCGCGGCGCTCTACCGGGGCCTCCAGGGCGTAAGGGATGAACAGCTCCATGTTCATGCGCTTGATGAGCGTCTGCTTTTCAAGGATCTCGGGGATGACGTCCAGGCTCTTCTCTATGACCGGGCCGGAGAAAGTGATGTGTTCCTTAAGGTGGGCCAGCGCCGCCTTGCGGTACTTGCCGCCCTTTTCGAACAGCCGCCCGGCCCTCGCCAGGGTGTCGGCTATATAGTCGCGGGAAACGCCGCGCAGCAGCCCGCGCGCGGCCTGGGCCTGCAGGCCGAGCTTCTCAAGTTCGGCGGGCGTCCAGGCCGTTTTGTCGCAGGCTTTTCCAAAAAGGTAGGTGTTGTGTATCTTCATAGCATTGTCGCGGCCGAGATGGCGCAGCCTTTTAATTTCTTCACCCCGGCGCGGCCGTGGATCTCCAGCAGCGGGCCGGGCAGGCCGCAGGCGCACTTCGGCCGCACCAGCCCGAAATCCGAGGACAGCACCGACAGCGACGGGTAGCTGGTGAGGTAAGGGGTGATGAACTGCAGCAGGCCCACTTTGTTGAAGCCCAGCGGCTCCAGCGTGCCCGGGTCGCGCGCGAGAACGCGGCCGTAGTTCGGTATGTGGAAATTTCCCAGACGGCAGTCCACGTAGGGCACGCCGTGCTCCACCATGCCGAACAGGTCGCGCACGCGGGCTACGGGGATGCCCAGGTTGTCGGCGAGGATCTTGCGGTAGACCTTCTTGTCCACGGCCTCGTCGGCCAGGGTCTTCCACCCGCCGCCGGTGACCACGCTGCTACCTGGGTTCAGTTTAGGATAGCGGCCGTGCCGCTTTTTAAATTCTTCGGTCAGCTTCAGCGCGAAGGCCGGGAAGCCGACCAGCCGCACCAGCGAGCCGGCGTCCTCGAAGCGCTTCATGGCGTCCACGGCGCCGTCGAGGTCGAAATAGAAATCTTTCTTGGCCTTGCTCCAGCGGAAAGTGTAGAAGATCTCGCCTTTCTTCGTGAAGCCGCTGAGCAGCTTGTCGGTCCAGGCGGTACCAAGGTCTTTGGCGACCTCGGGATCGTAGGTAAAGCAGATATAGTCGTGCGCCCGCGACAAGTCGGTAAGGCCCAGGCCCTCGAAGACCCGCCAGGCCATGCGCCGCACGCGCATCAGCGAGCCGCGGTCCAGCTGCATGCGGGAGCGCTGCCCCGAGGTGCCGCTGGACTTCAGCTCCAGCACGATCTTGGAATACGGCAGGGTGGTGAGGTCGCGCTCCTTAAGCGCGGCCACAAAAACGTACGGGATTCCGGCCACGTCCCGCTCGGTCTTCACCGAGGCGGGGTCAAAACCTTCGGCCTTATAGAGCGCTTTAAGCACCGGCGCGTTCCGGCCCTGGAAGTCCAGCGCGGCGCGCATGGCGGCCAGGAAGGCGCGCGAGGTTTTCGGGGAATACTCAAAAGCCGGCGTTTCGAACAGCGCGTCGATGGCGCTTCGGCTCTTGAGCGGCTTGTAAAAGGGCGGCAGCTTGTCCTCTACGGAAAGATCGGCCATGGGGTTCCTATTTCTGCTCGGTCTCGAAGACCAGCTCTATGTAGTTCTCGCGCCAGAGCTTCAGGTACTCCTTCAGGAAGTTCCGGTACAGCGAGATGATCTTGACGTTGCGGAAGTCCAGGATGTCGAAGGTCCGGGAGAAGACCACGCAGTCGTAGCGCTTGTCCTCCATGCGCTTGGCGCACGGGAAATAGGCGCTGGGGATGAAGCGCGCGTCCAGCGCGTCGCGCTGGATGGCCGGGGAGTAGGCGTCGATGATGACCTCCACGTAGGCCATGTCCATCTGGCTGACCTTCTGCGCTATGCTTTCGAGCACCACGGCGAAGCTTTTTTCGTTGGTGACGCCGCCCACCACCACGCTGTACTTGTCCTTCTGGTTGAAGGTCAGGTACACCTCGGTGCCCTGGTCCGGCGTGATCAGGATCAGGTTGGGTTCGTGAAAGGGCATGAAAATGCGCTCGAAGAAGCTGTTGCTCTTCGTCTTCTTCCAGCGGTTCTTGATGAACTCCGTGGCGGTGATCATCTCGAAGCTGAGCAGCGGGATCTTGCTCTTGTGCTCGCTGTACTCCCCCTTCACGTCCTTTACCTGCGCCTCTTCCAGCTTGATCTGCTTGCGGACTATCTCGTAGAACGGGGCGATTTCGGGGATAATGACCGGCGTCTGACGGCGGCGGCCCAGGGCCTTCTCCGTAAAATAGCCGGTCAGGCAGTGGGTCTCGTTATACTGCAGCCGGTTGGAATTGGGGAAGATGCCCAGCTTTATGAAGCCGAGGCTTTCTGTCAGCTTCTGCGGGGCGTAATTGGCGGTGCGGGTGGTGGCGTAGACTATGTCGACGAGGTCCTTGGTCTCGGTAATGTCGTCGAGCACCAGCTTCATCATGGTGAAGGCCAGGTCGTGCTTGCGGAACTCCTGGCTGACCACGGCGCCGAAGGCCTTGGAATTGCGGTAGAACAGGTCCAGCGCGTACACCAGGCTGCCTATCACGCGGCCCTCGCATTCGGCCACCAGCCAGTAATACTCGTTGTCCTCTATGGCGCTGCGCATCTTCTCCTTGTCCGTCACGATAGGGATGGAGTAGTTGCCGCCGTAGACCTCGGCGTAAAGCATCTGGATGCGGCGCATGTCGGGGGTCTTGGCCAGCCGGATGATGATATCGGGCTTGCCCTCGGTTTTAATTATCTTTTCAATTTTTTTGAGCGCCATATAATATAATATAGTAAAAATAAGCCTCTTTTGATAATGACCGATATCAGCAACCCGGCGAAACCAATGAAAACAAACAAACTGCTACTGCTCCTGGCCGCCCTCCCCGCCCTCTGGGGCTGCGCCTCGTTCAACCACGGAGACATCCTGGTGGAGCGCTCGGCCGCCAAGGCCATGCTGGAGGATACCTCCATAAGGCCTTTCTCGGAGGTAAAGCTTTCCTGGAAGAACTTCCCCTACCGCTCGGCCAGCGACCTGATAGGCGAGGGTTCCGTCTCCCGCCCCAAGAAGCCGAAGTCCGTCCCGGCGCCCCCGGAGGACTCGGCGGACCTCACCCGCCAGGCCAGGGAGGTCTTCGCTAAGGCCGGCCTTTACGACAGCCAGAAAGGCTACGGCACGCTGACGCTGGAGATGACCACCTTCGGCCGCTGGACCTACAGGGAGCTGCTGCGCTCCTACCTGGTGGATACCAGCTTTATCTTCCTCATCCCCTCGTCCCTGCGGGTAAATTATTTCCTGACCGCGGACTTCCAGACCTCCACCGCTACGGCGCGCGTGGAGACCGAAGCCACCAACAAGACCACCTTTCACCTGCTGCTCGCCCCGCTCTACCCCTTCACCGCCCCCGGCGGCAGGGAGAACAAGCTGCTCAAACAGCTGCTCTGGCGCTCGGCCACCGACGTTTACGCCAAGCTGAAGGCCGCGGGGCAGGCCGTACCCGGCGCCGTCCCGGCCGCGCCTGCGGCCCCCGCCCAGGCGGCCGGGCCCGCGCCGGAAGAAGAACCCGTCCCGGTGCCCCCGGACGAACCGGCCCGCGACTGGAGAGAAGAGCCGCAGGACGACTGAGCCTTACCGGTAAAAAGAAAAGCCCCGCTTCCTGCGGGGCTTTTTCTTGTACTGCCGGCGCCTTTAGTCAGCGGCCTTTTCCTGGGCTTTCTCCGCGGGTTTCTCTTCCGCCGGGGCGGCCTTGATCTCGGCGGCAGGGGCGGCTCCTTCGGCCGGCTTTACCTCTTCAGCGGGCGGCAGATTCTCCAGGCCCTCTTTGGCTTCCTGGACATACACGCTTTCCGGGTTTTCCTTTATGAACCTGGTCATGGCCGCGCGGCCGCCGGCGAGGTCGCCGTCTACCACCAGCTGCACCGCGTCGGTCAGCTGCTTCTTTTCGGTCTCGAGCTTCTTGCGGGCCGCGTCGGAAACGCCGCCTTTCCAGTAGAGGGCCTTGGGATCGCCCCCCTGCTTGGCGCCGCGCACGGCGGCCACGGCGGAAACGCGGGTCTTGGACTCCAGCTTTTTTTCCACCTTGGACTTCAGGCCCTTGAGCATGTTGGAATACCAGGTCTTCCAGTCTTTCTTCTCCGGGGCCGCGGCTTTCTCGGCGGCGTAGACCGCGTTGAACGAAAATACCAGCACCAGCGCTATAAGAAGTTTTTTCATAGGTCTCTCCTTTTTCCCTCCACCCTTTTTCCCCTTACTTCAGAAGCTTGTCCCCAGTGGACTTCACCGAGGGGTCTATCTTGGCGGCGCGCTCGGCGAAGGATTTAACGTCGTCCTTCTTGCCGAGCTTGTCGGAAACGCGGGCCAGGTTGAGCCAGATCTCCGCGTCGTACGGGTCGGCCTTGGCCGCGTCGAAATACATCTTTTTCGCCTCGTCGTACTTTCCCTTCTCGAAGGAAAGATTGCCGATATTGTTGAGCGCGGCGGCGTTGAAAGGCTCCTTGGCCAGCACCTTGTTGAAGTACTTGGCGCCTTCTTCCGCCTCGCTGTTCTGGGCCGTCAGCATGCCGAGGTTGAGATTGGCGTCCACGTCTTCCGGGTTGGCCGACAGGATCCTGCCGAAGTAGTCCTTGAAGTAGGCGTAGCGGGCCTTCTGCAGGCCGGCGGCGGCCTCTTTAACCCTGGCGATGAACTTCGCCTTGTCGGGGTAGGAGTCCAGGTCGCCCTCGGGCAGCGTGACCGGCTCGAATTCTGCCCAGGCGTCGCGCACCTCTATCACCCTCACGTCTTTCTCGTTCTGGCGGTAGAAGGAAGCGGCGTGTTTGACGGCGTCGTAGAAGTCCTTGCCGACCATCGTCACTTCCAGCCCCACCCAGAAGGTGTTTTTGTACTTTATCAGGTACTCCTCGGGGATGCCGACCTCGCGGGCGTCGGTGGAACCGGTGTCGAACATCAGCGAGATATGCGCCGGGTAGTCCAGCAGCGCGGTCTTCGGGCCGGAGGCCTCGAAGAGGGTGGCGAACAGCGCGGTCAGGTCGTCGCAGTCGCCGCTCTTGAGCTTCAGCGTGCTGCGCGGGAACTGCACCGTGTCCAGCACCATTTCAGAAGAGGCTTTCAGGGAGGCGTAGGGGCTGACCGGGTCGGCCAGGTAGCTCAGGCCCTGCTCGCCCAGCGCTTCCCAGATCATCAGCGCGGTCAGCGCGTTCTCGTTGAGAAAAGGCGCGTCTTCTTCCAGCTTGGCCTTCTCGTTGAGGGCGAAGCGGCTGAACCCGAACACCGGGGTGTCCTTGGGCGTGATGAAGTTCGCCAGGCGCGCGGGCTTGTCCCAGACTATCGCGTTCTTGGAGAGCACTTTCACCGGCTTGTTGAGGGTGAAGGTCTTTTCCGCCCCGTCCTGGTAATAGGTCAGGGTCAGCTGGCACTGTATCGGGGTGTCCTCGGTGATGTTGAGGATGCGGTTGTTGAGCGTGGCGGACAGCGGCACGTCCACCTGCTGGCCGGCCTTCACCTCGGGCACCACGGTGTCGCTCGGGAAGTCCATGAAGTCCTTGAAGAAGAACGAGAGCTTCACGTTGGAGAAGTCGGTCTCCGTGTTGTTCTTCACGGCTATCTGGCCCACCGGGTTCTTCTGGTAATACTTGTAGTTCGCCGAGAAGATGTAGTTCAGCGCGGGCGCCACGATCTCCATGGGCGCCACGTTCTTGCTCCCGCCGGAGGCGGAGGCCTCGGCGGCCGGGGCTTCCGGCGGCTTGTAATAGAAGCCGGCGGGCAGCGACAGGCCGCCCTGGGCGCCGCTCACGGACAGGCCCGCCACATAATAGTAGTAGGTGGCCTCTTCGGAAAGCGTATCCTCGAAGGTCTTGCCCTTGGGCGCGCCGAGCTCCTTAAGCTCGCCGTCGGAACCCTTGGTGCGGTAAACCTTGAAGCCGCCGGTCCAGGCGTTGGCCTTGGCGTTCCAGGAAAGGGCCGCGCCCTTCTCGGCCGCGGCGGCCTTTACAGCGAAGGGCTCCTCGGGGAGGTAGCTGATATCGAAACCCAGCAGGCGGGAGCTCTCCAGGTCGGAGAGATACACCTTGTCGTTGCGGAACGCCAGGTGCTGGGGCGCCCAGAGCTCGCGCTCGCCGCGGCCCTTGGCGAAGAAACTGGAGGTAAAGTTGCCGGCGGCGTCGAAGATCTTGACGTTGAGCGACCCCTTGTCCAGGATATAGAAGAACCCCTTGCCGTCATAGGCCAGGCTGACGGGATCCTGCAGGTTGCCGGAGTCGTCCCAGATGCGCAGGAACTTGCCCATCGAGTCCATGACGACGACCTTCTTAAGCACGGAGTCCAGGATATAGACATTCTTGTTCTCGTCGCAGCGCACGGCGACGGGGTTGGCCAGCAGCACATTGCCCATCTGGGGGCCGGCGGCGAACAGGAACATCCCGTCGGGGCTGAAGGCCTTTACTTTCTTGTTCTTGGTGTCGGCCACGTAGATATTGCCCGTGGCGTTCACCGCCACGGAAGAGGGCTGGCGGAACTGGCCGTCGCCGGAGCCGCTCTCGCCGAACATGTTGTTATAGGTACCGTCGGGATTGAAGATCTGCACCCGGTCGTTGCCGGTGTCAGCCACATAGATCAGCCCCTTGGCGTCCACGGAGATGCCGCGCGGGGAGCGGACCTGGCCCTGCAGCTTGCCCTCGCGCACGAGGGTTTTCTTTACGTCCTTGTCGAAGACCGCCAGCTCCTTGGCCTCGGGCAGCCAGGCCACGATCTTGTTGTCGGGGGTGACGGTGAACAGGTCGGCCTTAACGGCCAGTTTGGCGGAGGGGCCGGCGATCATGAAGCGGTCCAGCAGGGCCGCCATGGGCAGCTCGGGACCGGTCTCGGCGCTCACGATGTTGATAGCCACCACTTTCTTATTCTCGTCGTCGCTCAGGTAAACCATGCCGGCTTCGTCGATGGCGATGTCGCGCAGGTTCTTGAACTCCATCTTGCCCTTGCCCTTGGTGCCGAAGGTGCCCACGGGCTCACCGATTTCGGAATACTCGCGCACTTTGCCTTCCTTGGAGCTGATCAGGTAGATCTGGCCGCGGCTGTCGGCTACGGCGCCGTTATTGGCGGCCTGTATCTCCTTGAGCAGTTTGCCGGTCCTGTCGTACTTGTGGACCAGGGCCTTATCCGCGTCAGAGACAAAAACATCTCCGGAACGGCTGACCGAGATCTTGCCGGGGGCGAGTTTGGTAACGCCGTCCTGCCTGACGGAGGGAAAGCCGTAGAGATAGATGCCGTCGGAGTTGAAAACGTCTACCCGGGAGTTGCCGGTGTTGGAGACGTAAAGCCGGTGGTCGGGGCCGTAGGCTATGCCCTTGGGGCCGTCCAGCTGGCCGGGGGCGGCGCCGTCGCTGGAGAAAGCCCAGAGCAGCTTGCCTTCGGCGTCGAAGACCACTATGCGGGAGTTGCCGGTGTCGGCCACGTAGAGCCGGCCGCCGCCGAAAGCCACGGCTTCGGGGGATTTAAGGCCGCCCTCTATTTTCCTCAGCTGCTTGCCCTCGGCGTCGAAGACGAAAACGGCGTTGGCTTTAAGGTCGGAGACGAACACCTTGCCTTTAGAGACGGCCATGGCGGCAGGTTTCTGCAGGGCCGCGCTGGCGATAAGCGTCTTAAACTCTATCTTTTCGTAAGCGCCGGCCACGGAAGCCAGCAGGGTAAGTATAGCCGAATAAATTAAAGCCCGCTTCATAGTACTCCCTCCTAAACGCCTTTCATACAGTACTATCTATTTTATTATATTTTCCGGCCGTTTTTCCCAAAATCCAGGATATTAATTTATCTAATACCTCTTTTACTAAATCGCTCTTGCCACCGTTCCCTTTAATTTTTTACGATAATAGATACTATATATATTACGGGAGTTTATAAATGGATATTACTTTTATAAAGAGGCTGATAACTACCTCTATCGGCAGGAAGGCGGTGATGGCCGTTTCCGGCCTGCTGCTGGGCGGCTTCATGATGGTACACCTGGCCGAGAACCTCCTGCTCTTTAAAGGGGAGATGTTCTACAACGGCTGGGTGGACCTGCTGATCTCCAACCCGGTCACCATTTTCCTCGAGGTCGGCCTGCTCTTCATCTTTTTCGCCCACATCATAACCGGCGTCTGGGTGCGGGCAGAGGACTTTCTCAACGCCCCGCGCGGCTACGAGGCGCGCAAATGGCAGGGCGGCCGCACCATCGGCTCGGCCACCATGCTCTACACCGCGGCGGCCATCCTGGCCTACCTGGCCTACCACCTGCTGACCTTCCGCTTCGTCGACCACTCCATGGGGTTCTACCAGATGGTCACCGGCGCCTTCCGCAGCCCGGTCTTCGTCGCCATCTACGTGGCCGGCTCGGCCGCGCTGGCGCTGCATCTCAGCCACGGCATGCAGAGCGCCTTCCAGACGCTCGGCCTGAACCACCCCAAGTACACGCCGCTGATAAAGCTCGGCGGCATGCTGGTGGCGGTCTCCATGGTGGGCTTCGCGCTGATCTCCGTGTATTTTCTAGCGGGCATAGACCTGAAGGCCGCCGAGACCGGCTACCAGGTAGTGGTCATTAAATAGGACGGAGGACATGATGAAACTCGACGCGCACATCCCCGAAGGCCCGATAGAAAAGAAGTGGGACGCCCACAAATTCAACCTCAAACTGGTCAACCCCAACAACCGCCGCAAGTACGACGTCCTTGTGATCGGCTCCGGCCTGGCCGGCGCCTCGGCCGCCGCCTCGCTGGGCGAGCTCGGCTACAACGTGAAGGTCTTTACGCTGCACGACTCCCCCCGCCGCGCCCATTCGATTGCGGCGCAGGGCGGCATCAACGCGGCCAAGAATTACCCCAACGACGGCGACTCGGTCTGGCGCCTGTTCCACGACACCGTTAAAGGCGGCGACTACCGCGCGCGGGAGGCCAACGTCTACCGCCTGGCCCAGCTCTCGGGCCAGATCATAGACCACTGCGCCGCCATCGGCGTGCCTTTCGCCCGCGAATACGGCGGCCTGCTGGCCAACCGCTCCTTCGGCGGCGCGCAGCTGTCCCGCACGTTCTACGCCAGGGGCCAGACCGGCCAGCAGCTGCTGCTCGGCGCCTACTCGGCGATGATGCGCCAAGTGGCGGCCGGAACCGTTACCGTAATGCCCCGCCGCGAGATGGTGGACATCGTCATGAAAGGCGGCCGCGCCCGCGGCGTCACCGTGCGCAACCTGGTGACCGGCGACATGGAGGCCTATTCCGGCCACGCGGTGCTGCTGTGCACCGGCGGCTACGCCAACGTGTTCTACCTGTCCACCATGGCCGCCAACTGCAACGTCTCGGCCGCCTGGACCGCCTACAAGAAAGGCGCCGGGTTCGCCAACCCCTGTTTCACGCAGATCCACCCCACCTGCATCCCCCGCTCCGGCGAACACCAGAGCAAGCTGACGCTGATGAGCGAGAGCCTGCGCAACGACGGGCGCGTCTGGGTGCCCAAGGCCAAGGGCGACAAGCGCAAGCCGGGCGAGATCCCCGAGGACGAGCGCGATTATTTCCTGGAGCGCCGCTACCCGGCGTTCGGCAACCTGGTACCGCGCGACATAGCCAGCCGCGCGGCCAAGATGGTAGTGGACTCGGGCTGCGGCGTGGGCCCTAACGGCCAGAGCGTCTACCTGGACTTCCGCGACGCCATCAAGCGCAAGGGCGAAGACAAGATCCGCGCCGAGTACGGCAACCTGTTCGACATGTACTACCAGATCACCGACGAGAACGGCTACAAGGCGCCCATGCGCATCTACCCGGCGCCGCATTACACCATGGGCGGCCTCTGGGTGGACTACAACCTGATGACCACCATCCCCGGTCTGTTCGCCCTGGGCGAGGCCAACTTCTCCGACCACGGGGCCAACCGCCTGGGCGCCAGCGCGCTGATGCAGGGCCTGGCGGACGGCTTCTTCATAGCCCCCTCCACGGTGGCGGGCTACCTGGGCGCCACCAAGTTCGACCCGGCCACCACGCTGGATAAGGAGTTCTCCGACTCCGCCAGGGAAGTGCAGGAGAAGATCAACCGCATCATCTCCATAAAGGGGACCAAAACCCCGACGGAGCTGCACCGCCAGCTGGGCAACGTGATGTGGAACGACGTAGGCATGGCCCGCACCGAGGGAGCGCTCAAGAAGGCCCTCAAGAAGATCCCCGAGATCCGCGAGGAATTCTGGAAGAACGTCAACGTCTCGGGCGCCGACAAGGACATGAACCAGACGCTGGAGAAGGCCCTTAAGGTGGCTGACTACCTGGAGTTCTCCGAACTGTTCGTAAAGGACGCGCTGGAGCGCAGGGAATCCTGCGGCGGGCATTTCCGCGAGGAGTCCTGCACCCCCGAGGGCGAGGCCAAGCGCGACGACGAGAATTTCTCGCACGCGGCCGTCTGGGAATACCAGGGAGAGGGCAAGGAAGCGGCGCTGCACAAGGAAAAGCTGACCTTCGAGCACATAAAGATGGCGGAAAGGAGCTACAAATGACCCGCTCAAAACATTTCAACGTGACCGTACGCGTCTGGCGGCAGGCCGGGCCTAAAGAGCACGGCAAGATGGTCTCCTACAAGGTGAAGGACGTCTCCCCCGACATGTCTTTCCTGGAGATGCTCGACCTTCTCAACGAGGACCTGCTCAAGAAGGGAGAGAACGCCATAGTCTTCGAGAGCGACTGCCGCGAGGGCATCTGCGGCTGCTGCGGCCTGGTGGTGAACGGCGACGTGCACGGCCCCGACGAGCACTCCACCGTGTGCCAGCTGCACATGCGCCGTTTCCGCGACGGGGACGTGATCACGGTGGAGCCGTGGCGCGTGAAGTCTTTCCCGGTGCTCAAGGACCTGGCGGTGGACCGCGCCTCTTTCGACCGGCTGATAGCGGCCGGCGGCTTTGTGTCGGTGAACGCGGGGGCGGCCCCCGACGCCAACGCTATACCGGTGGAGAAGGACAAGGCCGAGGAGGCCATGGACGCGGCGGCCTGCATTGGCTGCGGGGCCTGCGTGGCGGCCTGCCCTAACGGGTCTGCCATGCTGTTCGTGGGGGCCAAGATCTCGCAGCTGGCGCTGCTGCCGCAGGGCAAGCCCGAGCGGGCCAAGCGCGCGCTGAATATGGTGGCGGCGATGGACAAGGAAGGGTTCGGGAACTGTACTAACGAGTACGAGTGCGAGGCGGTCTGCCCGAAAGACGTGAAGGTGGCCAACATCGCCCGCATGAACCGCGAGTTCCTGTTAGCCAATTTGCTCTCTAAGCGGTAGACAAAGCCCTCCGGGACGGCACAGGGGGAGGCACGCAAAACGCGCTCGGGCACACCGTGCCCTCGCTCGGTACTCGCCCGCCGCGCTTATGCAAGCGGCGGGCTCGACGACGGTTTTGCTTAGCCTCCCCCTGTGTCGTCCCGATGCACCTGACACTATAACGTTTTCACCCCTTCGTTCAGACAAAAAAAGATTAAAAGGAAACAAGGTATGGCCGAGTTTAAATATACCGAGATGTTCCAGCTTGCCAAGCGCGACATTAAGTTTCGCCTGATCTCGAAAGAGGGCGTGGTGGTGTCGCGCGACGGGGGACGGGAGATACTTGAGGTGGAGCCTTCGGCGCTGACAAGGCTGGCGCGGGAGGCCGTGCGGGATGTGTCTTTCCTGCTGCGCAGGGGGCATAACGAGCAGGTGGCGGCGATTTTCAGCGACCCGGAAGCCTCGGAGAACGATAAATTTGTGGCTTACTGCATGCTGGAGAACGCGGTTATCTCGGCGGGGTTCGAACTGCCTTTCTGCCAGGACACCGGCACGGCCACGATAGTGGCCAAGAAGGGCGAGCAGGTCTGGACCCGCTCGGACGACGAGGAGAGCCTGTCGCGCGGGGTCTGGGAAGCCTACACCGGAGAGAACCTGCGCTATTCGCAGACGCTGGCCCTGGACATGTACCGGGAGAAGAATTCCGGGGACAACCTGCCGGCCCAGATAGACATCTACGCCAAGCCCGGCATGGCCTACGAGTTCCTGTTCGTCACCAAGGGCGGCGGCTCGGCCAACAAGACCATGCTCTTCCAGGAAACCAAGGCCACGCTGACCCCGGAGAAACTCAAGCCTTTCCTCGTGGAGAAGATGAAATCGCTCGGCACGGCGGCCTGCCCGCCGTACCACGTGGTTTTTGTGATAGGCGGCACCTCGGCGGAGATGTGCCTGAAGACGGTGAAGCTGGCCTCGGCGGCCTACCTGGACGGCCTGCCGGACAACCCCGGAGAAACCGGCCGCGCCTTCCGCGACAAGCAATTGGAAGCGGAACTGCTGGCGGCCTCCCGCGGCCTCGGTTTCGGCGCCCAGTTCGGCGGCAAGTGTTTCGCCCACGACGTGCGCGTGGTGCGGCTGCCGCGCCACGGGGCTTCGGCCCCGATAGGCATGGGCGTCTCCTGCTCGGCCGACCGCAACGTCCTCGCCCGCATAGACCGGGACGGCCTGTGGCTGGAGGAGCTGGACCGCGAACCGGGCAGCCTGATCCCCAAAGAGATCCGTGCCAAATTCTCTTCCTGCTCCAGCTGCGTGAACATAGACCTCAACCGCCCGATGCCGGAGCTCCTGGCCCAGCTCTCCAAACATCCCGTCGGGACGCGCCTGGCGCTCAGCGGCCGCATCATAGTGGCGCGCGACCTGGCCCACGCCAAGTTCAAGGAACTCCTGGACTCCGGCAAAGAACTTCCGGACTATCTTAAAAAGCACCCCGTCTATTACGCCGGCCCGGCCAAGCAGCCCGGGGGAAAACCCTCAGGTTCTTTCGGCCCCACCACGGCCGGCCGCATGGACTCCTACGTGGACCTGCTGCAGGCCCGCGGCGCCTCCCTGGTGATGATAGCCAAGGGCAACCGTTCGCGGGCGGTCACCGACGCCTGCAAAAAATACGGCGGCTTCTACCTGGGTTCGCCCGGCGGCCCGGCGGCGCTGCTGGCCGCGCGGCACATAAAGAAAGTCGAGGCTCTGGACTACCCGGAGCTCGGCATGGAGGCGGTCTGGGCCATAGACGCGGAGGCTTTCCCGGCCTTCATCCTTGTAGACGACAAAGGCGGGGATTTCTTCAATCCCGCCTCCCCCATATGAAACGCCCCGTGCGGCCGCAGCCGCAGGCGGTAGATTCGCTGTTCCACTCCAGGGCCCGCGGCGGGGCCTTCAAGCAGGGGCCGCAGGACAAGCTGTACAAGCTGGCCGAGCTCTGCCGGGATTCCGGCATGACGGAGCGCATGCTCAACCTGCTCGCGGCCTATCTCCGCCTGAAGCCGTCGCGCCCGGAAGCCTCCGTAGCCCTGGCCCTGACCGGCCGCTACACCGAAGCTCTGGTCAAATCGGCGGAACACCTGGCCTCCGGGAAACTCACCGCCGAAGAGACCTTCCTGCTGGGCAATCCCTGGCTGAACATACACGACCGGGCGATCATAGACAAGGCGCTCGCCCGCGCCGCCGCCGCTAAACCGCCGGCCGCCGCCGCGCGCCTGCGGGACCTGCACCTTTTCATCCTGCGTTCCCGCGCCGGCCGCCCCGCCGGCTCGCCCCCGTTCATGAAAGGCCCGCTCTCCATTATGAACGCGCACTGCGCGGACGCGCTGCTGGCCGCGGACAAAGCGCGCGAGGCCGTGCTCCTGCTTTCGGAGACCGTGAAGAATTTCCCCGCCGACGAGTATTCCTGCGGCAAACTGGCCGAGGCCCTGCTGTGCCTGGGGCGCGGGAAGGAAGCCTTCGCGCTGATGACGCAAAAAGAGCCCCTGCTGCGCTCGCCCGGTTTTTACGCCTGGCACGGCCAGCTGCTGCTGCTGGCCGGCAGGTACGCCGAGGCTGAGGCCAAGCTGGCCAACACCCCGGCGGCCTCCAGCCCTATGACTCCCTGCTGGCTGGGCGCGGCCAAGTTTAAACTGGGAAAGACCGGCGCCGCGCTGCGCCTGCTGCGGAAGGCCGCCGCCAGCCGCTCGGACCTGGAAGCCGCCCTCTGGCTGGCCGAGGCCCTGCGCTCCTCCGGCGATCAGGCCGGCGCCCTGAACGAGATCAGGCGGGTACTCTCCGCCGACTCCTCCCACCCCTGGGCGCTGCTGGCGGGAGCCCTGCTTTACCACGCCGCGGGGCGGGTACCAGAAGGAGAACGGCTGTTCGGGGAATTCAGTACGGGCCCGGGGAAAGCCATGAAGCCGCCCCGCTGTTTTAACGCGGCCTGGGCCGCGGCGGCCCTCGAGCGCGCCGGCGGCTGCCGCAGGCCCGAGCGCCACTTTGTAAACCTGGCGGCGCAGCCAAAGCGATAACTCTTGTGTCACTGCCTATTTATTTATATATTTCTTGATTAAGTGCGTTTTTTAACTATGCAGCACCGGAAAAAACTATATTTCTCAGCGCTATTCTGCGCTTTAGCCCCGGTTTTCCTGGCCGGCTGCGACATTCCCCTGGGTACGCCCCAGGAGCGGCTTTTTAAAGCCGCCAAGAACGACTACGAACGCAACATGCGCCGCCTGCTGGACTCCGGCGTGGATCCGAACACCGTTGATTCGGCTGGCTGGACCCCGCTGATGTGGGCGGCGGCAAAGGACAACGTGTCCGTGATACGCATCCTCCTGTCGCGCGGCGCCCAGCTGGAGCTGCGCAACAAGAAAGGCGAGACCGCGCTGCATATAGCTTCCCGCTGGAGCCGCCTGGAAACGGTTAAGTTCCTGATGGACAACGGCGCCCGCACCGAAGCCCGCGACCGCCTGGGCTGGCCGCCGCTGATGTGGGCGGCCATGCAGGGCCGCACCGAAGTAGTAGAAGCCCTGGCCAGGGGAGGCGCCAATCTTGATTTTAAGGACACTAACGGCAACACGCCCCTTATGATGGGCGCAAACCGCGGCCGGACCGAAGCCGTAAAAGCCCTCCTGGACCTCGGGGCCAACCCTTTTAAGACCAACGCCGAAGGCAAGACCGCCGGAGAGCTGGCCCGTTTCAACGGCTACGGCGAACTGGCGGCGTTGATCGACGGCGGCGGCGCGGCTGCCACCGCACCAAAACCAGCAGGGCGGACGAAAGGACCCAGATGAACAGCAGGAAAGCTTTTACTCTCTTGGAACTGATGATCATAGTGGCCATCATAGGGATACTGGCCGCCATAGCCGTTACCCGCTTCGGCGGCGTCATCAACAACAGCAAGGAAGGGGCCACGCGCGGCGGCCTCACCTCCGTGCGCTCCGCCCTGAGCATCTATTACGGCGACAACCTGACCAATCCTGTAGACGACCTGACCTCTCTTACCATAGGCGGCCGCTACATCTCCAGCCTTCCCGTAGTAAAACTTCCCGGCACCAACCACCCCGAGAACCGCCATGTTTCGGTAGGGGCCAGCACCGCCGCCGCCGTAGACGATACCGGCGGCTGGGCCTACGTGAACGCCCCCGACACCCCTTCGCACGGCACGCTGCTTATCAACTGCACGCACGCCGACTCCAAAGATAAACGCTGGGACGAACAGTAAGTTCCCAGGGCCGGCCGGGGTATTCCCCCGCCAACCCTGGCTGACCGCAGGGAAACCGTTGCGCGGTTTCCCCCCCGCGGGAAATTAAGCGGGGCCCCCCTTTCCCCAAAGGGTTGTCGGGGGAATACCCCGGCCGGCCAGAAAGGTCGCTCGCCTATGAACCCGCATATCAAAAGACTGGACCAGTACCGGCTGGAGATCTCCCCCTCCTACAAGCCCGGCATGAACGGGTCCGCCATCATCTACGCCGACGCCGCTCTGGAAAGCCTCATCGAGGCCGAAGCCCTGGACCAGGCCGCCAACACCGCCACCCTCCCCGGCCTCTCCGGCTCCGCCCTCGCCATGCCCGACATCCACACCGGCTACGGCTTCCCCATAGGCGGCGTGGCCGCTTACGACGCGCAGGACGGCGTGATCTCGCCCGGCGGCGTGGGCTATGACATCAACTGCGGCGTGCGCCTGCTCTCGTCCTCGCTGGAAGTAAAGGCGCTGGGTAAAAAACTGGAAGACCTGGCGCATAAACTCTACGCCGGCATCCCCGCCGGGGTAGGCGCCGGAGGCGGCCTGCGGCTGAACCGGCGCGAACAGGATTCCCCCCTCATAGACGGCGCGGCCTGGGCGGTGAAGAACGGCCTCGGCCGCCAGGAGGACCTGGAGCGCGCGGAATCCGGCGGCGCCATGGCCGGCGCGGACCCGCGCGCGGTGAGCGCCCGGGCTTTAGAGCGCGGCCGGGACCAGCTGGGCACCCTGGGCTCGGGCAACCATTTCCTGGAAGTGCAGGAGGTAACCGATATTTACGACGAGGCCGCCGCCAGCGCCTACGGAATTTTTAAAGGCCAGCTCACGGTGATGCTGCACACCGGCTCGCGCGGCCTGGGCCACCAGGTCTGCACCGATTTCATAGAAGTGATGCGCAGCGCCGCCCGCCGCTACGGCATAGCGCTGGCCGACCCGCAGCTGGCGGCCGCGCCCTTCCGCAGCGCCGAGGGGCAGCGATACTTCGGCGCCATGCAGGCCGCCGCCAACTACGCCTGGGCCAACCGCCAGGCCCTCACCGGCCTCACCCGGGATATCTTCGAAAAGTCCCTCGGCCTCGGCGAGAACGCCCTCGGCCTGCGCCTGGTCTACGACGTGGCCCACAATATCGCCAAGCTGGAAGAGCATGAGATAGCCGGGGTCAGGACCAAGGTCATAGTGCACCGCAAGGGCGCCACGCGCGCCTTCGGCCCGGGCCACCCGGAACTGCCGGCGGCTTACTCCGCGACGGGGCAGCCGGTGATAATCCCCGGCGACATGGGGCGAGCATCCTACCTGCTCGCCGGCACCGCCAAGGCTATGAGTGACACTTTCGGTTCCTGCTGCCACGGCGCCGGCCGCCTTATGAGCCGCGGCGAGGCCGTGCGCCGAGCGCGCGGCCGCCGCATCGCCGACGAACTGGCCGCCAAGGGGATATGGGTGCGCTCTTCCGGGCGCGAAACGCTCTCCGAGGAAATGCCGGAGGCCTACAAGGACGTGGAAGCAGTGGTGGGAGTAATAACCGGCGCAGGCATAGCCCGGCGCGTGGCCCGGTTCAGGCCGCTGATAGTAATTAAGGGGTAACGGCTCCGTCTTGTTTTTTTACCAGCAGGGTCACCCAGTAGGCACCGGCGAGGGCCAGGCAAAGGCCAGTCACCTGATAGGCCTGTATTTTTTCTATGCCGAAGGCGTGCGAGAGGATGGCGGTCAGCACCGGGTAGGACAGCACTATGGCCGTGGCCTTGGACAGGTCCATGTTAAGGATGGCCTTGTACCAGAGCACATTGTTAAGCGCGGTCAGGACCACGCCCCAGGCCAGCAGTATCCACAGCAGCCGCAGGCTGGGTTCGAAAGACGCCACCGGCATGAAGAAGCCCAGCGCGAACACCGGCAGTATGCCCAGCGTGGCGAACAGGGTGCGGGCCGAGGCCACGAAAACGTGCGACATATTGCCGGGGAGTTTCTTGCTGAAAAGGTGAGAGACCTGGTACATCAGCGGCACGGCCAGCACTATCAGGTCGCCGGTCCAGCGCATGGTGAACCGTTCTTTAAATGCTATCAGCAGGGTGCCGGCCAGCACCAGCGAAGTGCCGAAAAGCTGGCTCAGCGAAATGCGCTCCTTCAGGAATAGCCGGGAAAGGATGACCGTGTACACCGCCTCCACCTGCCCGAGGATGGCCGCGTTGGCCGGGGTGGTATAGTTGAGCGCCAGCACCAGCGCCGCTATGGGCAGCGCGCTGCCGAACAGCCCCACCGCAAAAAGCCGCGGCCATAGGTCCCGCCTGAAATAGACGGGAAACATCTTGTTCTTTATTATCCACGGCACAAAACAGGCGAAGCCCAGCGCCGAGCCGCACAGGGCGAACAGCGGCGGAGAAATTTTTCCGGCGGCCAGGTAGCCCAGGATCGGGATGAAAGAATTTATGCAGACGGTCAGCCAGATGGCGCCCAGCGGAGTAATGGTCATCGGCTTAAATTATATAATTAGCGCAGGCCAACCATGAAAACATATCACTTCCTCCCGGTTTTCCTCACGCTGATAGCCGGCTATGTCGGCACCCATTATTACGCCGCCCGCTGGCTCATAAAAGGTTTTTCCCTGGCTCCGTCCGCCGGCTCCTGGCTGCGGATAGCTTTCCTGCTGGCGGCCTTCCTGTCGCCGTTCACCATGTTCCTCAAGCACAAGTACCACAGCCCCGCCATGGAGGTCGTCTACTCGGTCGGCTATGCCTGGATGGGCGTGATACTCATAGCGGGCTTTATCTTCTTCTGTTCCGACCTGGCCGCCTTCGCCCTGCGGCGCTGGGGCCACGCCGCCCCGCCGACTTGGCTGCCCAAAGCGGCATTGGCCGCCCTGGGCGTCATACTGGTCTGGGCCGTTTACGGCGGGCTCAAGACCCCGCCTTTAAAAGAAGTGACCGTCCCGGTAGCCGGCCTCCCCCCGTCCATGGAAGGCTTCAGGATAGCCCAGATCTCTGACATGCATCTGGATTCGGAATGGAAGCTGCGCCAGTTCGCAGGCATTGTGGACCGGATAAACTCCGCCAAGCCGGACCTGGTGCTGATCACCGGGGACCTGATAGACCCGGGCATAACCTGCCGCGAAGGCCTGATGGGCCTGGCGACCAGGATAAAGAGCCGGCTGGGTATCTACGGTTCGCTCGGCAACCACGAATATTATTACGGCCTGGACAAGGCCGCCGGCTGCTACAAGGCTTTCGGCATAAAGCTGCTGCGCAACGAGTCGGCCGACCTCGGCGACTTCCGGCTGACCGGCCTGGGCGATATCCACACCGAGCATATGACCGAGCAGGACGTGGCGGCCACGCTGCAGCGCAACAAGGGCGCCAAGTTCAATATCCTCCTTAGCCACCAGCCGGTGTTCTATAAAGCCATCGCCGCGGCAGGCGACTATCTGGTCTTCTCCGGCCATACCCACAGGGGGCAGATCTTCCCCTTTAATATCTTCACCAAACTGTTCTACCCTTACTTCTACGGGCTTTACCGTATAAATAACAGCGCGTTTTATGTCACGTCCGGTACCGGCTCCTGGGGTCCGCCCCTGCGCTGGCTGGCCCCGGCTGAGATCCCCCTCCTCACCCTCACCGCCGCTAAGTAGGCCCGCCGCAGGCCAAAGGGCCTACGCGGGCCTGGTCTATTTAACTTCGCCCGTCTGGGCCCAGCGAACCTTGCCGTTTTTCGCCCCTCTGATAAACTATAGGTGTAGCCAGCCCAAGGAGGGAGTTAATGAACGGCACTTTCAAAAACCTTACTATCAGCGCGGTCCTCTTATCCTTCTCAGTTTCAGCCTACGCCTCGGGGGCCCTCCCCGTTGAGGACACGCAGCACAGATCCGAAACCACGGTTATAATGCAGCAGGCCATGGACCAGAACAGCGACTCCGCTACCCGCGAAGCCGCGGTCAACGCGCTCCTGGCCAACATCGAAAATTACCAGGCCGCCGGCTCCAGCGCCAACAAGGGCGTCTACGAAGACAACCTGACGGCCCGGCTGAAGGCCATCGACTCCATCTGGTCGCTGGGCGAAATAGGCGACCCCCGCCTGATGGGCAAGCTCTCCAAGTTCTACTCCGAATCCGATGATGTGCTCAAGATCAACCTGCTCATCAGCATGGGCAAGCTGAAGTCGAACACCAAGGCCGGCCCGTATATGTTCAACATAGCGGCCGACGCCCGCGAGACCGCCGTGGTCCGCGCCGCGGCCTTCGAGATGCTCGAGCATATCGGCTACCCCTCCACCGTCATCAACCTTACCCCTTCCAAAGAGACCGGCATAGAGAAGGCCGACCTGATCTACACGGGCGGCATTACCGGCACCATCAGCGGCTGGGTCAGCCCCGACCTGCCCATCGGCCACGCCGGCATCTTCATCGGCACCGAGATCAAGAACGGCAAGATAGGCGTGATCATAGCGGACTGCGTGCCGGACAACTTCAAGCCGGGCGGCGTGCGCAACATAGATTCCTGGGGCAACTTCACCCACCACTTCATGTACCCGTACTACGGCAACCGCACTACCGCCAACAAGCCTACCGCGGCGCAGCGCGAGCGCATAGCCAAGCTGGCCGTGGCGATGGGTAAGAAAGGCCTTACCTACAGCGACACACACGCTTCCCAGAAGGGCCCGCTGAAGTTCGACTGCGTGGGCTATACCGAATTCCTCTACGAGGCCGTGGGCCTGAACCCGACCGAGAACAGCTACGAGACCGGCTGGGGCTGGCCGCTTACCCCCTGGGAGCAGTTCATAGCGGTGAAGCCGGCGCCCGCCAAGCCCGCGAGCCCGATCATCGTCCCCAACCAGAACATCATTATGCCCTCGCAGGCGATCATCACCAACGCCTTCGGCGCCCTGGGCGGGGCCTTCGGAATGGGCGGCGTGCGCGCCCCCGAAGTAAGCACCGACATCCAGCCCGAACTGATCGACTAAGCCTCCCTCAAGGCAAACAGAACGCCCCGGCCCCCCGGGGCGTTCTTATTTATTCCCGGTACCCCCCCCCAGGCGGTATCCTCCCGCTCATAAGCGGCCGCCGGGGGTATGGGCCCGTCGGGCACGGGGTCGCGCACACCGTGCGCGCCCCTCCTCCCTCGGCCTCGTCGCTTACGCAAGCCTCGGCCTCCGGGAGGGCCCGCCGAACCCATACCCCCGGCGCCCGCCGATTCCCCCTCACAAAAAAGACCACAGCCATTGGCGGCAAAAGAAAAAGCCCCGGGTGGCGGGGCTTTTTCTTTAAGGCTGTAACGGGTCAGCGGTATTTTACTTTGTAGGCGTCGAAGGAGAGGCCGCCGATGGTGATGTGCTTGGAGTAGTCGGTGCGGAACTTTTTCTTGACCACCTCGTTCACCTGGCCGGTGATCATCAGCTCGTCCTTGCCGGCTATGTCCTCGCCCAGCTTGAAGGCCACGTTCACGGCGGGGCCGTAGGCGTCGTCGGCGAAGCGCAGGAGTTTGCCGTGGTGGATGCCGACGCAGATATTGTATTTCTTATGCTCCGGCAGGCCCACGTTGCGGCGCTTGAGCCAGCGGTGCATCTCTATGGAGCAGGCCACCGCCTGCACCGGCTCGTCGAAGATCAGCATCAGGTTGTCGGCCTTGTCGGAAAGGGTTATGCCTCCGTGGCGGGCCACTATCTTCTCCAGCGCGTCATGGCATTTCACCATGTTGTCCATGAACTCTATGATGCCGTGTTCGTGGGTCTTCTTAGAGAAGCCGGAGGAGTCGCAGGACACCACGGTCAGTTCGGCACCGCAGGCCTTCTCTATGCGCGCGTCCAGCGCGGCCGCGCCGCGGGTGGTGCGGTGGCGCACCAGGTCGAAGAACCTCTTGGTCGTCATTGAGCTTTTCTTCATGAAAAAAGTATAACAAAAAACCCGCCGGGGCGGGATATGGGGAGGTCCTCAAAAGGCGGCAGGCACTTTTTCCGGTCAGTCGGCGAAGTGGAAGATATAGCGGTTTATCGGCCCGGAGGCCATGGCGCCCACGAAAGCTATGGCCCAGGGCTCGCCAGCGATGACGGCCTTGGCCACCTTGGAAAGCGGTATCGGCACCAGCAGCATGGCGAAAACGGCGGAGTGGAAGAGCAGCTTGGCGGCGTCGGCGGCTATTACGCCCGCCCCGGCGCCAACGCCCACGTCCCAGCCCAGGCGGGCAGCGGCTATTTCCACGTTATCGAGGTTGCTGAAATAGAGCAGGCCGCCGAAACCGGCGCCGGCGGCGGCTTTAGCCAAAGCTTTGGCTTTGGCCGCGCCCTTAAGGTCGCCATTGCTGTAGGCTTCCCAGTTCGCTTTGCGCATGGCGCGCCAGTAGGCCATGGCCTGGTGCACCCGGCCGTCCTCGCCCAGGCCGGCGGGGCGCTCGGGGGGCGTTACGGCCGCGCGCAGGCGGCTCTGCATAGCGGGCACTTTGGAGGCAAGGGGTTTAGCCTGGGGCCTCGCGGCGGCTATGGCCGAGGCAGGCCTGGCGGTAGCGCTCCCGGCGGAAACCGCCTGTACAGCCCCGCCTTTAGCCATAGAGCCGTCGAAGAAACGGGAGGCGCCTTCGGAGGTAGCCAGCTGCCCGGAGGCCGAGAGCTCTTCCATCTCGCTGATATCGGTTTTTGCCGCGGCGGCCTGACCGGAGGCGGACTCGCGGAAAGCGGCGCAGCCGCCGTGAGCGAAATAGTAGACCTCGGATTTGAATTCAAGGGTGAAATATTTGTCGGCGGTCTTGAGGTCCTCGGCGTTGAGCGCGCAGTTCTTGAAGCGGCCCAGCAGGGCGGCCACTTTCTCTTTTTTCTCGGCCAGCGCCGCGGCCTCGGCGGGGCCTTTGGAAACTTCCACGGCTTTAAGGAAATCGAGGGTGAGGGCGGGGGTCAGTTTAACGGCCTGCTCGGCGTTCCAGCGCGCGGCGGCCGGGGCGTAGGCGGGGCCGGCAAAAACGGGCGCGGCCCAGGAGAGGGCCAGCGCCGCGGCTATGAATATGTTTTTGCGGGATATCATCTACAAGTATAGTTTAACGGATATACCCCCCGCCCGGTAGCGGCCAAGTACCCAGGAGGGCAAGAAAAAAGGGCCTACCCCGGGGTAGGCCCTTTTCCGCCGCGTTGCTTACAGCTGGTTGAACATCAACCTGTGGATCAGGCCCTTTATCGGCATATAGGGGATGCCCAGGTCTTTTACCTTGCTGGCCTTTTTGGCGAGCGAGCAGTCCTTGCGGAAAGCCTCGTCCAGCTCGGCCACGGCCTGCCGGTCGGAGAAGTTAACGGCTATCTCCATCACGTAGCGGATGGAGCGGGGCTGCAGGTTGAAAGAGCCGATGGTGCCGTAAGTGCCGTCCACCGTCATGAACTTGGAATGCAGCCGGCTGGGCAGGCCGCCCTCTTTCAGGTACACATTCGCGCCGGCTTTCACCAGCTCGGGGAAGCTGCCCAGGATCATGGCGCCCATGATCTTGTCGCCTATGGTCTCGAGCGAGTTGGAAACTATGTTCACCTCCACGCCGCGGGCGCGGGCGTCGAGCAGGGCGATTTTCATGGCGGGCGGCATCACTATAATGGCGTTCTCTATGTTGATGCGCTCACGGGCGCCGTACACGGCCCGCAGCATCGAGAGGAAAATGTAGGGCTCCTGGCCGGGATCGTTCCAGACTATCGCGCCCTCGGCGCTGCCGGCGGGGGAGGCGTCGTAAGCGTTGGCGTCGGCGCGCAGCGCCAGGCCAGCCTCGGCGGCCTGCGCGTTCCAGGCGCCGGCAAAGAAGCGCATGGCGTCCTTAAGGGCCGGGCCCTGCACGAACACGTCGGTGTCGCGCCATTTTTCGTGGCCGGCCATGTGCGAGTACTCATTGCCGATGTTCATGCCGCCCAGCACGGCGTACTTGCCGTCGACTATCAGGATCTTGGAGTGGAATTCGTAGTAATTCTTAGCGGCGGGCTGGTAGCGCAGCACCGGGACGCCGGCGGCGGCGATCTTGGCGAGGATGCCCTTGTCGTAAAGGCCGGCGGTGTCCTTGTCTATCATCAGCCGCACATCCAGGCCTTCCTTCTTTTTGGCTATCAGCAGGTCGGCCGTGTGGTGGCCGGTCTCGTCGTCATAGAAAGCCCAGGTGGTCAGGTACACGCTCTTCCTGGCGGCTTTTATTAGTTCAGCGCGCTTGCCGAAAGAGGCCGCGCCGTCGATAAGGGGCTTGATCAGGTTGCCGCGTGAGAAAGGGGTGCGCTGTATGGCGCCGAGCTCGGCGAGGAAAGAGGAAGAGTTGGCGGCCGAACCGGGGCGGGTCAGGGCCAGGTGGCGGGCCGTCAGTTCGTCCCAGCCTTCAATGGCCTGCACGCCTTCCACGTGACCGTTGGACTCAAGCTCCGCGCCGATGTACATGGAAAGCACGCGGGCGGCCTCTTCGGGCTTCATCTTGGCGCCGGCCGGGAAGAAACGCGCCAGGCGAGGGTCGCTGAGCACACCGACCACTACGGGCTCGAGTATGCCCTGCTTGTGGGCCAGGGCGAGCTCCTGCACTATCACCTCATCCACGCGGCCGGGGTGATTCCAGTTGGAGGTGATCTGTTTGATCAGGCGTTCTTTGAAAGCTTTTACCAGCGCGGCATTGTCAGGCTGGGGCGCCTGCACGGCGGCGGGGCCGGAGACGGCGGGCACGGGGACGGCCGTGGCGGCCAGGGAGGAGAAAGAGCCGGAAGCCCGGAGCTGTCCGAGCAGGTCGGCCCCGTTAAACTGCTGGCCGTAACTTAAATCGGTGACACAGGCGAGGAAAATTCCGAAGACAGCGAAGAAGATGGCGTTGAAGAGCTTGAAGTCGAAGATAGAGGTTTTATGTACCATGTTTTTTCCTTTTCAACCGGCTACATACATAGTCTAGCCTGAAAAGGAACGGCCCGTAAGGGCCGTTGGTACCCTAAACCCCTAGTAAAGGGCCTAGGCCGGAGGACAAAGGGCCTAGGCCGTTTCAGAACTCCCGGGAGGCGGCGTCGTCGGGCCGCGCCCCAGCAGCAGGCGGCCGTAGTCGCGCGCGGTCTTAAGGGAGACGGCGAGAGCGCCGGCCATCTGGTACTGCGGAAGGCCGTCCGCCAGCTTTTCTACCACGTTCAGGCCGTTGCCAATGCCTTCCAGGAAGGCGGGCTGTATGTCTTCCCCGTAGGCGCGGTCCCAGTTGAGGGAGGAGACTTTCTCATGGCCTTCGCGGTTGGCCTCGCCCAGCACCAGGTAACCGCCCTCGGCCACCGCCGGGAAAGCGTCGTAGAACACGGCCTCGCAGGCGTAGTTGTGCTCCGGGGAATCCATCAGGACCAGGTCGAAGGGCCCCAGCGCCGCCAGCAGCCCTTTCGGCAGGTCGTAAGTGAGCAGCAGGCGCGGCCCGTAAAATCTGGGTTTGAGTTTTGCCACGCGGAAGTCCACCTTGGCCTGGCAGCCGGAACTTTCCAGCGCTTCCCTGGCCGCGGCCGAATAGCCGGGCAGGTGGTCTATGGAAAGCAGGTAATTGCCCTCCAGCGCCTCTATCTCGCGCGCCATCATCAGGGTGGAGAAGCCGGAGCCGAACTCCAATATCTTTTTGGCCCCCATGGCGCGCACGAAGGCCGCCACGAAGCGGCAGGAGGCCGGGTCCAGGGCCGAATCCCCGGGATGCTCGAACCGCGAGACCGGCACATTGTTCATTTCCGCCACGGCAGCCGCGATGTATGGGTTCATAAGTAGTCACCTGAGGCCGGGCCGCAATTGAGGAGCAGGTCCAGCGCCGACATGTCCGGCTCAAAGCCGGGGAAAGCCTGCGGGTAGGGCCGCGGCTTGAAATCCTGCCAGGAAAGTTTTATCCCGGCGTAGCTGAAAACCCCCGGGTCCAGGTAGTCCTTGGCCCCCGCCCCGGAGAGATAATCGTCCGCCCCGGCCGCCGCGCACAGCCGCGCCAGCCGCGCGCTGGACGCCTCCTCCACCTTGAACTCGGAGGAGAAGCGCACCGGCGTCTTGATGCCGAAACCGTCCTTCAGAAAATCCATGGTGGCTATGGCCAGGTCCGCCAGCAGCCGGTAATCCCGGGAGTAGAGCTCCTGCAGGCCGGGCAGGTGCTGCTTGAAGAAAGGCGCCCGGGCGTAGTTGGTCTTTATCGCCAGCAAATGGACTCCCTGCCAGGCGCCCGTGTTTTCCAGCTCCACCTCGTTTATCTTCTGCGAGAAGCGCCCCTTGGAGAGCACCGGGGCGGTGAGGTACTGCCAGCCGCGCGCGGTGCGGATGCGGTTGCGGTTCTGGAACTCCCGCTTCTCGAACTGCACGTCGTCGAGGTAGATGAACAGGTCCGCCTGGCGCATCTTCGCGAAGAAGCGCAGGCCTGGCCAGTACTGCAGTTGATGTATAGCGGCTTTCATGGTTTGCGGGCCGTCACTATGAGCGAAGACCCTGCGTAGACGCGCCCGAAACTGGCGAACCACAGCGCCTGCGCCAGCGTATAGTATAGAAATTTAAGAAGCCCGGTAACTAAACCGCCCAACCGCCCGCCGGTGCGGTAGGGGTCCCCAGAGGTGGGCCGAGAGTTGCGTATTTTTATTTCCCTGAAGCCCGCCCGCTCCAGCAGGACGCGCAGGCTGCGCGGCGAAAAATTGAAATTGTGTATGACCGCGGGGCTCGCGCCCAGCGGCTTGAAGACCCCGGCCAGCTCCAGCCGGCGCAGCGGCAGGTGGAAAGCGGCGTTGAACTCGCGGATGTAAACGATACCGCCCGGCTCCAGCAGCCTGTTTATCTCCGCGGCGGCGGCGGCTGGAGATGCCATCTGGCTGAAAACCTCAAAGACAGTAACGGCAGCCCATGACCTTTCATCCAGTCCGGCGGACTCTATAGGCTTAACATGAACCTTGAATCCAGCTTCGGCGGCCTTGGCGGCCAAGGCCGGATCTATCTCAACGCCTTCGCAGCGCCAGCCGCGCCCGGCAGCAGCGTTCAGCAGTTCTCCCCCGGCACAGCCTATATCCAGCAGCCTTCCCTTGACCGACCGCAGTCTACCGATAGAATCCAGAGCTTCGGTAAAAAGTCTTCCCTTCGCTGAAACGTATATCTCCTCTTCAATGCCCGGGGTGTAAGCCGGCGCGCCGAAATATTTTTCAGCCCGGAATGCCAGCCCGCAGGCGCGGCACCGCAGCAGGCCGCCCGAAGTCCCGGTGCCACCGCCGCAGACAGGGCAGGCTTTCATGCCAGCAGCTCCTCAGCGGTCGCAAAGACCTCGGCCGGAGTAATGGCCGCGAGGCAGGCCGGGGCGCCGCAATCGGACTTGTAACAAGGGACTTGGCAGCCGGGAACATCTTTGCGGAGTATGCGTCGCCTGACCTCCGGCACAGAAGGGGAGAACCGCCAATAGTCACCTGGCCCGAAGATGCAAACCGTTTTAGTTCCCGCCGCCGCGGCGAGGTGCATCGGCCCCGTATCGTTGGTGATAAAAACGTCCATCAAGGCATAGAGCGCCGCGTGCTCGCCCACAGAATAAAGACCGGAGGAGACAAAACACTTGTCCGATATTCTCAGAGAATCACCCAGTTCTTTTTCTGCCGGGGACCCGGTGATGATCAGCAGCGCCTCTGGATACCTGGCCGTCAACAGCTCTGCCAGTTCTTTCCATTTTTTCGCGGGCCAGCGGCGGGAAGGCCTGAAGGCTCCGGGATTAAGACCAATGACAGGAGTTCCGGAAAAACCGTGCCGGGCGAGATCTCCTGAAACTTTCTTTTTCTCCGCTTCCCCGGGCGCATACTTTATTTCTGTATCGCGCAGTTCTATGCCGAGCGGGAGCAGCAGGCGAGAGGTCAGTTCCACCTCGCTGAACTTTTCTATCTCCCCCTCGTACAGGGTATGATTACCGGCCCGCCGCAGGCCTTTCATCACCCTGCAGGCCGAAAATTTAGGCTTCACCAGCAGGTTGATAAGGCGCGCCTTGAGCAGGCCGCCGAACGAGGAGACGAGGCTGAAATTCAGCAGGGCGTCAAAACCTGCGCTCCGCAGGGCGCCCAGCGCGCGCAAGAACCGGAACAGTTCCCGCGGCCCGGGAAATCTGCCGCCCATGTTGACGGCATGCACGTCGTCCACGCCGGCAATACCTGCCGCCAGGCCCGCCGCGCGGTCTAGGGCAAGGACTTCCACCCGGGAATCCGGATAGGCAGCCTTGATGGCCCTCACGGCCGGCGTCATCATCACCATGTCGCCCAGCCCGGCCATGTTCACCAGCAGTATCTTGCGCCGCCCCTCCACGTTCCAGGGCGCGGCTATAGCCGCCGGCGGGTTATGGCGGCTGTCTTCCAGCCAGAGATGGAAGACCAGCGCCGCGTGCACGCGGTCGTAAAGGTTGCGGCGGCCAGAGGCGTGTTCCGACAACATTTTCGCCACGCCATCCGGGTCCAGTATGCCGGCGCGGACCACGTTGTCGCGGCTCAGAACGTCGGAAACAAAAGTTTTAAGTTCCTTATCCTGCCACTGGGCCAGCGGCACCTGGAAGCCGCGTTTAGGCCCTTTAGCTATTTCCGGAGGCAGCCGGCCGGCCATGGCTTTCTTGAGCAGGTGCTTGAGCGTAAAGCCGCTGGTCTTGGCTGAAAGCGGTATGCCGGCCATGAACTCGGCCAGGCGCGTGTCCAGGAAAGGCACCCGCAACTCCAGCGAGTTGGCCATGGAGGCCCGGTCGGCCAGGCAGAGCAGGTCATCCGGGAGATAACTGCCCAGTTCAAATTTAAAGATATCGTCCGGCCCCTGCGGCAGGCCCGGCAGCACCGCGCGGCCCGAGGTCAGCGCGGCCTTCATCCGCGCCGCGTAGAACTCGTTCTTCTCTTCGGCGCCGAGGTAGGTTATCCAGGAATTATAGGCGCCGCCGAAATCGGAAGCTCCCGAAGAAAGAAAACGCTTTACGCGGCCGGGGATATTGGCGGAGGAGCGGCTTTCCGGCAGCAGCGCCGCGGCGCCGCCGGCCAGCCGCCTGAGCGCCGCGGGCATTTTAAGATACGCGGGCAGCAGCCTGGCGCCGATATGACGCGGATAGCCGCCGAACATCTCGTCGCCGCCTATGCCGGCCAATGCCACTGTAACGTGGGCCCGTGCCTCTTTGGTGACCAGGTAATTGGCCAGCGCGGAGGAGTCGGCGAAAGGCTCGTCGAAATGCCCGGAGAGCTTCCTGATGACCGCGCCGATATCCGGCCGCACCGGGATCTCGAAATGCTCGGCCCCGAAATGGGCAGCAACCGCCCTGGCTCGCGCGGTTTCATCGAAGCTGCCGTCCCCGCCGGGGAAGCCGGCTGTGAAAGTCTTAACGCCTTTGCCGGCGTGCTCCGCCATGAAGGACAGCAGCGAGACGGAATCCATGCCGCCCGACAGCAGCAGCCCGAGGGGCACGTCGCTGACGAGCTGTTCTTTAACGCTTTTTGAAAGCAGGTCCCTTATCCCCTCCAGCCAGAACGCCTCGGGCTTGCCCGCATTGTCCTCCGGCTTGAGCTCCCAGTACTTTTCGGTCCGGAGAGACCCGTTGCGCAGAAAAAGCGCCGTAGCCGGCTCAAGCTTTTTCACGCCGGAATAAACGCTCAGCGGCGCGGGGATATAAAGGTAGCTGAAATAGAAATCCAGGGCCAGCGGGTCCAGGTCGCCGCAAACGCCGGCGGCCAGGCGCAGGGCTTTCAGCTCGGAAGCGAAATAGAGTTTACCTCCGGAGAAGGCGTAGTACAGCGGCTTTATGCCGAACTGGTCGCGCGCCAGCATCAGCTTGCGTTCTTTGGCGTCCCAGAGCGCGAAGGCGAACATGCCGCGAAGACGGGAGGTAAAAGCCTCGCCGTACTGTTCGTAAAGGTGTACCAGCACCTCGGTATCGGAATTGGTGGAGAAGCGGTGGCCCTGCGCCTGCAGCCCGGCGCGCAGCTCTTTGAAATTGTAGATCTCGCCGTTGAATACCACGGCCACGGTGCGGTCTTCATTGAACACCGGCTGTGAACCTGTGGCCAGGTCTATTATCTTGAGGCGCCGCATCCCGAGCGACACGCGGTCCTCGTCCGCAAAAAAACCATCCTCATCCGGCCCGCGGTGCGCGAGCGACGCGGCCATCGCCTTCAACAAGGCGTCGTTCTTAACCCCGGTAAAGCCGCAGATCCCGCACATCAGCTCCCCGCTCCTTTAGCCGGTGCCGGTTTTCGGAAGCCGCCGAGCACATGGTAAACCCGCCAATCTTTCCACTTCAAACCTATCTCCTCGATAAAATCAAAAAAAGACGGATTAGTGCCCACATCGTGGGAAAGGAAAAGCCCACCGGGGCGCAGATGTGGCCACACCGCGCGGAACTCCAGCATCATATGATCGTAGGTATGCAGGCTATCGTGCAGGAACATGTCCACAGTCCCCAATTCTTTCAGCAACTCAGGCAGCACCTGCGCCGCGTCCCCGACCCGAAGATCCCACCGGCCGCGCAAATCTTCCTCCACTATCCAGCCGGGCTGTTTATCCTGCGGCAGCAGGTAATGCGGCAGGTCAATGGAATAAAGCTTTCCCTCCCCATTATCAGCCAGAGCCCGCAGGATATAGGAGGTGGTAAAGCCGTCGGCCACGCCCGTCTCCACTATTACTTTCGGTTTCAGCAGCCGCACCAGGGAATATATGGCCGGGGCCTCCCGAGTCATCTGTCCGCCGTAACCGTCCGAATGAAGCCGCAGCTTTTCTTTGAGCGCAGCGTGGAAAGACTCATGGGCGGCCAACTCCGCGGCCAAAGCCTTAAGTTTAGGCAGCCCTTCCACCCCAAGTTGAGACAGAAAAGAAATAAACTGATCCACCGGGACCCTGCGGTAATGATATTTAAAAGCCAGTAGTTCTTCCCGCGGGTGCATAACTGCCTTAAGCAGATGCTGCGGCCTGACCAGTTTCATAACCTCGAATAACTCTTTCAGCATGAGCTCACCCGACCAGCTGCGAATATAATTTTTCGTGTTTAAAAATGTATTCAGGCAGCCCGAACCGGGCCGCCTTTGCAACGGCATTGCGTCCGAGAGCCAGAGCCGCAGGCATACCGCCGACCAGCCTGGTCAGGCCTTCGGCCAGCGCGGCCGGGTCCGCAGGGGGCACCAATGCCGCTTCGCGTCCGGCCTCTGCCGTACCGCTTATACCGGGGATATCTGAGGCCAATACGGGTTTCCCCATAGCCATGGCCTCCAACAGGGCCAGCGGCTGCCCTTCTTGCAACGAGGGCATCACAAATATATCCACAGCTCCGAGGAAATCCCTAGCGTCACCGACTTCTCCGCAGAAAACCACATTACTTGAAAGTCCGTCAGCGTCAGCCTGCTTCTTAAGTTTCGCCTCCAGACTCCCGGAACCGGCAATAAGACATTTAATCCTGTCCTTGAGCTCCGGCTGCTTGTCAAAGGCCAGCTTGAGCGCCGAAAGCAGGTGCGTGTACCCTTTTTGACTCTCCAACCTCCCCAGCGCGCCAACCACCAGCTTGCCGCGTAATCCGAATTTCTCTATGACAGGAGCCGCGTTGAAATTAGAAGGACTGAATTCCAGTAAGTCCACCGGGTTAGGGATAACACTCACCGAAGGATACTTCCCCTCCAGCCGGCCGGCCAGCTCACCGGTAACGGTTACTGCGGCGGCGCATTTTTTAGCGGCGAAAGAATTGAGCGCCTTGTAGATGCTTTTTCTGATAAAAGAGACGTCAAAACCCTCTACGGGCATGGCCACGGTGGCCACAGCCTTAACGCCGGCCTTGGCGGCGGCCAGCGCGCAGTAAAAGTCCGCGCGCGCGCCCTGGCTGTGCGCCACATCGATAGCATTGGCGGACAGAATCTCTTTCAAACGGCCGATGTTGCTGAAATTAAATTTGCTGGTAAGGTCCAGCGGCAAAAAACGGCAGTGGTCCTTTGTCTCATCGTAGAACCTCCCCCGCGGCAGGGAAGAGCAGAAGATCTCGAACTTATCCTTGGGGAGGTTCCGTATCAGCAGCGAGAAAGTTTTTTCCCCGCCCCCGTAACAGGAATTCTCAATAACAAAGAGGAGTTTTATCTTGGGGGTCATGTAGCATGTCCTTCTATTACTTTGTCGTAGATCTTAGCCGCGCCCGAGGCCAGCGCCCCGAGCGAATGCGTCTTAACATAAAAATCCCTGGCCCTGGCCGAGAGGTAAACCAGTTCCCTCGGGTTGGCGGCTATCTCCAGTATCTTCGCGGCCAAACCATTCGGATCGCCAGCCGGCACCAGCGCCCCGCCCTGTCCCCAACCCAGCGCCTCGGGATTGCCGCCGGCGTCGGAAGAGATTATGGCCAGGCCGGCGCGCATCGCCTCTATAACGCCTTGGTCGGACATCGGCTTAACCGCCGGCGCGGCGTATATTTCAGCGTCGGCCAGCAATTCCCCGGCGTCCTGCCTGAAGCCCAGCAGCCTGATCCGGCCGCCCAGCCCGAGTTCTTCTATACGCGCGCGCAACGCGGCCTCCTGCGGGCCGGAACCGGCTATCGCGCAGCTCAACCCTTCCGGCCGCTGCTTTAGAACGATGGCCATGGCTTCGATAAGAGCCATAAATCCGCTCTCCGGGCTGAGGCGCCCTACGGCGCAAACCAGGATATCGGTCTCCTTAAGTCCAAGCTCAGTACGCACCCGGCCGCTGCGTAGGTGCTTAAAATCTTCTATGCCGCGGGGCAGAGTAAAGCATTTACGTTTGTAACCGTAGACGTCCGCTATACCCGCGCAGGCCCAGGCCCCGGGCAACACCAGCGCGTCGGCGGACTCCAGCGCCAGGCGCCGCTGCGCCGCCAGCCAAGCCGGCGCCGGCGCGCAGAACACGGCCTCGGGGGTGAACAAAAGTTTCTTCCTGACCACCGCGTCCGAGAAGAACCGGGCGAAAGCCAGCACGGCGGGTGTGTCCCAGGCATGCACTAGGTCAGCCTGCTCCAGCTCCGGGCCATACTCCTCCAGCTTGGCCGCGTAGGTCTTAACTATGCCACCGAAATCCAGCCGCGCCTTCAGGTCCCTGAGCCCACGGGAGAAAAGACCGGTCGGGGCGAGCTCATGTCGCGGCATCGCCTCCCCTTCCGGGGTGAAGATCCGGGGCCTTTCGTAGCGGGCCACTACCGACGCCTTCCAGCCGATAGCGTCGGAGGCGGAATTCACCGAGGTGACAAGGCGCAGGATGTCCGCTCCGGATTCCATACCAGAATGAGCGTAGGCCCGGCCTAAAGCTGTAAGATAAATGACCTTTTTCAAATGACCTTCCCGCTGTTATCGCTGTGCCGCTCCGACTTCGCTGAAAAATCCGCTTTTTGTTCACCCAAGCAGAGTATCTCCGATGCCGGGAAGATTCCACCCGCAGGCTGCTGGATCATGTTTTTTCTTGCGCAGCAGGTAAAAAGTGGACGCCGACAGGCCGGGAAAAAACCGGGCAAGCCAATCCACTAAAGGGACCGGGAAAGGGTACAGCGTGGCCGCCGCAGTACCCTCAAGATCTAAGTTGGGATTCGTGGCCAGAAAATCAATAAAAGCCCTGTGGGTAAAGCACCTGATGTGCGGGCCGGTTATAGTGTTGCAGAGGGGCTGGCGGCCGAACAGCAGAAGAAAGCGGTTATGCAGGGCGGCCAGGTTGGGAATTCCGATGACCAGGCGTCCGCCGGTCGCCAGCACCCTGTCCATTTCACTGAGAGGCAGAAAGATGTTCTTCAGGTGCTCTAGCACCTGGTTGCAGATCACCACATCGAACGACTCGTCCTCGAACGGCAGCTTCTCCCGCTCCAGGTCGGCGGGATAAACCTCGAATTTCTCCGCGGCCTGGAGCCTGTAACGCTCCTGCGCTTCCACACCCTTTATCTTAGTCGCGGCTACCCCCAGAACTCCCGCGTAAGCCAGTGTTTTCGCTCCATCCGCGCAGCCTATATCAAGCAGGGAACCGGCGTTTGGCGCCGACCTGAGCAGCCGCAGAAGCGCCTCATGCAGCCTTTGGCTCTCCCCGTCCGCCCCGATGACTTTTTTAAATATTTTATTGATAACTATATGAGTCATATGGGTCAAGCTGAGAGTAATCTTACAATTTTTAACCGGTTCTTTCACCGGGGACAAAATATATAATAATACTGCGATGAAGATCTGCCTGCTGACCACCTCTACCACCGTCCACCAGTTGGGCGGCACGGAAGTGCACGCCGAAACGCTGGCGGCGGAAGCGGCAAGGCAGGGACACACTGTTTTCCTGCTGACTACCGCGCACCCGGCCGGGCTCCGCGCTGAGAACAAAAACGGATATTCCGTTACTTACCTTGAGGGAACATGCCACACCATGTCCCGCCGGGAGGCGCCAGCCTGGTGGGCGGCCAGCGCAAAGGCGGCGGCGGAACTCGCCGGCTCGCAGGGTATAGACGTCTTCTGGTCCGAGAATTTCTCCGGCCTGGCCTATGCCGCCATCCCGGCGGCGCAGCGGCGGCCGGTCCTTTCCATCGTCCAGGGCCTGGCCGTCCGGGGAGAAATAGCCAGTAACCTGGGCCGCGTTTCCACCCCGGGCGAGCTGCTGTATTTCCTTACGCGCTACGCGGCGCAGACCCTCTTCTACTATATACCGCGCTTCCGCTCCATGGTCTCCGATTCGGATCTGCTGGTGGCGGTCAGCCGGGAATCGGCGGAAGCGCTCGCGCGCGAATTCCCCCTCAGTGCCGCCAAGACCAGGGTCATCTTCAACCCGGTGGACACGGAACTGTTCCGCCCTGACCCGGCGCTGCGCGCCGAAACAAGACGAAAACTGGGCTTTAGCGATCAGACTCAGGTCGCTCTTATGTCCGGGGTGATCCACAAACAAAAAGGGATGCATATCGGACTGGCCGCCTTCACGGGGCTGACCGGGAAACACCCGGCGGCCAGGCTCCTGATCGCCGGCGACGGGCCGCAACTGGAAGAACTGCGGGCCGCCGCAGCCGGTTTGGGAGACCGCGTCCTGTTCTGCGGGTCCATAAAAAACAGTGAGATGCCGGCTTACTACAACGCGGCTGACATATACATCAACCCGACCATGAGGCTGGAGGGACTGCCCCTGGTCATGGCGGAAGCGCTGGCCTGCGGCCTGCCTTGCGTTGTGTCCAGAATAGGGGGAACGGGCTCCACCATCGAAGATGGCGTGAACGGATTTTTCTCAAAAGCCGGGAGCAGGGAAGACCTGGAACTTAAACTGTCGGCGCTGCTCGCCGACAAGGAACTCCGGCTCCGCTTTTCTGCGGAGGCCAGGAAAAAAGCTGTTGAATGCTTTGACCTTAAAAAGAACGCGGCGGCTTATGCCGCCGCCAGCGAAGAACTGCTAGCGGAACGCCGGCTATAGCTTCCCGCCGCGGTCGCGCAGACCGTCGGCAAAAGCCCGGAATATCAATCCTATCTCCCTAAAGTTCACCCCCCGGTTATACGCCAAGGATTCAATTAAAGCCTTGGGCAGACCGAGGAAGACCATAACAAGCAAAGCCGTAATGAGCCGGATGGGAGTGAAGTTCCTTATGAAGACGCGGAGTTTGTTCCGATACAGGTAATAAAGTCTGTCCCGCCTGCTGCTCCCGGATAGAGGCAGGTCGTGCGCAGCCCTGACTTCCGGGAAATAAACCACCAAGTAGCCGGCGTTCCTTAACTGCAGGCAAAAATCCACTTCTTCGTGAGCAGTATAAAAATCGCTATTATCCTTGAGCCCTGAAAGGGGCGCGCGCCTGGCCAGGAGGCAACTGGAGTTCAGCCAGTCGCACTCCATTTCTGAAGAAGGATCTTTTTCTGAATAGCGGCCGCTCCATTTTCCCACAAAGTTAGCGCAATGCGCGGTCTTTAGCGGCTCGGAGGCGTAAACCAGCCGCGGCCCGGCCAGCGCACGGCGTTGATCTTTCTGCAGGCAGTTGACCAGCCCGCCTATGGTGTTTTTTTCAAGATAAACGTCATCATCAAGATAGAGTATCGCTTCCGAGTCCTGTACGGCGGCCTCGGTTAGCCGGCAGCGGCCATAGGCTATCCCCATGTTGTCGGGATTACGCATAGCCTGGAACCCGCGCAAGCCGCTCGAGAGCAGCTCCGTGGAACGCCTCAAGAGTTCCTCGTAAGTGCCGTCAGAACCCGTGTCGTCCAGCACGATCAGCTCCAGTTCACCCAGCGGGTAGTCCTGGGCAAGAAGGCACTGTAGGGTCTTTTGCAGCGCCTCCCTCCGGTTGTAGGTACTTATAAGCACGCTTATTTTCATTTTGGTAGCGGCTCCCGGCCTGCTCCCGAGTTAAACACCGCTTTCCCCCGGCGGCAATAGGTAACCAGCAGCACGGCGGTAAAAAGCCCGCTAAAAGCGAGAAAGAACGCCAGCAGCAGGTCGGCCGTGCCCGTCAGGCAGGCCGCCGCCAGCAACAGGTAATGCGTCTCCCTGACCCTGAGATTTGAAACCACGACCCTGCCCCAGAAAGCCGCGCCGGTCTTTCCGCGCAACGGGCTCGAAGAGGGAACAGTACCGTTCCCTCCGGAGCTCGGCTCCCAGTAGGGGCGAAGGACCTGGTCGAACATCACTTCCAGCGAAGAATAATAGCAGACGAAAAAAGAACAGAGCACTCCGGCGGCGGCCCAGACCAGCGGGGGCAACCCCAGCGCGTCCCCGGCCGCGCGCAGTTCCGGCAACCGCCAAACGGTCACTCCGATGACCGTCCAGAAGATCATATCCGCCCAGCCCATTATGGAATCAAGGAACCGCCCGTAAGGATTACGCGTGCGCATCGCCCTGGCGATACCGCCGTCCAGGCAGTCAGAAAAATTAAACAACATAAGCAACGCCACCCCCGGCCACAGCAGCGGCGCGCCCGGCCAAAGCAGGCAAGCATAAGCGGCAAAGGCCGCTAGACCGGAAAGCCAGGAGGCGGCTTCGGAAGAGACGCCCAACCTGACCAGCAGCCAGATAGCCGGAAAAGACGGCGGCCTGAAAACGAACCTGCTCGCGAAAAGATAGCGTTCATAATCCGCTTTTTGCACGTGCTGCGCCAGGATCTCTTTAAGGGAAGGGTATTGGTTAACACTCATTTATTTTCCTTTAGTGCAGACGGTTATAACGCTGGCTTCCACGAATTCCCCGAAAAAATGGTCGCCGGCAACCAGCCGGGCGAGCTTCCTTTTCCATGACCTGCCGAATTGCCCGGGGTTCAGGACGACCCCATTCACAGCAAACCCGGCCGCCTCCAACAATTGGCGCATATCCTTGCGGGTAAAATAGTGCAGGTGTCCGCCGCCCCACACAAAATCGTCTCCGGTCGTACGAGGGAACTCTCCGGTGAAGACCAGCCTTGCGATATGCCGGAAGCAGCGGATGTTCGGAGTGGACAGCACAAGCTGACCGCCTGGCTTGAGGACGCGGCGCAGCTCCTTCAGCACCGCCAGAGGGTCCGGAACATGCTCTATAACGTCCAGGCAGGTGCAGGCATCAAAAGAGTCTTCCTCAAAAGGCAAGGTCCCCGACACGTCGCACGGTACAGCCTCGAAACCCAGGGCGCGTACGGCGTCGGTGGCCGGCGTAGCGATATCCGCCCCGCATACCCGGACGAACAGCGGAGCCGCAAGCTTAAGAAATTCTCCGTTCCCGCAGCCGGCGTCCAGCAAATACCCCCCGGGCTTGATAACGGAAAGCGCCGTTTCAAAAATCTCGTTCTCCCCGGCTGGCACGGGTGCGGCCTGCCGCGCGCGCCAGTAGTCGTTGTACACCTTTTCTAAGTTGGCCGCCATATCAAACCCCCTTCCCACCGCCGCGCAGCCAGTCCGGGCCTGCCCCGCGGCTCCCGGCAAAGTAGCCCGCAGCCCCGGCCAAGTACGCCGCAGCCCGCCTTAACGCCCCAGGCGCGCCGGATTTAAATAGCAGCCAGGCCGCGTCGCGCGCGAGCTTAAGCAGCAGCGTCTTTTTTGCTTTCGGGGCGTGCATATCGGCGAAGAGCAGGTGGCTTCTGGTTTTATGATAAGCCTTCATCGGGGACTCCTCCCCGCCCGCGGATACGGAAATTTTATGCCAGACTTTGGCCGAAGGAACGACCAAACTCTTGAAACCGGCGCCAGCCGCGCGCAGGCCCCAATCGCAGTCCTCCCAGTAAAGAAAGAACCGTTCATCCAGAAGTCCCACGGCCTCTATCATCTTCCTGCTCGCGAACAGGGCGCAGCCGGTTACATAATCCGTCTCCGTAACTTCCCCCTTCGCAGTGACGGCAGCCGGCAGACCCGTACCGGGGGTAAAGATGGAGCATTGGTCCCTATCGAACCTGGCTCCAGAAAACCACACTTTCTCCGGTTCGGAAAAGTAGAAGATCCTGGGTCCGAGCACCCCGGCCCCAGGTTCTTTGAGCGCGGCCCCTGCCAGTATTTCCACGAAATCAGGAGCGACCTCCGTGTCGTCGTTGAGCAGCAACACATAATCCGCGCCTTTCTCCAGGGCGCGCCTTATCCCGGCGTTGTTGCCTGCCGCATAGCCGCCGTTTAACCCGGTAAATATCACTTCTGAAACCTTGTCAGAAGCCAGGCGGGCTTCGCTCTCGAACCCTTCACGGAAAGGTCCGTTCCGCACGACAATTATCTCCATGCCAGGGTAGCCCGTAGCGCCGAGCGAACGCAGGCAGGCAGGCAGACACGGAGTGTCCGAAACGTTCAATACTACCGAAACGATGTGCAATGGCTTTGAGCTCATTTTAATGAAAGTAAGATCGAGACAGGTCGTCCAGGACCCGAACGCAACGCCGCGCGATATTAGGCCAGTCGTAACGCTCCCTGGCCGCGGAAACGTCCGCAGCTTTTGGAGAACCGGCGTCCAGTATTTGAGCAACCGTACTCTTCCACGCCGCATAGTCCCTTACAGGGACCAGCCTGCCGGCCCGCTGTTCGCTGAGGAACTCGGCGGTGTCTCCGACCGGGGTAGAAAGCACAGGTAGGCCGCAGCCCAGGGCCTTCATCACAGAAACCGGCCCGCCCTCATCCGTGGCGCAGGAGACATATACGTCGGAGGCGTGGTACAACGCCCTTAGTTCTTCGCCCTCTGCGTAACCGTGCAGCAGGGCGCGGCCGCCGTCCGCAAGCGGCGCGCAAAGGCGTTCAAGTTTAGTGATGGCTGCAGCCGGCCCTTGTCCGGCCAGAAGCAGAAAAAAATCATCCCGTCCCTGCAAGGAAAGAAACACTTCCACCAGCTTGTCCAACTGTTTCCTTGGAAGGAAATTCCCCGATGCAAAAAAAACTTTCTTATTATCTCCTATCCCCAACAGTTTTCTTGCCGCGGCCCTTTCCCCTCCTGACGGCGGCCGCCAGAAAGAAAAGTCGCAACCCATCGGGAGCCTCTCGATGCGCCCTTTGTACACAGCGGTTAAGGCGGAGAGCCCCGACGCGGACTGTTCCGAGATAACGTCGGCGCAGGCAAGCAGTTTTTTTACTTCAAAGTGCTCCAGCAACAGGGAAAGATAGGTAAGCGGTTTGTGCGGGGCCAGGAATTCCCCCAGAGGGTGGTTGAACATCCCGTCGCTGCGAAGAAAGACAGGAAATCTGCGGCCAGGACCCAAGGCGGAGAGGATGGACCGGTAGAAAGGATTATGAAAACCGTAGGTGGCCCCCAACATAAGAACCAGTCTCTCTCCCTTCGCTTTTTCCAACTCAGCGAGCATTGCTTCAGAAAAGACGCATTCCTGCTTGCGCAGCCCCACCCGGTAAAGTCCGCGCACGGCCGGGAAAAGCCGATGCGTTACCCCGGTAGGGAGAGCGGCGGAGTAAACCTTATCCGCACGCAGGTCTGGCTGCCAGGACTCCCAGCTGTAAGCGCCAGAAACTTTAAGCACTTCGGCGCCCAGCAGGTTATGCCATTCGCGGGCCCAAAGACATACGACACCCCCGGAGGGTCTTTCCCAGGCGACATCGGGCTTGGAACCGCCTCCGAACTCATAGGCCGGCCCGCTCGGCATTATGGCTATAACCCTGGTTTTTATTTCTTCGACCATATGAGGGAATTTACAAGTCCTTCCTGGCCACCACCATGAAGCCTGAAGCCCGCAATGCGCCGTACGCGTTCCTGATGGCGGGCGGGAATTTTATTTTTTCCATTAACCGCGCCACCGGCCCTTCGCCGCCTTCGGGGATAATGACCCTGACGCTCATCCCCATTTCTTTCAGCAGCCTCCTAACGTCGAACTGGTTCGCCAGCCAGGCCGCATCGAAATCGTGCCCGCAGGCGTCCGCTTTTTCCGAAAGCACCGGTTCCAGGCGGTAGATCTTCCTGTTAAGCCCGGCTGCTTTCAAGACTACGAGCGCGGAAGTGGAAAAGAACCTGTATAAGGCTCCGGCCCTGCTCCGCGCCTCCCACGGGCGGCAGACCTGGCGGTCCTTCCACCTCAGGAACTCTTTGAGATGCTGCACCGGGTCCAAAAAACTGGGTATGGCCGCCACAAGTTTCCCCCCCGGCTTAAGAACGCGTACCATCTCTCCCAGCACCTTCTCAACTTCTGAGGTGTGCTCAAGGAACAGTGCGGAGCAGACCACGTCGAAAGCCCTGTCAGGGAAGGACATTCGCGCAGCATCCTCGACCTGGAACTTAAGAGCGGCCGTCTCCCCGTGCTTTTTCCTGGCCTCTTCCACGAACAGCGGGGAGATGTCCGTGCCGGTAACCGCGCAGCCCCTGAGCGAAAGCAGCTTCGAAGAATGCCCCAACCCGCAGCCGCACTCCAGCAGTGAAGCGCCAGGCGGAAGGCCGGCGGAACACTCTTCAAGGTAGGCGGAGTACTCCTTCTCTTCATTCTTCCTGAGGCTCTCCATGTATTCCAGAGAAGAAGAGTAATATTCCCTCAATTTTTCCGACATAAAGAAATCTTATTTCCTGGCCTCGACGGCCAGGCTCTCCGCGTCATATACGTAGTTCGCCGCACGGTCTTCTTCGGCGTTGTTCCCCAGGTAGATCCCCCGGCGCCGTCGCTCAACGCAGTATTCCTCGTTGCCGCCGCGACCTATTTCAAAGGTCCCGACCGCGCTGTAGCCGAGCGAGGAAAGCACCCGGGAGATAAGGGCGGCACTCCAGATGAATTTGTGCCCATGCCCGGTAAACACGCTGTTGAGCAGAAATACCCTGTTGAATTCACTCAAACCGTCAAATTTTAGTTCCGCAAAAAGACTCCGTTCTTCCTGGTAAAACCGCTCCAGACAGCGCAGATACTCCCTGTCCCTTTCTCCGGAAGGGGAAAATGAAAGCAGTTTTTCGGTGACCGGGCAAACTACGTGAAACGTTCCGCCCGGTTTCAGGATGCGCAGTGCCTCGCGCATAAAAGCAACCCCGTCCATGAATCCGACATGTTCTATAACGTGTTCGGTAAAGATAACGTCCACGCTGGATGTTTCTAACTCCAGCGGTTTAGTTATATCCTGTTCCCCCTCGGAAAGCACCAGCCAATCCGGCAGGCTCGCCCAATGCCCCCCGAACAGTACCTTGAATTTATCTCCGGCGCCAAGCCCGGAGCGGTATCGCCTCATCCGCCTTTTCAAAAGCCACGGGCGGAGCGGACGCCTCAGTATCCTTTTTAGCATTGCGTACATTAAAATTACCCCTTTCTATTTCTGGTACTGTCCGGTGATAAGAGCCAGCACAAGCCCCGACAAGAAACCCGCGCTGAAAACCAGCGAGTAGACCGGCAACCTGGGTTCTTTCTTCAACAAACCCAACCGAAGGCCGCGGAATAGGACAGGAATAGGGTTATGATACAAGAAAAATGCGGCGGCGCACCTGGCCAAGCGCCGCTCTTTCGCGGCCGCCATATCCCGGCCGCGCCAAAGCGCGTCCTCGAACACTTCCCCCGGACCGGTGGCGTTACGATGGAAACATCCAGCGTCCGGCACTATCACGGCAAAAACTCCGGTACGCCTGGAGACGGAGGCGTCGTCGCCCCGCCCCTCATCCTCCGCGAACCCCCCACTGGTCAAAAAAAAGTCTTTCCTAACCGCCCGGTAAACGTTCTCCTTTTCCGGAGCTTCCGCCGGCTGCCTGCGGCCATCGGGACTGCCGAGGAACCAGGTCTGACAGCGGGCCCAGGGATTATCCCAGTTGGCGACCATCTCATTCCAATGGCAGGTAGCCGCAGCGCCGCCTTTTACTATTGGGAGCACAAGCCTGGAAACATAATCCGGAGCAAAAGTCATGTCCGCGTCAACGAGCACAAGGATATTACCGGAAGCGGCCCTGGCCCCCGCGTTCCTGGCTGCGCCTGGCCCCTTGTGAGCGCCCTTCAGCACAACGGCGCCAAGCGATGCAGCCAACGCAGCCGAAGCATCGGTCGAACCGTCGTCAACCACGACTATCTCTACTTTTACGAAGTCCTGCGCGAGCAGCGATATGATGCATTCCCCGATGCAGCTCTCCTCGTTATACACCGGGATAACTACGCTTACTTCGGGGATTTCGATAGGGGGGTATTGCTTCATCTCTGTGGTTTCAAGCCCTTCTCCTGCAATCGAAGAGAAGCCCGGGAGACAATCTGGGAAAAAGACTACCCAAGAACCTGAAAATGTGGAACTGCAGCACCTCCCCCGGCCTGTCAGGATCTTTCCTGCCGAGAGTAAGGACCCGTATCATTAACCGCAGGCCCCGGTTACCGCCGTGCAGATACCAGATCAATTTAAAAGGCCAGTTAAAGTTCATGGCGAAGTGCTGCCCCAGCACCCCTATCACCTCAAACCCCCTGTCCGCAAGAATCTTCTTCATCCCTGGAATGGAAAAGAACCGTATATGTATCCTGTTGTCGGGATACTCTATGAAATAGGCGCCGCGGCCGATAAGAAGGGACAGCCTGTTCCGGAAGCAGTACAGGTTGGGGACCGTAACAATAAATGTCCCGGAAGGCTTAAGGACCCTGAAACATGCGTCCACCACTTTTTCCGGGAAGAACACATGCTCCAGGATCTCCGAGCAGACTACCACGTCGAACGAAGCGTCCGGGTAGGGGAAAGCCGACTCGACGTCATGAAGGACGGCCTTTATCCCGTTGCCGGCGGCCAACACAATGTTAGCCTCCGAAATATCAAGCCCATGCACTTCATGTTTCCCGGTCAGAGTAGAAAGCTGGTAGCCATTGCCGCATCCCACGTCCAGGATACGGAGCCGCGCCGCGCCCCCGCGGTCGGCCAGGCGCCTGATATTGAAGAACCTGTCATGTCTGTAATACTGCGAATCTTCCGGCAGGTATTTCTCCGACTCATCCTCGTAGAATTCCTTGTAGCTTTTGGGATCCATACATTTAATGCGGGTTAACCGCGGGGCTCCCGGGCCCATGAACCGTCCACGAGCAGCCGTGTTTCCTTTTCGTAGACCTGGTAGTTAGCCCCGTAAAAGTCTCCATCCACCACATCCAGATAGGTGAGCAGCGGCAGGAAGTCCGTCACCGAGGATTCGGCCTGAAAACAGGTCGCTATCTTATAGCGTCCCGGGGCGAGAGGGAAGCGCTTGATAGTGCAAACTATGTTTCCCTCTCCGGAAAGGCGGTCAAAATTCTGCCCTGTAAACCGTGTTCCGAACTGGAAGACCCGCTCTCCATTTTCCCTCTCCACCAGGATACCGAAGTCAACGTTCCTGGCTTCGGCAGCGGCCCGGGTTTTATAAGAGAACACAAGCCGTACAGTATGTCCGTTAGGGATCTTCTCTATCTTCCTGCCGTCCGCATCCTCCAGACGAAATCCGGCCAGGCGGAGGGCGCCGGAACCGCTCCTGTCCTCCCGATGTTCCACGGCCGTATTCAGATATTTCTTGGCGAACACTTCGCCCTCGTAGAAATTCACGGCGTCCTGTATGGGCCCTCCGAACAAAGTTTTGCCGCGGTCCAGGACTATCCCCCTGGCGCAGATGCTGCTGACGGCGGCCAGATTATGGCTGACGAACAGCACAGTCCGCCCCTCGCTGGTGATGCTGCGCATTTTTGCAAGGCATTTTGTCTGAAAAACAGCGTCTCCTACGGCCAGAACCTCGTCGACCAGCAATATTTTGGGGTCAACATGCACCGCCACTGAAAAAGCCAGGCGCATATACATGCCGCTGGAATATCTTTTGACAGGAGTGTCGATAAAGCGCTCTATTTCGGCAAAGGCTACAATAGCGTCGAACTTGGTGTTTATCTCAAGCCCGGACATGCCGAGTATGGCCCCATACAGGTATACGTTTTCCCTCCCGGTCAATTCCGGGTGGAAGCCGGTCCCGACCTCGAGAAGGGACCCCACGCGTCCACGAAGCTCGACCCGGCCGGAAGTGGGCTCGGTGATCCGGGACAGTATTTTTAAAAGAGTGCTCTTGCCGGCGCCGTTGTGGCCTATTACCCCCAGCACCTCTCCGCGCTTCACCTCGAAAGACACGTCATCCAGCGCCCACACAGTTTCCGGTCCAGGTTCTTTTTTAGAAGGGGCGTGAAAAATCCCGGTGAGCGCCTCGCGGAAGGTCCTATAGCCTTCGTTCCGGCCCAGGCGGTAGCGCTTAGAAAGGGATTCGACCTTAATTATCGTGTCGCTCATAATCGTTCAAATTATATCTGCGAACGTTCTTTCCATCCTGCGGAAGTAGAGCATCCCGGAGGCGGCCAACACGGCTATCACCATGGATGAGACGGCCAGGGCCTGCCAATCCTGCGGTTGGGTCCCAAGCAGTGCGGAACGGAAAGCCTTTATGACCCCGGCCATCGGGTTGAGAGCCAGCAGCCACTGATATCTTTCCGGCACAATACTGGACGGGTAGATCACCGGGGAAGAGAACATCCACAGTTGGATGACGAAAGGCACCGTATAGCGAATATCACGGTATTCGACATTCAACGCAGAGAGCCATAATCCGGCCCCTGCAGCGCATAGAAAGGTAAGGGTGACCAATAACGGGACCAGCAGAATTCCCGCCCCCGGATTAATCCCGTAATAGGCCATCATGACGGCCAGTACCGATGAAGCGATAAGCAGGTCCAGCAGGCCTGAAAGGGCGGAAGCGAGCGGGATTACCGCCCGGGGGAAATACACCTTGGTAATAAGGTTGGAGTTGCCGACAAGGCTTTCACTGGCCGCTGAAAGCGCGCCGGAGAAATATGTCCACGGCAAAAGACCCGCATACACGAAAATCGGGTAAGGGATGCCGTCCGAAGGTATACCGGCCATCCTTCCAAAAAAGAATGAAAATATCACCATCGCGAAAAAAGGCTGAATAATGGCCCAAAGCCCCCCGAGCACGGTCTGCTTATACCTCACACTTATGTCGCGCTTTACCAGGAAATAGGCCAATTCCCGGTACTGCCATATGGCTTCCAGGTCGGCAAGGGATATCTTTTTCCCGGGGGTAATAACAGTGATCATCTTAGAATAATATAAGCGCGCATCTGTCCGACGATGTCATTATAGATAATTATCCGCGGTAAATGGATTGGGACAGGCCCGCACCCGCGCAAACGGGCCTCAGACCTCTTGCGCGCGAGGAGAAACCTGCTCCGGTTTTACCATTTTTATATAAAGCACGCTCAAAAGCGCGGAGATGAACCAAAAAGGCTCCATTATACGCACAATGATGAAAGTATTTACACCTATAGCCTGAAAAAGAAGCCCTGTCAGCGAAACCATGAATCCTAGTGCCAGCGCCCGAATGAGCAGTGTGTTGTATGATCCAAAGACCGTTCTTGCTGTGTGGAACAGCCGGTAAAGCATCCAGAAGAAGAGGCTGGCTCCCAATAGCCCGAGTTCACCCAGCACAAGCGCATACTGCGTATCGCCCATGCCCACTCCTGTTACCCCCCACCCCAATATAGGGCGTTTAGGGAGCTTTTCAAAAATGACCCTATTTAGTGAACGCACCCGGGCGGCTGCGGATTCTTCCAGTTTAATTTCTCCGCCGGCGGTAGTTGCCACAGTCTGCGTTGCGTAAACGCCCTGATAGGTCATGGTTATGCGGTCCATTACCCTGCTGGAGATGCCGGGCATCAGGGCCAGCGCAATTATTCCGGCCGAGAAGAAGGCGAGCATGAACAGGCGGCGGCTGCGTGAAAAGAAAAATAGCGCAGGTACCATGGCAGAGAACCCAATGTAAGAAGCCCGCGAGAACGTGAGCAGGAAGGCCGGGAACATAAAAATAAGCAGCCCGAGGGCCAACAGGAAAGCGTAGCCGGACGCCTCCGTGAGCATGGCCATCAGTATCCCGAAAATTATTATATAGTAACCGCCTAGCGAAGCCGGCTCCGACTCGCGGATATCGCCGCCCAAAGGAACTTCGAACGGCGCGGTAACGCGCAGGTCAGGGCCTGAACCGGAGTAATAATAAAAATACGCGTACACCGTCACCAGCACCGCTACCACAAGGCCGTAGCGCAGGTATTTCTCGACCTCTTCCTCCGACTCTACTATGTTCACCGTCATGAAGTAGAGCAGGAAATACTCCACGTACTTCATCACGTAGAAGAAAGACGTCGTAGCGTTTATATCGCCGCGGATCACGCCTATGGCCGTAGACAATACGCAGAGGGAGGTGTAGAGCAGCACCGGGGTCTGCACCGGAGTAGAAGTAATGAAGGCCTTATCCTTAAAAAGGGCCGTGCGGGCGAACCAGGACAGGAAAATTATGATGAGGAGAATGTCGTCGTAGCGGACTACTATGTTGCGGTTCTCACCCACGCCGCCCAGGCCGATCTCCGGCGAGAGGAGCATAGAGAAGACCAGCAGCGCGAGAGCCAGCTTCGGCCTGAAGAAAGCTATGCCACCCACCACCAGCGTGCCGACGAACATTATCAGGCCGTACTGCGCCCCGGCGGCGGCCAGGTAGCCCAGCCAGCCGGCGGCGGCCAGCGCGATGACGACTATTATAATGGGCATGGTAACCGCCCGCCCTAGCGGCGGGCGTAACTCTTGTAATCGTAATAATAACCGTACTGCGGCCCCATCTCGGAGGCGCGCACGCCGTTGAGGACGACGCCGATCATTTTGGCGTTGCCGTTGGTTATCTGCTCCTTGGCGCGCTTCAGGGCGCCGCGGGCGATCTTGCCGGCCTTGTAGACCATCACCACGCCGTCGGAGGCGTGCTTGGCCACCATCAGCGCGTCCACGAACAGCAGCACCGGCGGGGCGTCGAAGATGATCATGTCGAACTCGCTCTTCAGGTCCTCCATCAGCTCGGTCCAGTTGGCCGAGTCCAGCACGTCGATCACATTGGAGGGCTGCGTGCCGGAGTTAAGGACCTTGAGGTTCTCTATGCCGGGAAAGCGCATCAGCTGTTCAAAATCCAGGCCGCCCATAATGAAGTCCGCGCTCTCCAGCACCGCGTCGCGCCAGTCGGCCTTGCCGGCCAGCACGTCGGAGAGGCCCGGCTCTTTGCGGGTGCCGAAGATCTGGTTTATGGCCGGGCGCCGCAGGTCGGCGTCTATCAGCAGCGTTTTAAGGCCCGAATTGGCGCTGGCCAGGGCGAAATTTACGGCGGTGAGGGTTTTGCCCTCGGCGGCGCCGGAAGAGCTGATCACCAGCGAAACGCTTTCCTTGGTGTTCAGGTGGGACATGATATTGGTGCGCAGCGTATGGTACGACTCTATCATGCTCGAGGCGTAACGCTTGTTGACTATCAGCACGCTCCGAAAAGCGTCCACGGTGTAGCGCTCTTTCTTGAAGATATTCGTAAGCCAGTTGTCCAGGTGTTTCTCGCTGAGTATGTTCGGAATGATGCCCAGCACCGGCAGTTTTATAAAATTCTCGATGTCCTCGATGGTGGAGATGGAGACGTCGAGGTTCTCCAGCAGGAACACCAGCACCACCGCCAGGAACATTCCCAGCACGGCGCCAGCCAGCATGTTCAGGCGGAAATTGGGAGACACCGGCGAGGTTTCCGGCATGGGCCGGTTGACCACGCTGACGAAGGACACCGTAGACGAGACGCCGAGCTTGGCCTCCTCGTACTGCTTGTTGAGCGTGGTGTAGAGGTCCTCCTGCATGCGCACTTCGCGGCTTATGCGCCCGAGCGCCACCTCCTGCGCCGGGATATCCGAAAATTTGTCCTGCACCACGTCTATGCGCTGCTGGAGGGTGCGCACCTCGGGGTGGTTCGGGGTGTACTTCTCCATCAATTCGCGTTTTTTTATCTCCAGGTCGGCCAGCTGGTTGGCCAGCGCGGCGCCAAGCCCGGTCCTGGGGTTGCGTTCCACAAAATTCTGCTTCTGCCGCTCCAGCGTGCGCAGGTTGTCCTCCACTTCGTTCTTGCGGTTGGAGATGTCCTCCAGCATCTTCCTGGCCTGCCGGGTTTTCTGCTCCAGGTCGAAGTCGCGGTAAGCCTCAATCACGGCGCCGGCTATATCGGCCGCGCGCGCCGGGTCGGAATTAAAGGCGGAGATGGAGATAAGGTTGGAATCCTGCAGCCGGTCCACCTTGTAGGCCCCGGCGATGGAGGCGGCGGACTTGGGGCCGGCCGGCATGCCCAGCTTGGCCGCCGCGCGCTCAGAGATCTCCGAGGAGGTGATCACCCTGAGTTCCGTGGCCACGGCGCTCCAAGGGTCAAAATCCGCGGCTTCGGAACCGGGGATGCGGCTGTAGGAGGCCGGAGGTTTTATCTTTATCAGGGCCTGGCTGCGGTACACGGTGGGCTGCAGCCGGGTGTAAAAAAGCGTGGAGAAGATGGTGACGGTAAACACCAGCAGCGCTATCCACTTGCGCCGGTTTATTATGCGCCAATAGTCGTAAAGGGTCAGTTCTGCGTTCATGGGGCGTCCTAGTTGTTGTTATTGGCCACTATGCCGGCCGTAATAGCGAACATAAACAGCGTGGCCCACGGCACAATATTATCGGTTATCCAGCGGGAGGCCGCCGAGTAGGGTTTCCGGGGAATATAAACGATATCTCCGGTGATCAGCAGTATGTTCTTGTCCATCTTGCCCGAGAAGACCTCTTCCAGGTCGGCTTTTATAACCTGTTCGGAAACTTTCCCGTCCTCGCCCTTGAGGCGCCGGAAGATGCGGACCCTGTCCTTGCGGGCGTAGTCCTGCGTGCCGCCGGCCTGGGCCACCAGGTCCAGCAGGCGCATGCCCTCGCGGTACTCGTAGTAGCCTGGCTGCAGGATCTGGCCGATCACGGCCACCCTGTTGGAGGAGAACTTCCTGACGTTGATGGTTATGCTGGGGTTGGAGACGTACTTGGAGAACCGGGCGGTCAGCATCTTCTGCAGGTCGTCGGCCTTGAGGCCCTGGGCCTTAAGCGAACCCAGCAGCGGGATCTCTATGTTGCCGTCGGGCTGCACCGTAACTTCCTTGGAAAATTCTTCCGCGGGGAACACGTTTACGCTTATCACGTCGCCCGCCTCTATGAAATATTCCTTATCCAGGGCGGACAGATCCAGGCTGTAAGCGGGGAGGCAGCTGAAAAAAGTCAGGATTGACAGGGCAAGGGATATGGCTTTCATAGGCTAACAGTCTGCTGAAAAACCCCTGTTTTGTTCTTTAAAAACGCGCATCGGGC
>CAYQJX010000007.1:0-89296 GCA_964417965.1 uncultured Elusimicrobiaceae bacterium
AAGGTCTGCGCTTCGCTATCCGCGAAGGCGGCCACACCGTGGGATCGGGCGTAGTCTCGGAGATAATAGAATAATATGGCTGAAAATAAAAAAACCGCAGAGGCCAAGCCGGCGGCGCAGCAGCGGATCCGCATCCGCCTGAACGCCTACGACTACAGGCTTATAGACCAGTCCACTGCCAAGATCATCGAGACGGCCAAGCGCACCGGCGCCCTGATAGCAGGCCCCGTGCTTCTCCCCACGAGGATCCGCAAGTACACCGTGAACCGCTCGGTTCACGTGGACAAGAAGTCCCGCGAGCAGTTCGAGATGCGCATACACAAACGCCTCATCGAGCTGATCAGCCCGACCCAGAAGACGGTGGACGAGCTGATGAAGCTCGACCTCCCCAGCGGCGTGGAAGTAGAGATAAAGCTGTAGGTACAGCTAATTGTGTCGTGAGCTTTTTTGCCAAAGCTCACTCCACCCTAACTCCCCGCAGCTCTCGGTAAGCTTGCTTTTGCCAACCCTGGCGGTACCCAAAAGGTGCCGCCAGGGTTTTCTTTAACGATTTGAAAAGTTGTAGGATTATATCTGGCGCGATAGCGTGGCGGACAGACGTCACTGAGGAGAAAACTATGAAATATGCAATTTTAGCCGTAGGGTTGGCGTTAATTGGCGGCTTAGCCTGCCAGCAGAAAGATGCGGAGCCTGCGGCCGCGGAAAATACGGCTGCCGAGAATCCGGCTGAGGGCTTCGAGTTTACTGTGGAGAAAAAAGGGTTGGAGCTGTCCCTGGCCGGCGTGAGGGGAGTGCAATGGAAAAAACTGACCCATGCCTGCAAAGAGATCCCCTGCGAGTTCATTCTGGACAGCGCGGGGCTGAATGCCGGCAGCAGGCCCATCGCCGGCTTCGGCATAGGTTTCAGACTCGACGCCAAGGGGGTATTCATGTCTTCCAGCGGGGGCGCCTCGTGGGATACACTCAATTACGCTTGCGCTGACGCGCAGTGTTCTTTCAAAGTGGACGAGAAAGGCGTATCCGGCATCTGACGCGCTGCTCACATTCCGCACAGCCGCCGGGCGATCCCGGCGGTTTTGTTTTGTAGAATCTGGGGATGAAGAAAGAGTCTTTGCTGGTGAGCGCCTGCTTGCTGGGGGAAAAGTGCCGGTATGACGGGGGCGGCCAATACTGCGCCAAGGTTATGCGGCTGGCGGAGCGCTATGAGTTTGTGCCGGTCTGCCCGGAGGTTCTGGGCGGCATGTCTACGCCGCGCCCGCCTTCGGAGATCTTGGGGGACCGGGTGATCTCCATCGACGGCAGGGACGTTACGGCGCAATTCCGGCTGGGCGCGGCGCGCGCCCTGGAGCTGGCGCGCAAGGCCGCGGCCGTGAAGGCGCTGCTGAAGTCGGGCAGCCCGTCCTGCGGCCGCGGGCTGGTGCACGACGGCTTCTTCTCGGGCAAAATGGTGCCGGGCAACGGCGTAACGGCGGCCCTGCTTGAAGAGAACGGCCTGGCCGTCTACACCGAGCTGGACTTTGCGCCTTTAGAACGCTCCGGCGGTTCAGGAGATTAAAACATGTTCCCTTTTACATAATAAGGCGGAAGTCCGGCCTGATAAATAATTTTGTGATAAACCCGCCTGAGCGCGACAACTTCTTAAACGAACTGAGGCTGAGGATCGGGGGAAACTAGGGGACGCTGATGACTATATGACTATTTGATGGTCATGCGAAGCCGCCGGGGAAGCCCGGCGGTTCTTTTTTTGCCGACACTACGCTGTCGGGGGCGCCTGCTATGCTATTTTTGTACTCGTTTTGCATACAACATATATGTTGTGTGTGCGGGCGGACAAAAAAGGGGCATGTATGGCAGATAGGGATTATAATCTGAAGAGTTTTGAAGCGGAATTCATCCGGACGCCGGCGCAGCGTATAGCTTTCGAGCGGGCGCTCGCGCGCCGGCTTGTAGGCCGCAAGATAGCCGACTTGCGCGCCGCCTCGGGCATGACCCAGGCGGAACTGGCCAGGCGCCTGCGCACAAGGCAGCAGGCGATCTCCCGGTTGGAGCAGGCCAAGTACAATCCATCCCTCCGAACCCTAGAGAATATAGCCCGCATCTTCTCCCGCCGGCTGGAGATAACCTTTATCTAGTGTGCCTTTAGCGAAACCGCCTGGGAAGCCCGGCGGTTTTGTTTTGTAGAATTTAGGGATGAAGCCCACCGCAAAGCGGTTATCCGCGAAGGCTATGCTGGGAAAGCTGCGGCGCTATATAGAACGCGCGGCGAAGCGGCGTGGCTTCGGCGGCCATGACGGCACGAAGGACCACGATCAAAAAGAAAATGGTTCCCATGCGGAACGCGGGGCCGCGAAGATCCTTATCGTGGAGGACAACCCCGAGCTGGCCTGGCTGCTTGGCGAACGCCTTAAGGCCGAGGGGTACGAGACGCGCACCGCCGAGAGCGGCGCGGCCGGCATAAAGGCGGCGCTTACTTTTCTCCCGGATCTGATGCTGCTGGATTATAATCTGGGGGACATGACCGGACACGATGTGGCTGTGGCCGTAAGGAACACGCACAAAACGGCCAGGATCCCTTTTCTGGTGCTGTCCGCCCACGGCGCGGACCCCATGCTGGCGCGCGGTTTCGCGAAGCTCCCCAACTGCAAGGGCGCTATATCCAAGGTGCTTTCCACCAGGGAAGTCGTTAAGGCGGTGCATAGGGCGCTGCACCACGGCGGCAAGGGGCCAGCGCACCCGCATCACTGAAAGCGCGGAGCCGGAGACCGACAATGAAAGACCAGATACTGAACCTGAAAGGCTACCTGGACGGCGTGAAAACAAAGCCGTCCGACCAGATTAAAGGCGTGGCCCGCCCTGATTTTGAAAAGCCGCTGCGCGCCGGGCAGCGGCTGATCGCGCTGCCTGATCCGGCCAAAACCAAGCTGAAGAAAGCCGACGTAAGAAAGTGCATTTCCGACAGGAAGAGCGTGCGCGCTTTCTCGGCCGCCCCTGTTACGCTGCGGGAGCTTTCCTTCCTGCTGTGGGCCACGCAGGGGGTGCGCGAGTTCACAAGCGACGCGCGCCACATGCACCACGCGATAAAGAGGACGGTCCCGTCGGCCGGCTCGCGGCACCCGTTCGAGACGTATTTTGCGGCGCGGCAGGTGGAGGGCCTGGAGGCCGGGATCTACCGGTATATCGGTTCAAAGCATGCCGTGGTCCTGGAGGCCAAACCGGCCGGGCTGGGGAGCAAGGTAAGCGAAGCCGCTATCGGCCAGGCCTTCTGCGGCAAGGCTCCGCTTTTCCTGCTGTGGAGCGCCGTCCCATACAGAACCATCTGGCGCTACGGGCTGCCCAAGTCCTTAAAGTGCGTGCTGTTGGACGCGGGGCACATTGGGCAGAACCTGTCCCTTGCCTGCGAGGCGCTGGGACTGGGGACCTGCATGATAGGCGCCTACCGCCAGTCCGCCATGGACGGTCTCTTCGGCCTGGACGGCAAGAACGAACTCTCCGTCTACATGGCCCCCGTCGGCCACAAATAGCCGGCATAGGATAGAGGCGAGGCAGCAACGGGATGCGAAGCCGCCGGGGAAGCCCGGCGGTTTTGTTTTGTGTCAAAATGTGACGATAAAACAATCATAATTTGGAATACATGTAAACAGTGCTTTACATCATGTAAAGCATAATGTACAATATGTACACAGTAGCTCACATCGGTTTTGGCCAAGGAGGAGTTGTGAAAGAAGTAGAACTGCAGAATAGTCTCAGGAAGCTGAGGTTCGAAAGGGGCGAACTGACGCAGGAAGAGCTTGCCGATAAGCTGGGCGTCTCAAGACAGACCGTGTACTCCATAGAGAAAGGAAAGTACAACCCGTCTGTTACGCTGGCCCTGCAGATAGCGGTCTTTTTTGGGGTGAGGGTTGAGGACGTATTCAATATAAAGGAGGAAGTAAAATGATTAAGAGGTATATATTCGAGATGGCGGTGGGGGTAGTAACCTTGGTAAGCGTGCTGCTGTTCGGCCCCGTGGGCTACGCCAGCTTCTCGCTGATGGCGTTCATGGTGTTCTTTTCCAAGAAGAAGCCGGACGAGCGCGAGCTGCAGCTCTTTTACAAGGCCGGCAATATGACCATGGGCCTTATGATCATAAGCCTGGTGACAATAGACCAGTTGAATAACGCCACCTTCGGCCCGGTTAAGGTGGGGGACTACTGGCTCAGTTTCGCCACCGCCTCGTTCCTTATAAGCCATGGCGTGAGCGGCCTGGTGTACACCCTCAAGGAATAAACCAGCCACAAGTGCGCTACGAACCGCCGGGCGATCCCGGCGGTTTTGTTTTGTAGAATAGATGTGAGACTTACTTGGTTCCCTTGGAGCGTATAAATGGAAGAATCTATACTGGTAATAGTTAAGCCCGACGGGATGGTGAAGGGGCTCGCGGGCTATGTGCTGACGCGTTTCGAGGCCACCGGGCTGCGGATGGTGGCCGCGCGCATGGCCAAGGTCACCAAGGAGCTGGCCGAGGCGCATTACCACCACCTCAGGGAGAAGCCTTTTTACGACGAGCTTATCCGCTTCATCATGGGGGAGTTCGACAACAACCAGGACAATGTGCTGGCCTTCGCCTTTACCGGCGAAGGCGCGGTGAACAAGGCCCGCGCCATCGCCGGGGCGACGAACCCCGAAGAGGCCGACTACCGCACCATCCGCGGCAGCCTGGGCCGCGTAACCACCAAGGGCATCTTCGAGAACGTGGTGCACGTCTCTTCCGACCCCATAGAGGGCGAGCGCGAGATCAAGCTCTGGTTCTGGCCGGAAGAGCTGACCATGGAGCTGTTCCCCACCAAGCTGTCCGGTAACCGCAAGGTCTGGCTGGAGCCCGGCGGTCCCAAAACCCGTACCGGCCCCTGGCCCGAGGAGTACAAATAAGGAACAAAGGCCTTGCTACGGGGCTTGAAACTTTAAATAATGTCCTATAGCGTCCCGGAAGGTCATTCGGGACGAGGAGAGAAATGACGACTAAAATTACCCTAGTGCTTTCGATGTCGCTTAACGTGTTGTTTGCCGTCGGGATAGTGGGAAATACCAAGAAGCCGGTGTCCCTGGCCGATTTCAGGGACTCTGTTGCCGATCCCCGTATCCCCGAACAGTCAGCGATTCCCGCTCCCGCCGAACTTGTGCCTCCCCCCGCGGTAGAAACCGCCCTGGTGGACGCGATCCCCGCGGCGGCCGCCGTGGAAGAGCCGGCCCCGCCCCCTGCGGTGATAGTGGCCAACGACTGGGCCGCTTACAGGCAGGAGATGGCCGACGATAAAGATGTGCTGGTGAGCAATATCTTCCGCTCGGAAGCGAACGCCGAAAGGGCCATGACCGCCGCCGTGAACAGGATCTACGCCAGCGGGAACGATGTGCTCTTCTCCTGCCTTATGCCGGCTACCGGCGGCGGCACGTTCTACCTGATCCGCCTGATCTCCGCCAACCAGGAGATCCCGATGAAGACGTCCATGGCCGACGTGTCGAACAGGGATTATCTTAAGGAAATACAGTTCATAACGGACAAGACCGAAAAAGAAGTGTGGGGTTCCCTCTAAAAAAGACTGGCCGCCAGTCGCGAACCGCCGGGCTTGCCCGGCGGTTTTGTTTTGGGTTTCTTTTGTAGAATATGGCTGCATTCTCGGATTCCCGGCGGCTAAGGATACACTATGAAAAAGACATGCAAGCACCTCCGCTTTGGCGCAATTGCCGCGGCGGGGTTCCTGGTCGCTATGGGCCTGCCGGGCCCGGGCGATCTTTTTGCCGGCGCGGACTGCTATGCGATGAAAGAGTGTCTCGCCAAGAGCCGCAGCTCCGGGGATCCGCGGCAGGTGCTGGAATATCTGGGCCAGGCGCTCCGCCTGTGTCCCCAGGAGGATCTCCGCACCCGGGCCGCGATACATGTTAACCGGGGGGTGATGTACTCCAGGCTCGGACAGCAGTATAAAGCCATAGCGGAGCTGGATAAAGCCGTCGCGGCGAATCCGGACCTTTCCTCGGCCTACCACAACAGGGGGAACGCCTACTTCGCCCTGGGGAAGAATGATAACGCGCTCGCCGATTTTAACATGGCGATCAAGCTGAAGCCGGAAAATCCCGACTCGTATATCGCCCGCGGCGGCGTTTATGCGGCCCTCAAAGCGTACGACAAAGCGCTGGCGGGGATGAACCAGGCGATAGCGCGGGCGCCGGGCTCCCCCAGCGCCTACAACGGCCGCGCCTATGTGTATGGCCTGCTTGGCCGGCATAGCGAAGCGGCCTCCGATCTATCCAAAGTAATAGAGCTGGATTCGGAGCTGGTTCCTGAAAGTTATATAGGGCGCGGCTACGAGTATCTCTGGCTGAACAAATGCCCGCAGGCGAAGGCGGACCTTGAAAAAGGCATTTCTTTGGGCGCCCAGCCCGATCTCGCGTACGCGAACATGGGCGTTTATGAGTGGGCTTGCCGGCGCAGCAAGGAGAACGCCCTGCTGTATTATGAGAAGGCGTTCAAGAGCAATTTCTCGGCGTGGAGCGCTCTTTACGACGAGGCGTCGGATGGCCATTTTATAAAAGGCCTCAACACCTCGCCGGAGTTCAAGGCGCTTGTGCGGAAGTACCGCAAGCAGGGGGGCGAGCCCGGCCAAGACCTCCCCGGCGTTGAGGCCAATGTCACGCACATGGTTAACTAAAGGCTCAGTGGAAAAAAACACACAGACCAGGCTGGCAGCTTATGCGGACGGGGACGAACGGCCCGCGTTCAACCCGCGGCTGGCCTGCCCGTGGCCGCGCCGGCCGCAGCTGGTGAACGTGGGGCAGATAGCGCCTGCGGAGCTCGACAGCTGGATAATACACCACGACGATAAGGTCATAGTTATAAATAAGCCGGGGGACCTGATCTGCCATCCGTCCAAGGACGGGCCCTGGTCCAGCCTGGCCGGCGCGGTGCGCGAACACTTTGGTCTTGCCGCCGCCCACCTGGTGTCCCGGCTGGACCGCGAGACCAGCGGCGTGGTGGTGTTCGCTAAAAACCCCGGAGTGGCGGGCCGCCTGCAGACCGCCATACAGCGGCGGCGGGTGGGGAAGGTCTACCTGGCCATAATGACGGGGGAATTTTCCGGCCCGGTGACGGTTGACCAGCCTTTGGGTGACGATGAAGACAGCCCGGTGTATTGCAAAGCCGGCGTAAGGCCGGACGGGCAGCCCGCGGTGACGCATTTTACCCCGCTTGCCAGCGGCGGCGGTTTTACGCTGGCGCGCGTGACCACTGGCACCGGCCGCATGCACCAGATCCGGGCCCACGCGCAATGGCTGGGCCACCACCTGGTGGGGGACAAGATCTACGGGCCGGACGCGCGCTGTTACCTTAATTTCCTGGACTCTGGCTGGACGCCCGCCCTGGCGGAAAAGCTGCTGCTGCCGCGGCAGGCGCTGCATTGCGCCGAAATAGATCTGCGCAAGGCTGGGCTGGAGCGGGTGTTCTCTGTGCCGCTGCCGGCGGACCTGCGCGCTTTCTGTACCGCCCGCGGCCTTGCTGTTCCTGCGGGGTGCTAGGGACAAAGGGCCTAGGCCTGACAGGGCCGTTCTGCCCTATGCAGCCAGGGCGGGTTCGGCTACAATATCTTATATATTCGATAGCTCCGGGGTCCGGGGCCAAGGGGTGCGTTAATGAAAAAGAAATTCTGCGCAGCGTCGGTGATTCCTTCTCTCCTGCTAGCCTCCAGCGTGATCTTTGCCGCAAGCGACGTAAAGCAGCTGTCCGATGTGAGCGACAGCGTCAATAAGATCACACAAGAACAAAAAGATCTTCAGGGTAAGCCGATCCCCCCTGGGTTTCAGCCCGGGCAACCCGGCCATCTGCCGCCCCCCGGCGGGCATCCCGGCCAGCCTGGCCAGCCGCCCAAGCCGCCGCCTCCCGGCCAGCCCGGGCAGCCCCCGCAGCCGCCTGCGCCGGTAGATACCACCCAGGCGTATAACGCCGGTATGAGGGACGGTTCCGACAAAGGCATCCGGGAAGGCCGCCGGGAAGGTTACTCGGACGGTATTAACGCCGGGGAAATGGAAGGGCGCCGCAACGGCACCAACGACGGCGATAACGCCGGCCGCACCGCCGGCTACAGGGACGGCTATGGCGTGGACCAGACCGCGGGCACGCAGCAGGGCAACGCCGACGGCCAGAACGCCGGCATCAATAACGGCACCGAGGCCGGCAAGCGCCGCTGCTACGACGAGGGTTATACCAGCGGCTACAACTTCGCCTACTCCGAGGCCAAACAATTGGGCGAGCAGGACGCCGCCTCCTACAGCGCTGGCTACGCCAAAGGGCAGGCCGACGCGGCTACTATAGAAGTGCAGAGCGGGCAGAAAGCCGGCTACCAGGCGGGCTTTGCCCAGCGCGAAACCGAACTTCAGAGCTCTTTAACCGGGATAGCAGCCATGCGCGGCGCCGGCACTAAAAGCATCGGCGCGCCGGGCCTGTCCATAGAGCTGGCCCGCTACGGGTACGCTACCCCGGAAGAGCGGCAGGCCTATGAGAGAGGCTACCGGGACGGCTATCAGCGCAGCTACCGCCGGGCTTACGACGACGCCAAGCGGGAAGGCTATAACGAAAGATACAGCATGGCCTACAGGCGCGCTTACGACAGCCAGTACTCTACCAGCTACCGCAACGGCTACGCCGACGGCAAAGATAAGGGCTACAAGGCCGCCTACCGGGCGGCGTACAACTCGGCGTACGCGGCTTTCTACGAGCAGTACAGCAACATGGAATACGCCGACCAGCGGGCCCTGGGCCAGAGCAGCGGCCGGGCTACCGGGCAGAAGGAAGGTTTCGCGGCCGGCTGCGCCGAACAGACCAAGCGCGGCTATAACGCGGGCTACCAGAAGATGGCGGCCGAAGTGTATCCCGGCGCCTTCGACGCCGGCAAGCAGGCCGGCATAGCGGCGGCGGATAAATATTACGGCGAGAACGCGGTGCTGAAAGTCTTCGACATAGCGTTCTACGACGAGAACAATAACGGCAAGTTCGAGGCGAGCGAAAACGTCATGCTGAAGGCCGAAGTGCGGAACTTCGGTTTCCAGCTGTCGAACGCCGTGGCCATAACGGTCAAGAGCGAGCGCGGGGAGATAACCCTGGTGCCCGAGCTTAAGGCCGAAGGCGTGGGCGGCCGGGCGAAAACCGTGGTGACCCTTAACATCGGTAAGCTCTACGATGTGGTCGCTCCGGACGCTGACGCGCTTAACGTGACGTTCTCGGAAAAAGGCAAGATCATCGGCGAGCGCCGCCAGATGTACGCGAGGACCAATCCCAACAGGGTCGCCATCATCACCAAGGACGGCACCTCTATAAAAGAGAAGGCGGGCTGGCTGTTCGTCGGCACGGTGACCGAGCTCAACGCCGGCGAGAAGGTGCTGATAACCGGCGAGAAGGACGACTGGTACAAGGTCCGCAAGTCGGAAGCCGCCGCCGGCACCTGGGCCGAGGGTTTTGTTAAAAAAGGCAAGGTGAGCGTGCAGTAAGCAGCTTAAACACGTAACGCGAAACCGCCGGGCCGTCCCGGCGGTTTTGTTTTGGTCAGAGTACGGCGTAGAGGACGGTTTCGCAGGCTACGGGCTGGTGCTGGCGCAGGTAGAGGCGGTACTCCGGCACCAGGGACCGTATGAACAAGGGGATTTCAAAAAGGTCGCCCGGCTTGTGGTAGACGCAGACCGCGAGCTTGGGCCGGTTGCGCCTGATGGTTTCGGCCGCGCCCTTTAAGGCCTCCAGTTCGGCCCCCTCGACATCGAGCTTTATAAAAGTGGCGTCGGGCGCCGCGCGGTCCACCGTGACTCCCTCCACCGAAACTTCGCCGGCGCCGGACACGGCCGAGGCCGAGGTGCCGTGCCACACGGCAAAAGGCAGCGTGGCGGGCGCGCTCCACAAACCTTTATTGAACACGGTCACGCTCCGCAGGCCGCGCTTCTCCACCGTGGCCTGCAGCTTCACGGCGGTGGCCGGGTCCGGCTCAAAAGCGCAGCAGCGGGCGGACTTGCCGCCGGTGAGGCGCATGAAGGTGAGCAGGGTGTCGCCGGTGTAGGCCCCGCCGTCTACAAAGACCTCGCGGTCCGAGAGTTCTATGATGCCTTTCGGGAAATATTGCTCTTTGCGGCTTACGTCCGCCAGCGCCTCGGCGGCCCCGCCCAGCTTGGAGTTGAGGAAAGCCTCAAAAGTCGTACGTGACAGGTCGTCGGCCATCATGCCATAGGCCGCGCCGAACTGCGCCTTACGGGCCTCCAGCCAGGCACGGTCGAAAGTGTTGCCCAGCAGCTCGCCCATCACGTCGAAGAAATAAATCCCGGCCACGCGGCTCCGGTCCAGGCGGCCCAGCTTTTCCCTGGCCAGGCGGGCGTTGGCGAAAGCTATGACAATGTTGAACCTGCTGAACCTGCGGCTGACCTCGTCGAAGCTGACGGCCTGGCCGGAGGTGGTGAACCCGGCGTCGGTAAAGACGGCCGCTACGGGCAAGCCCCGGCGTTTGAAGTATTCGCGGACATAAGGCGCGTACCAGCCGTCGCCGTAGAGCACGATCGGCAGGCCGGCGGCCCGCAGTTCTTTTATGTCCTCTCCGGCCCTGCCGGGCCCGGAGTCGATCTTGTTCCACAACGCGGTCATAAGCCTATTTTAACAAACCGTGAGATTTGGGGGCACAATGTCCCCAGATTGGTGGTGCTACTGCTGCAGCGCCGGAACCGGGGCTTGGCCCGCTAGCAGGCGGGAGGTAGCGCCGCCTTTATGGAACAGCCAGGAGGCCCAGACGCCTTTGGCGAAAGTGGACAGCGTTATGGCCCACCAGATGCCTGTTGTGCCGAAGCCCAGCGTTATGGCCAGCAGCCAGGCCGCCGGCCAGCGCGCCAGCGTGAGCGGCACCGAAATGAACATGTAGTCTCGGGTGTGGCCCAGCCCCGTGAACACCCCTTCAAACAGCAGTTCCCAGCCAAGGAAGATCTCGAAATAGCCCACCGTGCGCAGGTAGCGCGCGGCGTTGGCTATCACTTCCGGGTCCGACGTCATGGGGCGCACCAGCAGCTCGGGGATGAAGATAAAAGCCAGCGCTACCGGCAGCAGCAGTATGGTGATGAGCAGGCGGCCGCGCGCCACTATCTGCCGCACCCGCTGCATGTCGCCGCGGCCGAAGGACTGTCCCACCAGCGCCGCCATGGCGGTTGAGAAACCTATGCCCAGGAAATAAGGCACGCCTTCCAGGCGGAAGCAGACGCTAAGCCCGGCGAGCGGGGCCTCGCCGAAGCGCGTGATGATGGCCGTAAGGGCCGGGTACACCAGCGACCAGACCACGTTGACCGAGGCGGCCGGCACGCCGATCTTGAGCATGCGCGCGGCCCGGGGGAAAGCTGGCAGCCTCAGGGTTTCCGCCAGCGGCGGCAGATAACCGCGCCGGCGCAGGAACACCACCTGCAGCGCCAGCGCTATGGCGGTGACGATCACTGAAGCGGCCGCGGCGCCCGGCACGCCCAGCGGCCTGCCGGTCCCCCAGCCTAGTATCAGCACCGGGTCCAGCGCTATGTTGAGCGCCACCGTCGCCGACATTATGATCACGTTGGTGCGCGTGTCTCCGTAAGCGTTGAAGACGCTGCCGGCCAGGTTGCAGAGGTAATAGAGCGGCAGGGCGGCTACGTAGATGGTGAGGTACTGCCGGGCGTAGGCGGCGGTGTCGGGCTGCAGGCCCATCAGGCGGAAGATGAGGGGGATGCTCGGCAGCAGCAGGGCCATTATCAGCAGGCTGCCGCCAAAGCTCAGCCAGGCGGCTTCCACGGCGGTATGCCGCGCTTCCTCGGACTTTCCCGCGCCGAAGGCCTGGGCTATCAGGCTGTTGGCCCCGGCGGTGGTGGCGGCCATGGCCGCGTAGACGGCCCAGGTCAGGAAGGCGGCCGAGGCCACGCCGGCTATGGCGGAGGTGCCCAGCGTGCCTACCCAGAAGATGTTGATGATGTCGAAAAGGACGAAGCCCAGCGACCCCAGGAAGGCCGGGATGGCTATGCGGAAGATCTCGCGGTCCAGCGGGTGGCGTTTCCAGAGGGCTCTCATGGATACAATTTTACAAAACCGCCGGGCGGTCCCGGCGGTTTTGTTTTGGCGGATGAACTTGTTTGTCAGTGCGGATGGGGTGCGGGGCCGTGCAGCAGGTCTTTTACGGCCTTCAGCAGGCAGGCCTCGGTGAACGGCTTCGGCAGGAAGTGCGCCGCGCCGAACATCTGGGCGCGTCTTTTTTCTATCTCAAAACTCTTGGCCGACATTACCATGATCTTCAGGCCCTTCAGGTCGGGGTCAGCGGAGAGGGCCTTGCAGAGGTCCAGGCCGCTTATCCCGGGCATCATGAGGTCGGTGATGACCAGCCGGGGGCGGGCTTTCTTTACGGCCGCGACGGCTTCGCACGGGTGCTGCACCCAGGTCACGGAGTAGCCGGCGCTGGTCAGTATGTCGCGCGCTATCTCCCCTACAAGGTGGTCGTCTTCAACCAGTATGATGTCTCTTTTTGGCATATGCTTGCAGGCAGTCGGCCTTAAATAAAGGATACATAATATTCCTGCCTCGGCGACAGTCCGCCGGGTTTGGTAGAATTATATTGTCGTGACTCTCATGATCAAAAAGACCGAACCGCCGGAAGCCGCCGCCGCCCCTCACCGCGAGGAGTGCTATACCTGCCGGCGGGCGAAGCAGAACTGCCTGTGCGGCAGCGCAAAGCCTTTCGCCACCCGGATGCGCTTCGTTATCCTCATGCATACCAAGGAAGCCCACAAGCAGAGAACGGGGACGGCCCGGCTTGCCAGGCTGTGCCTGACGAACGCGGAACTTTTAATAGGGAAAGATTTTTCCAATAATGAGCGGGTCAACGCCCTGCTCCGGGACCCGGCCTACAGCCCTTACGTGCTGTACCCGGGGCCGCAGGCCGTGAATTTTAAAACCCTGGGGAAGGCCCCGCCGGGGGAAGGAAAAACTCTCCTGGTCTTTGTCGTAGACGGCACCTGGCGCGGCGCCAGGAGCCTTTTAAACAAAAGCCGCAACATCCTCGCCTTGCCGCGGCTTTCTTTTGCGGGCAGCTATCTCTCCCAGTTCAAAATTAAAAAGCAGCCGAAGGAGCACTGCGTTTCCACCATCGAAGCCATTTATTATTTATACAAAGAGGCCGAGGCGGCAGGCTATGAAAAGCCCAGCGCTCAGGCCGAGATCCTGATGTCCATTTTCAAGGAAATGGTGGATACCCAGCTCAGTTATGAGAACGGCAAGGGCAAAAGGCGGACTGCGCGGCCGGGTTTATGAGAGGGTGTTCTGCCAGGGGCCGGCGTTGGTGACGTTCTTGAAGCCCAGCCCCCGCAGTATGCCGGCGGCTATCCCGCTGCGCGCCCCGGAGGCGCAGCAGAGGATGACAGGTTTATTTTTGTCCAGCGCGGCCGTCCCCTTTGTTATCCCTTCGAGCGGGATATTCAGGCTGCCCGGCCTGTTGCCGGAGGCGAACTCTCCCGGCGAACGCACGTCCACGAAGACGGCCCCGGCCGCGGCCAGTTCCGGCAGTTTTCCTTTAACGGCCTTGTATCGGAAATGGCGGAACAGCAGGTAGGCCGCTATGCCCGCGGGCAACAGGTACGGCTGCAAAGTTTCCAGGTTCATGGGTCCTCTTTCAGTAGTTAATTTTTCCTTCTATCTTTAGATGCGGCCGGGGCCTTTAAGTTTCAGCCCCGGGGAGCGATGTTTTGTAGAATACGGAGTATATGCTGCAGGATTATCCGCTTTACGAGGAGATGGTGCGCCGGGGCTCGCGGGGGCGCTGGTTCTGGCGCATAGGCAGCTGGCTGTATTACACAGGCATACTGGGCATCGTCCTGCTGCTTATCGTCTGGCCCGTGGTTTTCTATTTCAAGATCAGCGACGCGGGGCTGGTGTTCTTCCTTCTGCTGCTCCTGATGGCCGCTGTTTTTACGGCGGGGAGCCTGCTTAAGCGGGCGTCCTACCGGATAGCCCTGGGCGAGGGCATAGACGTCGCTAAGTGTTTTCAGCAGGGGGGAGAAAGGCGGTAAATGAAGAGGGAGACCTGAAAAAAACCGCCGGGCTTGCCCGGCGGTTTTGTTTTGTCGGGGGCCGGCCCCCGGGTCAGTAGATCTCGTTGGTGAGGCAGTGCACGGAACCGCCGGCGTATTTAAAGCTGGTCAGCGGGGCCACGAAGCGCTGTATCCCCAGCTGCTTGAGCTTCTTTTCCACGCCCGGGGTGGAGAAGCGGCTGCAGTTCACCATTACGCCCGGGGCGACCAGCGCGTTGACGGCGTAATCGCCCAGCGTGTCGCCGTCGCCGGAAGAGTCCTGCGCCGACACCTCTATGACCGGGATCCCCAGCGCCCGGATCTGCGCCATGCTCCGGGCCTTTATGCTGCCGGCGGCGATGATGAGCGCCGCCAGGCGGTTGTCGGCGGAGAGCACGGGCGTGAAGACCGTGTCCAGGTGGTAGCCTTCGGACTCGACCAGGATATAGTTGTCGGGGCGCACGATGTCGCGCACGAAGTCGTGCCCTATCTTGTTGGAGCGCGACAGGCCGCCGAAATAATAACTGCCGCTGTCGGTCTTTATGAAATTAATGTCGCCGCCCTCCAGGAAGGCGTCCTTCGGCGGGGTGATGACCGTCTTCTTGAGCTTGGTGGAGATCAGCCGGGAGTGGAACTCTCCCTCGAGGCTGCGGTCCTTCACGGAGAAGCGGCCCTTGATCCAGATGCTGCGGAAGATCATGCCGCCGTCGCGGATGAAGACGGCGTCGTGGTAGAGGCTGTCGGGGCGGTTGAGCCCTTCGGGGAAGGGGATGATGTGCAGGTGGAAGCCCGCCAGCAGCAGGGTGTCCACGAAGTTCAGCCATTCGCGGCGGAGCAGGTCCTGGTCGGGGACTATCCCCAGCTTTTTGGCGTAGAGGGTGGCGAAGTTCACGCTGGATTCGGTCTCGCCTTTGTGCACCGGGTAGCCCTTGTGCCACATGCCTTTTACTTCGGGGGTGACGGGCGGCAGGCCCAGCAGGATGATCTCGCGGTGATGTTTGTCTGAGTTCATGGAAGCAGATCCTCTCTGAAGCGGTCGGGGTGGTGCTTTTGGCGCGGCGGCGCTTTTGAAAGCGGGCATGCTATATTTTCGCACATTTGCGGGCGGAGCCGAAAGCGGGACCGCCGGTTTGGTTTTGGTAGAATATTGCCGCGGTCCGGATCTCGGTTCAGGGAGGCAAAATGATAGTGCGAGGCGGCTTCAGGATGAATGGCAGGGACTACCCGGCCGGCAGCGACATTTCCTGGTACAAGATCTACCCGTTCTTCCTCTTCCACATGCTCATGTTCGGGGGCTCGGGCTTCCTGATGGCTTACTCCAGCGACGGGGCGCCTCTGGGGTTCCTGTTCGCGCACGGCGGCTTCGCCATCCTCGTCTACACCATTTTCTATGTGACGATCTTCGGAGTGGACGAAGTGAAGTGGATGTTCATAAACGCCGGCCTGGGCGCGCTGGGCATCTATACGCAGATGGGCTGGCTGCTGACGCTGTTCGGCAAGCGGATAGGCGACTACGCGCTGGTCAGGCACATCGTCCCCTTCCTGTATTTTGTGCTCTACACCTTCCTGCTGCGCCAGGCGCTGCTGGACATCAGCGGGGCCCGGGAGAACGAGGGCAGGCGGAGGCTGGTGGAGAACGCCTATATCGGCCTGTCGCTGGCCGCGTCGGCCGTCTGTTTTGTGCTGGAGCGGCGCTGACCCGGGGGGCTTAAGGGCCCAGGCCCGCATAGGCTCAATACTCAGGGCCCCGGGGGTACAAATGCCCATGTGCAGAGGGGCGCATTTCGCTAAAATATATTTAATGATAAATAAGACGCTGCTGCTGTCGGCTCTGATCCAGCTCCCGTTTTTCAGCCTCCCCGCTTCCGCGCAAACCCCCCTGGCGCAGGTCCTGGCCCTGGCCCCGGCGCTGCAAGTCTCCATACCGCGGCCCGCGGCGGAGGTGGCGGCGCCCGCCGCGCTGACGCCCGGGCTGCTGCGGGAAAAACTGCGGCTCTTCGATTACCAAAAAAACGACGTGCTCACCGTCAAGCGGAACGCCCCGTCGGAACACAAGAACTACTCCGTAGAGCGCATCGCCGTACTCCTTAACGACCCGCTGCGCCAGCGCGGCGAGTATACCCAGGAGTACCTGTACTACCGGACCACGCAGGGCGGCCCGCGCCCGACCGTTATCGTCTTCCCTCCTTTCAGCGGGACCGCGACCATAGACGCCTGGACGGCCATAAAATTCGCCCGGCGCGGCTACAACGCCGTCGTCGTCATCCCGGCAGAATCGCTTGCGGATAAAACCCGCCCGCTCGACAGGACGGACGACCTGCTGATCCGGGAGAGCATCGCCGCGCGCATAGGCATAGACCTGCTCGAGACCTGCCCCGAAGTAGATAAAGAAAAAATTTACGCCACCGGCATCAGCATGGGCGGCATCCGGACCGCCCTGCTCTTCGGCGTGGAGCCGAGGGTGAAGAAGGCGTCGGAGATAGTGGGGGGCGGGGACCTGCCCGGGATCATAGCCGACACGGATTTCTCCATGCTTAAAAAGCTGCGGGACGCGAGGATGCAGCTGGAAGGCCTGGTCACCATTCCGGAGTTCAGGGCCTACATGCAGAAGGTGATGACCGTGGACCCGCTCGATTTCGCCGGTCTGAGGGCGCCCGAAGACCTGCTGATGATGATGGGGAAAGGCGACGTGTTCGTGCCGGACGTTTACCAGAAGAAGCTTTACGACGCTTTCTCCAGGCCGCTGGAAGGCCGGTATCCCGCGGTGGTGCAGTCCGCCAGGGGGCATCTCCTTACCGCGGCCGGGATAGAGAAGCAGGTGGAGCTGTCCTTCGAGTTCTTCGAGGGCAGGGGCGCCGGGGCGCAATAGGGGGCTCGCGCCCGCCGCGTTAACAAAATTGACAATGCCTGAACAAAACATCTTCACCGCGCTCGTTACGTCCGAGCAGAGAGGGGCGTATACGGTGCGGCTGGACGGCAGGGAACTGCCGGCCACGGCCGCCGGCAAACTTGTCGGCGAGGCCGCTTCGCGGCTGGATTTCCCCGTGGTGGGCGACGACGCGGAAGTGTCGCTGCACGACGGCGGGCTGAAGGCCGTGATCCACGGCGTGCTGCCGCGGCGCACCATCCTGCTGCGCAAAGGGCTGGACGGCAGCGGCGAGGCGCAGCCGCTGGCGGCCAATATAGATAAAGTTTTTATCGTGATGGGGCTGGACGGGAACTACAATATCGCCCGCCTGGAGCGCGTGCTGGTGGCCGCCTGGGACAGCGGCGCGCTGCCGGTGGTGGTGCTGACCAAGAGGGACCTGTGCCCGGCCGGAGAGCTGGAGGCCAGGCTGGCCGCCGCGGCGCTGGCCGCGCCTGGCGCGCGGGTGCTGTGCCTGTCGTCTTTGACCGGGGAAGGCCTGCCGGAAGTGGAGGGAGAGCTGGCCGGCGGCGCGCGCTGCTGTTTTGTGGGGTCTTCGGGGGCGGGCAAGAGCACGCTGCTTAACCGCCTGGCCGGGCGCGAGGCCGCCCAGACCGGCGCGGTGCGGGAGGACGACGCCCGCGGCCGGCACACCACCACGTCCCGCCAGCTCTACCTGCTGCCTTGCGGCGGCCAGGTGATAGATACGCCGGGCATAAGGGAATTCGGGGTGGAGTACTCCGGCGAAGGCCTGGCGGCTTCTTTTAAGGACATCGGCGTTCTTGCCGGGGGGTGCCGCTTCGCGGACTGCCTGCACACCGGGGAGCCGGGCTGCGCCGTGGCCGCGGCCATTGAGGCCGGCGCGCTGCCGGCGGAGCGGCTGGAGAACTATCACAAGCTGCGCCGCGAGATAGAGCGGCAGGAGCTGCGCAACGACTTGAAGAAGCGTATGGAGGCCAAGCGCAAACAGAAAAGCTTTGGCCGCATGGTGCGGGACATCGGCGAGGACAAGCGCCGCCTGCGCGGCGGCTGAGAAGGAATCGCCAGCAGGTTTTTTCAGGCGGACCGAGGGCCTAAGGGGGCATGGGACCTTTTGCCCTTACGGCCGGCGCGATTTTTCGGCATAATGATATCAATGAGAAAACTTAAACTCCCGCTGCTGCTCTCCGCGCTGTTTCTCTCCGGCCTGGGCCCGGTCTTCGCCGCCGCCCCGGTCTATGATTTTCTTTCGGAGCTGTCCGCCCTCCCGGCCTTTGAAGTCGCAGTCTCGTCGCCTGCCGCGGCGGAAACCGATTCCCGCGAGTACGACAATCCGCCCTGCGTGCCCAGCCAGGCCATTCTCCCCGGCAAGACCTTCTCCCCGGTGGTCAGCGACGAGCGCCGCACGCGCGCCATTAACGACCTGCTGGCCAAGATCGCCGTCTGCAAGCCCATGCCGTACAGCAACGACGGCAATGTGCACAGCAAACCACATACCGGCCTGCCCGCCAAGCCGGCCGGCTATTACCTGGAGTACACGCTCATAATCCCCGGCCGCAATACGGGCGCCAAACCCGAGCCGGTGGTCATAGGCGGGGCGACCTATATGACCGGCGCCATGCTGAGTCCGCGCGGCCCCGAGCGCCTGATGATAGGCAATCACCGCGAGGTCTACTACACCCCGGACCATTACACCACCTTCATCTACCTGGCTATAGTCCGCTGAGGATCTTAAATATGGACAACATGACAGGCCCCGTCGCGATACGGCCCGAGGCTCCGGCGGATTACGGCCCGGTGCGCAAGCTCAATAAAAAGGCGTTCAAAGGCAACAGCGAATCCAAGCTGGTGGACGCGCTGCGCGAGTCTGACGGTTTTATCCCGGCGCTTTCGCTGGTGGCGGAGAAGGACGGGGCGGTAGTCGGGCATATTCTTTTCTCGCCTGTAATTATTAAAGACCAGGCCGCCGAAACGCCGGCCCTGGCGCTGGCGCCGATGGCCGTGCTGCCGGAGTTCCAGAGGCAGGGGATAGGCGCCGCGCTGATAAAGCGCGGGCTGGAAGAGGCCGGGCGTGCCGGACACAAAATAGTGCTGGTGGTGGGGCACCCGGAATATTATCCGCGCTTCGGTTTCGTAAAAGCCGGGGAGAAAGGCCTCAGGCTGCCGTTCGAGGCGCCCGAAGAAGTGTTCATGGCGCTGGAGCTGGTCCCCGGAGCTTTGGCCGGGGTGCAGGGCGAAGTGGTTTACCCTCGCGCTTTTCACGACGTTACCTAGGCGCGCGCAGCCGCTAAAAACGAAACCGCCGGGCGAGCCCGGCGGTTTCGTTTTACTGCGGCGGCTTAAGTCAGGGAGCGACGCGGAAGCTGTCCCACGGGCTGGCGCCCTGGAGCACGTTGAAGGCCGGGCCGGGGGTCTTGATCCCTTCGCCGTAGCCGAAGGCGGGGGTGTTGGCGGGCGGCAGCAGCTCGGCGGCGTTAGCCGGTTTGTACCAGCACAGCGGCCTGAAACCGGCCTGGAATCCGGCGGAGCGGGTGCAGGTGCCGATAGCGGGATTGGTGGGGCTCAGCGGGGCCGTTACGGGCTGGGTGCACAGCGAGCCGGCCAGGTAGGTGTCCATGCGGCACTGCGTGGGCGGATGCGTGGCCATCATGGAGGTCACCACCACGGGGGAGGGCGTGTCGTAGCGGGGGGTGACGGTCTCGTTGCGCAGGGCCTTGAAGAGGTAGGCCACGGATTTGCCGGCCATGGCGGCCCGCACGCAGACGGCGCGGTCCAGGGGGTCGGAGTACATGGCCTCGCAGCCTTTCTCGGCCACTTCGTCGCCGATGGACAGGCGGGTGAAGGCGGCGGCGGCTTCGTCGGCGAACACCATTTTGAGGCATTTCATGTTGGCGTAATAGTCGCTCTGGCCCTCGTTGGAGGCCCAGCTGGACACCTTGGGCGCGCCGCCCAGGTGGTGGCCCAGTTCGTGGCAGGCTACCAGCGCCATGCCGTCCATGGTGATGGTTTCGTGGCGGGCCAGGCCGCCGTACATATTAAGGACGTAGCGGTTGCCGATCTGCTGGGCCGAGGCGTTAACGGTGGCGTCGGTCCAGAGGCGGCGGATCTCCAGGACCTTGCCCTGGCCGGCCACGATGGGCTTGTAGATTTTTTCTATGGCGCTCATGACGTCGTTGAACTGGGTCTCTACGATGCCCTTGGCCAGGACGGAGCCCACGGGGATCTTGAGGTCGTTCGGGGGCAGGAAGCCGTCGCAGTCGGAGGCGGAAGCCGGGAGTACGGCCCCGCCCAGCAGCAGGGCGGAAATAGCGGTCAGCAGCAGGTTTCTTTTCATGTTCTTTCCTTGGGTCCGGGGAGTATGACAAATGTCAATATTTAAGGTATTATAACCTTACCTAAGCCGCTTTGCAAAGCAAAATCAGCGCGGAGCCGGCTTTAATGGAGAATTTATGCGCATACTCAACGTTTTCCTGGCCGCGGCTGTCTGCCTGGGCTGTACCGCCGCCGCCGGGGCCGCTTATACCCCTGATTTCGACAACGGCGTGGACGTGCGGCTGGCCATACGGGCCGCCATAGAGTCCGCCGCCAGCGCGGGCGGGCTGCTGCCGGCAGTGCCGGCGCCGCAGCGCACTGTATGGGTGAGCATGGAGAAGGGCGACGTGGGCGCCCTGGACGGGGCCCTGTTCAAGCGCGCCCCGGTAGCCCAGAACAAGCGCGTGGCCGTCTACGAATTCGAACCCGCCGACCTGGACTCGCTGTCCGACGGCATGTACCGCGCTTTCCGCAGGGACCCCGGCTATTTCGCCTACGACACGCTGGAGGCCGCGCTGGAGGACCTCAAAACCCCGCCCGCCCCGCCGGCCCGCGCCTATGCCATAGACCAGGGCGCCCGCGTGCGGGGGCTGCTGGCGCTGGTGAAGGAAGAGCCCATCGTGGCCGCCATCACAAAGCTTTCGTCTTACAGGAACAGGTACTACACCAGCGCCACCGGCGTGGACGCTTCCAAGTGGCTGCAGCAGGAATGGGGCAAGTTCGCCGAAAACCGCCCCGACATTTCCGTGGCGCCCTTCAAGCACGCCGCCTTCGCGCAGGAATCGGTGATCCTCACCATGCGCGGCACCACCGAGCCGGAGAAGGTCGTTGTGATCGGAGGCCACCTGGATTGCGTGGCCGGTTCCGGGACCAACCCCGCGCCCGGCGCCGACGACAACGCCTCGGGCGTGGCCGTTACGCACGAGATCATAAGGACCCTGGTGGAGGGCGGCTACCGCCCCGCCAAGACCATAAAGTTCATAGCTTTCGCGGCGGAAGAGGTGGGCCTGCGCGGCTCTGGCGACGTGGCCGCCGCCTTCAAAAAGGGCAATGTCGCCGTGGAGGGGATGCTGAACCTCGACATGGCCAACTACAAGGGTTCCGCGCTGGACATCTACTTCGTCTCGGACAATACCAGCGCCGACCAGAACGCCTTCCTGGGCCGGCTGCTCGACACCTATACGGAGTACAAGTGGGGCAGCTTCAAATGCGGCTACGGCTGCTCGGACCACGCCTCGTGGACCAAGAACGGCTATCCGGCCTCGCTGCCTTTCGAGTCGCTGTTCAACGAGCATAATCCTTTTATCCACAAGGCCACCGACCTGCTGCTGCAGGCGGGCGGCCGGGCCGAGCATGCCTTTAAATTCGCGCGGCTGGGCGTGGCTTACGCCGTGGAGCTGGCGAAATAGGCCTGCCGCGGCCGGCCTAACCTGGGGGGGGAATTAAAATGCCTGCGATACTGATGATAGACGACGACAAGGATTTCAGCGGCCTTGCGGCCGCGCATTTCACCGGCCTGGGCTACACGGTAACGCCGGCGTACGACGGGCGGGACGGCCTGGCCAAGGCCGCCGCGCTGAAGCCGGATATCATCTTCCTGGACATCATGATGCCCGGCCTCAACGGGATAGAGGTACTGCGCGAGCTGCAGGCCGGCGACGAAACCTCCGAGATCCCGGTGGTAATCATAAGCGGCAAATATTTCGACCCGGCCATGTCCGACCTCTTCACCCAGGAGCGGAACTTCAAGGCCTTCCTCGGCAAGCCCGTGGCGCTCTCCGCCCTGCAGCAGAAGGTGGAGACCCTGCTGAAGAAGTGAGGCCGGCAGCAACGGGGGCGGGCCGCCCTGACCGCCGCCGGTTAATGCCGGCGGCTTTCTTTTGTAGAATGTGCCCATGGGCAGAAGCAGGCTTGACTGGTTCTATTACGCGGCGCCGCTGAGGTTCTCCCGGCCGGCGGCGCTGTATTCCTGCCTGCATATCGTGGCCAGGCTTAAGGCGCAGCTGGCGGGAACCCGGATATCTGCCTAAAGTACGCTCGGAGGTAAAATGGATTCTTCTGAACTTGAGAACAAATTAAGCGCCCTTGAGCAGCGGCTGGCCCGCGTGGAAGGGGCGCTGATGAAGGCCGCCCAGGCGCCGGCCGCGCCGCTGCCGCCGGCCGCCCCCGTGCCGGTGCCGCCGCCCCCGCCCAAGCTGCAGACGCTGATGCGGGCCCAGGCGCCGGCTCCCGCGCCGCGCGAGCGCTCCGGCAACTGGCTGGGCGTAGTGGCCGGCATCTGCTTCGTGTTCGCCGCCGCCTTCATAATAAAGCTTTCCATAGATTCCGGCTGGCTTACGCCCGAGCGCCAGATAGGGCTGGCGGTACTGCTGGGCTTCGGCCTGATAGCGGCCGGGTTTGCGCTGCTGGAGGCGGACCGGGAATATTCCAGCCTGCTTCCGGGGGCCGGCATCATAGTGCTCTACATCACCGTGTTCGCCGCCTACCGCCTGTACGCGCTCCTCACCTTCGAAAGCGCCATCTCGCTGGTCAGCCTGGTGTCCGTGGCCTGCGTCTGGCTGTACACGCGCATCAGGGAGGACTGGTACCCGGTCACGGCGGCGCTGGGCTCCTACTGCGCGCCGGTGCTGCTCTCGCTCGGCTCCGCTTCCACGTTCAGCGTTTATTATTTCCTGCTGTGTTCCACGGCGTTCGCCGTTATCTCCATCTGGGTGAAGTCCCGCACGCTCACGCTGGTCTCGGCGTACCTGGCCATCATGATGACCGCGCTGACCGGCCTGGGCCTGCACCGGGACGTGCTGATAGCCGGCATGCTGGCCGTTAATTTCACGGTCTTCGCCCTGGGTAGCTACCTCTATACCCGGCAGAACCAGAAGCCCCTCACCGAGACCGAGTCCACCAGTTTCCTGCCGCTGCTGCTGTTCTTCTACGCGATGGAATACTATTACATCGACCGCATCCAGCCGGGCCTGGCCCCCTGGCTGTCGCTGGGCTTTGCCGGCCTGCTGCTGGGTCTGTACTTGTCGGCCCAAAAACTATTCCCCGAGGCGAAGCTGGGCAGCCGGTCCATGGTCTTCGCTTTCGTTTCGGTGGTGTGCTTCCATTCTTTCTACCTGGAGCTGCTGCCCGAGGGCGGCAGGCCCTGGCTGTTCGTGGCGATAGCGCTGGCCGCCGCCTTCAGCCCGGTAAGGCTGGGCGACTCGCAGAAGGACGGCCCGCTGCGCATCCCGGCCCTGGCCGTGCTGGCGGTACTGCTGATAGAGTACGTGGCCATGGTGTCGCACCTGCTGTCCGGGGGCGATACGGCCTGGCTGGCGGTTTCGCTGGCTTCGGTGGTCGGCCTGTGGGCGCTGATCTACGCCCGGGGCGAGGAATTTGCGGGGAAGAACGGGCACGGCCCGCTGCTCGGGGCCGCGCATCTGCTGGCCGTGAGCGGCCTGTACCGCCTGACCACGGAGACCGGCTCGCTGGCGGTTTCCGCGTCCTGGCTGGTCTACGCCGTGGGCGTGATAGCCCTGGCTTTCGAGCGCAAGGACGAGGTGATGGCCAAGTCCGCCATGCTGGTGCTCGGCTTCGCCGCCGGCAAGGCCCTGCTCTACGACGCGGCCTCGGCCCCGACCACCGTGCGCATCCTGTGCCTGCTGCTGACCGGCGCCGCGCTTTACGGTTCCGGTTTCCTTATCCGCCGGATCTCCGGCTGGAAGAACGAAAAAGTTTAAACCTGCCGCCTGAGCCCCCCTGGGGGGGGCAATAAAAAACCGCCGCTCTTTGCAGAGCGGCGGTTTAAAACCGTTAAAGGATTTTAGATTACCACTTGCCGCCGCCGTAGCCGCCGCGGCCACCGCGATCGCCACCGCCGCGACCACCGCGGTCGCCACCGCCGGAAGAGCGGGCTTCCATGGGGCGGGCTTCGTTAATGGTCAGCTTGCGGCCGCCGAAATCGGAGCCGTTCAGCTTTTCCATCGCGGTAACAGCTTCCGCGTCGTTAGCCATCTCGACGAAGCCGAAGCCGCGAGACTGACCGGAATCCCTATCGGTGATCAGCTTAGCGCTGGTAACCTGGCCGTAGGTTGCGAAAAGGGTGTTCATTTCCTCTTCGGTGGTTTTGAAGGGCAGGCCGCCCACGTATATTCTTTTGCTCATTGTGTTATTCTCCTTGCAACTTTCATACCCGACTCAACTCTCTTTGCTCTATCTATCCTACAGTGTTGCTCGGAGGAATAGGCTTCAAAAACTTGAGTTCTGGTTTAACTACACATACAGTATGACATTATTTCAGCAAAAGGTATATAGGCATCATGGCCCAAATGTCGTAGGCCCTCCCTTTTGAGGTTTTTTGGGAGTTCTTTTTGGTATTATTAGCTTTGAGCGGCGCGGCAAGGCAAGCATTGGGAGAGCTTTATGAGATACTGGGCGTATATAAATAATCAGGTCTGCGGTCCCGTAGAAAAGGAAAAACTGCCCGAACTCGCCACCTTTACTCTCGCCACGCTGGTCTGCCCCGAAGCGCCGGCCGGAGGGGAGGCCGTGGCCTGGAAAGCGGCTTCCGCCTACCCGGAAGTGCTGGCCGCCTTAACCCCGGCGCCGTCTCCGGCGCCCGCCCCGGCCCCCGCGCCGCAGCGGGCTCCCGCCGCCGAATCCCCGCTGATGATGACGATGCGGGGGACCATTATAGATATGCCTGTCGTCCAGCCTGCGGCGGCGCCGCAGCCGGCCCCCGCGCCCGCCCCGGCCGCCGAGTCGCCCCTGATGATGACCATGCGGGGAACGCTGATCGAAGCCCCGGCCATAAAAGAGCCGGCCTTGGCCGCTCCGGCCCCCGCGGCGCAGCAAACGGCTCCCCAGCCGGAACCGGCGGCCCAAAAACTGGAACAGATCAGCGCCATGCTGGCTTCTATAGCCAACGGCCAGTCGCAGCTGCTCGAAAGGCTGGGCCGCGTGGAAAGCTCCGTGGCGGAGATGAAGGCGCTGCTGTTCCCTGGTAAATAGACCGGTTTATGAGAAAAGGCCTTAATCTGTCCCTGCTGGCTTTCGCGGCCGTCCTGGCCTGCGCGGGGTACGCGCAGGCCCTGGTAGTCACCGGCCTGGACGCGGCGGAGGAGACGGATTTCGCGCAGTTCGCCGGCAAGCGCGTCGGCCTCATCACCAACCAGACCGGCGTGGACGCCGCGGGCCGCAGCGCGGTGGACGCGCTGTTCGCCTCGCGCAACGCCAGGCTGGTGGCCATCTTCAGCCCGGAGCACGGCTTCCGCGGCAACGCCGCCGACGGCGAAATTATCTCCAACTCCACCGACCCGGTGACCGGCCTGCCCATCTACAGCCTTTACGGCAAGACCCGCCGGCCCACCTCCGCCATGCTGGCCGGCATAGACGTGCTGGTGTTCGACATCCAGGACATCGGCGCGCGGTTCTACACCTACCTCACCACCATGGCCCTCTGCATGGAGGAGGCCGCCAAGCGCAATATCCCTTTTGTGGTGCTGGACCGGCCCAACCCGATAAGCGGGAGCGTGCTGGAGGGGCCGGTGCTCTCGAAGAACATACAGGATTTCACCGGTTATTTCCCGGTGCCGGTGCGTCACGCCATGACGGCCGGAGAGGTGGCGCTGCTGCATAAAGATATCCGCGGCCTGGCCCTGGACCTCAGTGTAGTTAAACTGCGGGGCTGGGACAGGGCCTCTTTTCACGGCGACACCGGGCTGGCCTGGGTGAACCCTTCTCCCAACATCCGCGGGGTGGACGCCGCGATAATGTATCCCGGCATCGGCGGTTTCGAGTCCACCAACATGGCCGTGGGCCGCGGCACCGACGCGCCGTTCCTGTGGTTCGGCGCCCCCTGGCTGGACGCGGAGCGCCTGGTGGCCACGCTTAACGCCGCGGGGCTGCCGGGCGTGCGTTTCCGCGCCGAGAGCAAGACCCCCGAGAAGGACATTTACGCCGGCAAGCTCTGCCACGGCGTGCGGATGGAGATAACGGACCGGGCCGGAGTGCGGCCGATGGACATTTTCGTGCTAGCCGTATGCGCCCTGCGGGAGAAGCAGTATTACCGGGAGTTCAGGTTCGACGAGGCCGCGCTGCGGCTGACGGCCGGCAACAACGTTTACAAAGCCATCTTCGAGTCCAAGGACTCCCCGGAAAAGGTCATGGCGTCCTTCCGGGAGCAGTGCCTGGAGTTCGATAAACTGAGGAGCCGCTACCTGCTGTACTGAATATTTTTTTGACTGGCGCCGCCGGGAAGACCCGGCGGTTTTTTTTATTTAGAGGCCTTCGGGGACGGGGACGCCGCGGGCGGCGCAGAAGGCGCGCATGTCGGGCGGCAGCGGGGCGGTGAAGATACGGTCCAGGCCGGCCGGCCTGAAGTCTATCTCCAGGCAATGCAGGGCCTGGCGGGGCAGCAGCAGCCGCTTTTCCAGCGCCGGGGTCCAGCCTGTGTCTATGAATTCAAGGAAGAGGCGCGCGTCGGGGCCGTAGATCTTGTCGCCGGCCAGGCTGTACCCCAGCCACTGGGCGTGGGCCCTGATCTGGTGCTTGCGGCCGGTCTCCGTGACCACGCGCGCCAGCGTGAAGCCGCCGCCGCGGGTGAGCGGGATGAATCGGGTGACCGCGGCCTGGCCGTCCGGGCGCACGGCGGATTTGGCCAGCACCGGGCTGCTCTCGTCGGGCCCGAGGGGCTGGTCCACCGTGACCTCCTCCTTAAGCTCGCCGGTCAGCACGGCCAGGTAGGCTTTGCCGGCCTGGCGCAGCCGCAGCGCCCTCTGCAGGCAATTGGCCGTCACCGGGTCCTTGGCGAACACCATCGCGCCGCTGGTCTCGCGGTCCAGGCGGAAGACCAGGTGCGCCGCGGCCAGGCCCAGGAATTCGCGCACGGCGCCGGCCAGGCTGGAGGCGGGGCCGGCCTTGGACGGGTGGCAGACCACGTCGCCGGGCTTATCTATGACGACCACCCGCTCGTCTTCGAACAGGATCCAGCTTTTGAGTTCCTCCGGGGTGATCAGGCGCACGCGCACCTGCCGGGGCCGGCGGGGCCAGGCGCTGGCCAGCCGCGGGTTGAGCGAGGCTGAGGCGGGGGGCGTGTCTGCTGTGGGCATAGATCCAATTATAGGAAATCGGGGAGGCGGTTCTGTTTTGATAGAATATGCTGGTCAGGGGCGGACATGAGATCATGGAAAATTTCTACAGGCTGGAACTAAAAGGGGACTGCGCGCCGCCGGCGGGACCCGGCGAATTCGTGATGGTCCCGTACTCGCGGGAGCTGCACCACGGCGAGATCCCGCTTATCTACGCCGAAGCCTTCAATGGGAAACCCTGGGGGCAGGACTGGGAACAATTCGAGGGCTTCGATCCGCGCGGCGTTTTTCTGGCCGCGGGCGGCGACGGCGAACTGGCCGGCTATGTTATAAGTTTTAAAAGACGGGACCACGGCTACATCAGCGTGGTGGCCGTAAGGCCGCGCTGGCAAAAACGCGGCGCCGCCGCGGCGCTGGTGCGGGAGGCCGTGAACTACCTGCGGTCGCTGGGCCTTAAGACCGTCAGGATAGACGTGGACGAGCACAGGACCGCGGCGCTGCGGCTGTACGCGAAGCTGGGGTTCACTGTGGCAAAGGACCTTCCGGAACCCGTCCCGCCGGGGCCGGCCGCGGCCAAGCGCCCCGAGGCCGGGACCAGCGGCCTGGGGGAAAAACTCGTCGGCGTGGCGCTGGCTTTAGCGGCCGCTTGGCTGGCCTTCAGGCTGCTGGTCGGCGGCATCTTCTCCTTCATACTGGGCCGGAACCCGGACAACGCCGTTTACCTGCTGTTCTACGGCGGGGGCATAGCCCTGCTGGCGCTGCTGCTGATCGGGGCCGCATCCGGAACCCTGCTCTGGCGGCGGACCCGGGCCAGGGCGGACGGCACGCCGGCCGCTGAGTCCCAGTCCTACCTGGGGCGTGGGCTGACGCTGGGGCTGATGGTGGTGGCAGGGGCGGTGCTGCTGCTGGCCGGGCTTTGCGCCTGGATACTCCGGGCCGTGTGAAAGCCGGGGGGACTTTACGATGAAAGACTACGCGGACCCGGGCATGCACACTGCGGAACACCTGCTCAACCAGAGCATGGTGCGCTTGTTCGGCTGCGGCCGGGCTTTCAGTTCCCACATAGAGAAGAAGAAATCCAAATGCGACTACAGGTTCGCCAGGGACCTGACCGCCGAAGAGCGGGCCGCGCTGGAGGAGTTGGTGAACGAGGCGATACAGGCCGACCTGCCGGTGAGCGAGGCTTTTGTGCCGCTGGCCGAGGCCAGGGAGAAGTTCGACCTGGCCCGCCTGCCGGCCGAGGCTGCCGGAGCCAGCCTGCGCGTTATCAGGGTGGGGGAGTTCGACGCCTGCCCCTGCATAGGCCTGCATGTGGCCAGAACCGGCGAGATAGGCGTTTTCAGGATCATTTCCACAGGTTTCGCCGAAGGCGTGCTGCGGATAAGGTTCAGGCTGGGAGGGAAAGCCCCGGCCTGACCTATGGCCGCGGCGCCGCTTTTTTCCGGAAAAAAACGGCAAAAAGCCTTCAGTAAAAGGTAAGATATCACTAATAGCAGCCATAAGACGCGAACCAGGGCTACAGGAGAAGAAGTGACCGAGACCAAGTCACCGTATAACAACACCGATCCTTCCGTCATTTCCGGCGGCATGGGCGTGCGCATTTCCTGGTGGGTGATGTCGCGCATCGTTTCCATGATGGGCGGGCTGGGCGTGGTGTCCGGCACCGGCCTGGAGATCATCTACCCGCGCCTGCTGCAGGACGGCGACCCCGGCGGCCACGTGCGCCGCGCTTTTACCGAGCTGGTGCGCCGCCAGCCGGCCCTCTCGGGCCCGGTCTGGGAAATTTTCAATAAATACTATATCGAAGGCGGCCGGGCTCCCGGCACGCCCTACAAGCATGTGCCGCCCTGCCGCCTGACGCGCATAGAGAATTTCAAGCCCGGCCCCGATTCCTTCTGGGAGCTGCCCCGGGAGATGCAGGTGCTGGTGCTGGCGGCCAATTTCTCCGAGGTCTGGCTGGCCACCGAGGGGCACGACAAGCCGGTGGGCATAAATTTCCTGCGCAAGGTGGAGCGGCCCCTGCCCTGGGCGCTTTACGGCGCCATGCTGGCCGGCGCGGCCTATGTGCTGGTGGGGGCGGGCAGCCCGGACGAACTGCCCTCGATGATAGAAAAACTTTCCAGGCATGAGCCCGCGGAGATGTCGCTCAAGGTCTACGGCGAGCGCTCGGATTCCGGCGCCTACTACGCCACGGTGCGGCCGGCCGAGATAAAGGCGGGCGGCGAGAACCTGCCGGTGCCTAAATTCCTGGCTATCGTTTCCTCCTACGGCCTGGCTAAAGAGCTGGCCTCCAATCCCGTCACCAAGCCCTACGGTTTCGTGGTGGAAGGGTCTGACGCCGGCGGGCACAACGCGCCGCCCGCGAAGATGCGCTTTGACGCGGCCGGCCGGCCCCTGTACATATATACCGCCGAGGACCGGGCCGACATAGCCGCCATAGCCGGCCTGGGCCTGCCTTTCTGGCTGGCCGGCGGCTGCGGCCATCGCGGCGGAGTGGCCGCCGCCCAGGCTAAGGGCGCCGCGGGCATACAGTTCGGCACGCTGGCCGCGCTTTCAGGCCAGTCGGGCATGACCCCGGAGCTGCGTTCGAAGGTCCTCAAGCTGCTCGCCGCGGGAGAGCTTAAGGTTTCCAACTCCATCGTATCGCCCACAGGGTTCCCCTTTAAGGTGGCCAGTGTGCCGGGTACAATTTCCGAAGAGGCCGTCTTTAACGCCAGGCCGCGCCGCTGCGACATAGGCCTGCTGCAGGTCAATTATTTAACTCCCGGGGGGGAGCTGGGCTACCGCTGCCCCGCCGAGCCGGTGGATGTTTTTGTGGCCAAGGGCGGCCGGGCCAAGAACGCCGAGGGGCGCGGCTGCCTGTGCAACGCCCTGCTGGCCGCTACCGGTTTTCCCCAGGTCTGCGCGGGCGGCTACGTGGAGCCGCCCATAGTAACGCTGGGCGACGACCTGGATTCGGCCAGGGAACTGCTGGCGCAGCTGCCCGAGGGGCAGGAAGCCTATACCATAGGCAAGGCGCTGGGCTACCTGCGGTCCAAGGCTTAATTCATTCCAGAGCAGACAGAACCGCCGGGGCAGCCCGGCGGTTTTATTTTTTGGGGGAGGAGGGCTTGCGGCGCGGGGGTTTGACTTCCCAGCTCCTGGCGCGCCCGGAGTCCAGGTGGACGAAGGCCGCGGCGGGGTAGTAGCCTACGCCGCCCGCGTTCAGTTTCCCCGCGAACGCCGCCACTTCCGCCGGCGTCCGGCCGGGGACCCTGATGTCGGCGGCCCAGCCCAGCATGTGCAGGCTCCAGCGCGCGGCGCCGGGCAGGGTTTTGTTGTACCTGGGGGTGCGGTAGCCGCTCAGTACGGTCAGATATTTCGCGCCGGCCCCGTCCTCTACGGCGTCCAGGAGCTCCAGCAGTTTCACCGACATCTCGGTCTCTTTGCCCGTGCGGCTGCAGCGGAGCAGGCGGTTCAGCTTTGCTATGCCGGCCTGCGCGTAGGCGCCGTCCCCGCCGCGGTAGACGGCGGTCACCCGCTCGCCGCTGGCCGGGCGGTACAGCGAAAGGGAACCGTTCCCGCCCAGGTTGACCGGCGCCGGCGGGTGCGCCTTGGCCCCGCGCACGAAGATATAGGTCTCCGGGTCGCCTTCCTCCAGCTCCACCACGTCGGCCTCGCTCACCTCCGGCGGTTCGGGCGCGGTGTCGAGCAGGGCTGGCAGGCTGCTGAGGAACTCGTCGGCCGTCAGCTCTTTGCCCTGACCGGCGCGCGCGGGGAGCGCCGCCAGGGGCAGCAGGAGCAGTGTCAGGAGAGCCGGGCGCAGCATGGGGAATATTCTATCAAAGTCGCGGGAGCGGAGCGCTGCGCGGCGGGGGTTTTGCTAGAATATCCCACATGATGGATTTCCAGGAAATGGTAGAGGTCAGGAACTGCCCCGGCTGCGGCCACAAGAACAAGCCCGATATGGAGGAATGCGCCTATTGCGGCGCGGACATCCGGCGGGTCCCCGTGGCCAAGGAGCTGGTGACCATGCCGGCGGTCACAGAAGCCGCCAACAGGCCGCCCCCGCCGCCGCCTTCCAAAGAGCAGCTTAAGAAAAAGGAGTCCTCGGCCCGGCTGGCCGGCTGGTTGCGGTCCATTAAGGATTCTGTTATCACCCTGGCGGTCGGGGTGGGGGGAGTTTTCCTTCTTTACGCCGTTTCCAATAAAGAGCCGGAGCGGGCGCCGGCCCCGCAGGCGGAGGCGGCCCAGGCCGGGCCCGCCGTGATGGACGTTTTCTACGCTTATAAGCTGCGCAAGGGCGAGGAGAAGGGCAAAACGATGCGGCAGTTCTGGGCGGAATACCAGCAGCTCTACGAACTCTCCCGCACCAAGGGCAAGCCGGGCATGGAAATACAAATGTTCTCGCAGCGCGCTCAGGGCGGCGGGGACAGGTATAACGTTTTTGTCATGGAAGCGGTGGCCGGGGAGCGCCGGCGCGCTTTCCCTTTCAGCGTGGACGCCGCCTCGCTGGAGGTGGTCCCCCTGGCGGCTTGCGACTTCGGGCCTGGTACGCCGGCCGAGTATTCCGTGGCCGTCTGCGAGGGCAGCGCCGACCTTTTTCCGGAAGGCATCTAGGGCCATAGGGCCTACGCGGGATTGGCCCTGTAGGAACTTGCGGGGAGCCCCGGCGCCTGTTAAGATATCAATGTACGGTCACGGAGGAAACATGAAAATAAAGTCTTTCGCCCTTCTGCTCACAGCGTTCGTTCCCGCTTATTACCTGCTTACGCCCCCGGTTTCGGATAAGCCTTCCATCCCTTCCGACCTGCGCGACGCCGTCGCCGACGGCGCCATTGGCGACCTGCCGGCCGGTTCCTCCGCGGCCTCTATCCTGCCCGACGTGCCGGAGCCGATGCCCGGGGAAGTGCTGCCCGATGACGGCAAGTCTATTTACGGCGCCGACGACCGCCTGGACTATTTTGAGGCTCCCGCCGACAAGAAGGCGCTGGCCGAATCCGTGGTCTCGCTCTGGTCCTCCCGCTGGGTCAAATTTGAAACCGGCAAAGCCAAGCTGTTCACCGCCTCCCTGCAGAACGCCATGGGCCTCTGCCCCGGGCAGCGCTTCGGCGACCAGCCGGTGGGCGCCTTCTGCTCCGGCACGCTGGTGGGCGAAGACCTGGTGATGACCGCCGGGCACTGCATAACCGACGAGGCCAAGTGCGCCGACACCAAGCTGGTTTTCGGTTTCGCCGTGAAGGCCGCCGGGAAGTATCCCAATTCCGTGCCGCAGGGCGACGTTTACACCTGCAAAAAGATAATAAAGCGCGACCTGACCGACGGGTTCCTGGCCTCGCTGTTCCATAACTACGCCAGCGGCGGCCCCGGCCCCGACTACGCCGTGATCCAGCTGGACCGCAAGGTGACCGGCCGCAAGCCGCTGCCCATCAACAAGGGCGGCAAGGTCTCCGTGGGCGACCCGCTGTTCGTGATCGGCCACCCCGTGGGCCTGCCGGTCAAAGTGGCGGGCAGCGCCAAGGTGCGCGACACCAAGGCCAAGTATTTCTACCTGGCGGACCTCGACACCTTCGGCGGCAACTCCGGCTCCGCCGTGTTCAACGCCCGCACCAGCCTGATAGAGGGCATCCTCGTGCGCGGCGACCGCGACTTCGAGCCCGGCCCCGCCGGCTGCAATATCACCACCACCATGCCGCAGAACGGCGGCAGGGGCGAAGCGGTGACCAAGATCTCCGCGGTGGAGAAATACATCCCCTGAGAAGCGGTCTCTCGCGAAAAGCCGCCGGGCAGCCCCGGCGGCTTTTTTGTTGACTTCCGTCGTGGGCAGTAGGGCCCAGGCGGGCGTAGGTCTTAGGGGAAAAATATTTGTTGACTTGTATCAATTGATTTTGCACAATTCACTTAAGAAGTTAAATCCCAATCGGTGGATCAGGAGTTGTGCATGATAAAGATGATTGCGACGCTGGTAGTGGCTCTCGCCATGGTTCCGGCCAATGCGGCTAACATCAGTTTCGACGCTCCCGGGCGCAGCATGCTGCCCGCCATAACCAATATAGACATTCCCTCCCGCCCGGCCCTCGTGCCCGAGGCGGTAAATCCTTTCGACCGCTTCGCGGCCGAGAAGATAGTAGGCGGCGTACAGGCCGTGAAGGGCGAGTTCCCCTTCCTTGTCTCGCTGAAGAGCTCCTACGGCAGCCACTTCTGCGGCGGCTCGCTGATAAAGAAGAACTGGGTGCTGACCGCGGCGCATTGCGTCGAGGGCGGCTACCTTAAGGGCGTCACCATCGGCCTGCACAATCAGGCCGACACCGTCGGCGTGGAGAAGTTCACCGTGCTGCAGATAGTAAAGCACCCCGGCTGGGACACCAACACCATGGACAACGACTTCGCGCTGGTGCAGCTCTCCGCGGACTCCAAGTTCGCGCCCATCGCGCTTAACACCAAAGAGATCTCCAAAGCCGACTTCGTGACCGCCGGCTGGGGCACCACCAGCGAGGGCGGCGGCGTCTCCAAGATCCTGATGAAGGTCTCCGTGCCCTTCGTCGACAAAGCCACCTGCTCCGCGGCCTACGAAGGCATAACCGACAGCATGCTCTGCGCCGGTTACAAGGAAGGCGGCAAAGACTCCTGCCAGGGCGACAGCGGCGGCCCGCTTGTCGTCGGCACCGGCGCCAACATGGCCCTCGCGGGCGTGGTGAGCTGGGGCGAAGGCTGCGCCCGCCCCAACAAGTACGGCGTTTACGCTAAAGTGAACGGCGCCCTTGACTGGATCAACAAGACCGCCAAATAAGCGACCCCTTGTTAAGGAAGAGCCCGGCTTAGGCCGGGCTCTTTTTTTTGTTATAATATAGATATCAATATGAATATAAATTTCATCCTATACGTCAAAGACCAGGCACGGAGCCGGGTATTTTACGCCGTAGCGCTGGGGATGGCACCCAGGTTGTGATGGGGGCGGGTCTTGCCAAGGGTGCAGGATAAGCAAAACCCTCGTTGAGCCCGCCGCTTGCATAAGCGCGGCGGGCGAATTCGGAGCGAGGGCACGGTGTGCCCGAGCGCGTTTTGCGTTCCTGCACCCTTGGCGAGACCCCTGGCAAGCCCCTGCCAAGTTTTTCCAAATAAATGCTTTGACAGTGTCGGGGGGTTTTGTTATAATAATCCTGTAGTTAATCGCGGCAACGCTGCGGTTTCTTTGAAAATGCAGTTTTTATTACGCTGTCGCGTTCGAAAGAATACGGACGGCGGCCCTATAGATGAAGCGGCCTTGATTCCCTTCACCTGCGGGCTTAATCATAGAAACTAAAAATATCGTTTCACCATAACCGGAGCCGAAAGGTCCCGGTGAGGTTTGTTCGTTTCTTCCCCGGAACACCGAGGAAAACCCGGCTAAAACCGGGCGTTTCCCGTCGGAGAAGAACGATAAGGAGCGGACTGACATGACTGAAGAAAATAAAACTAACCCCGAGGCCAAGCCCGAAATTCAGGCTCTGCCGAACGCGCATAAATTTCTGATAGGCCAGAAGATGGGCATGACCCAGCTCTTCGACGCCGCAGGCTCGCTGCACGCCGTCACCGTCGTGCAGGCCGGCCCGTGCCGCGTGGCTTACACCCGCACCAAGGAAAAGGACGGCTACCAGGCCGTCTGCCTCGGCTTCGGGCACAAGAAAGAGCAGCGCGCCAACGCCGCCGAAAAAGGCCTGGCCAAAAAACTTTCTTCCGCCCCGCTCAAGCACCTGCGCGAATTCCGCGTGGCCGACCTGGCCGGCGCCGCGCAGGGCCAGACGGCCGGCGTGGAGCGTTTCGTAGAGGGCGAATACCTGGACCTGCAGGGCATCTCCAAGGGCCACGGCTTCGCCGGCGGCATGAAGCGCCATAATTTCAGCGGCGGTCCCGCCTCCCACGGCGCCTCCGACCGCGAGCGCGCTCCCGGTTCGCTGGGTTCCCGCCGCTCCCTGGGCCGCGTGCTTCCCGGCCAGCGCATGGCCGGCCACTGGGGCGTTGAGACCGTCTCCGTGCAGAAGATGAAGCTCCTGAAAATTATCCCCGAGGAGAACCTGCTGCTCATCGGCGGCGGCATCCCCGGCGCCAACGGCAGCATGGTGTACATCACGCTTACCAACAAGAAAGTCCCGACCCCGAAGGCCAACAAGGTCTCCAAGAACAAGGTCAAGGCCGAAGCCGCCAAGAAACCGGCCGGCAAGAAATAAGACCTGAGCGAGGATAAAACATGGAAACGAAACTTTTGAACCTTAAAGGACAGGAAGTGGGCAAGGTAGACCTGCCCGAGGTCCTGTTCTCCGTAAAGCCCGACCAGCACTTCATCCACGAAGTGATGAAGTACTACCTGGCCAACAAGCACCGCGGCACTGCCTCCACCAAGACGCGCGCCGAAGTGTCCGGCGGCGGCAAGAAGCCCTGGAAGCAGAAGGGCACGGGCCGCGCCCGCGCCGGTTCCACCCGCTCGCCGATCTGGCGCAAGGGCGGCGTGTGCTTCGGCCCCCAGCCGCGCTCTTTCCGCCAGTACCTGCCCATCCAGAAGCTCCAGAAAGCCCTGATCGAGGCCCTCTCCGCCCGCGCCGCCGACGGCGCCGTGCTGGTGATCGAGAACCTCGGCCTCGAGCTCCCCAAGACCAGCTCCCTCAACGCCCTCCACAAAGGCCTGGGCGCCAAGAGCGTGCTGTTCGTGACCGACAAGATGGATAAGAACTTCAGGGTCGCCGCCAAGAACATCGCCGATTTCGGCTGGTGCCTGGCGTCCAACCTGAACGCCTACGAGGCGATGCGCAACAGCAAGCTCGTTTTCACCTCGGCCGCGCTTAAAGCCCTGGCCGACAGCGTCAAGGAGGCAAAATGAACTTTACCGAAGTACTGATAGCCCCCATCCTCAGCGAGAAGAGCGTCATAACGAAGGACGAGCAGAACCGCTACACCTTCCGCGTGAACCCGAAGTCCACCAAGCCCGAGATCAGGAAGGCCATCGAGACCCTCTTCAAGGTCAAGGTCACGGCGGTCCGCACCGCCAACCTCCCCGGCAAGCTGCACAAAGTGGGCCGCTACGAGGGCTACCGCTCCGATTGGAAGAAAGCGGTGGTCACCGTGAAGGCCGGTCAGAAGATAGACATGACCGACCTGCCGAAATAAGGCGATAAACAGGAAAGAACTATGCCTATAAAATCATACAGACCCTACACCCCCTCGCGGCGCACCATGCAGATCGCCGATTTCTCGGAGATCACCAAGCTGGACCCCGAGAAGCACCTGACGACCGGCATGCGCAAGCACGGCGGCCGCAATAACACCGGCATGGTCATGGTCCGCCACCACGGCGGCGGCCACCGCCGGCGCTACCGCATCATAGATTTCAAGCGCGAGAAGTACGGCGTGCCCGCCAAGGTGTCGGCCATAGAGTACGACCCCAACAGGAACGCCCGCATCGCCCTCCTCGTTTACGCGGACGGCGACAAGCGCTACATCCCGGCCCCCCTGGGCCTGGGCGTCGGCGCCTCCGTGGTGAGCGGCCCGAAGTCCGAGATCAGGCTCGGCAACGCCCTCCCGATGGCCAATATCCCCGACGGTACCTTCATCCACGCCATCGAAATGATCCCCGGCAAGGGCGCCCAGTTCGTGCGCGCCGCCGGCACCCAGGCGCAGCTGATGGCCAAGGAGGGCGACTACGCCCTCGTCAAGATGCCGTCCGGCGAAATCCGCAAAGTGCTCAAGAACTGCATGGCCACCATCGGCCAGGTAGGCAACATCGAGCACAACACGATCACCCTCGGCAAAGCCGGCCGCCAGCGCCACATCGGCGTGAAGCCGACCGTGCGCGGCGCCGCGATGAACGCCTGCGACCACCCGCTCGGCGGCGGCCGCGGCCACTCTAAGGGCAACAACGTTCCGCGCTCGCCGTGGAACCAGCCTTCCAAGGGCTTCAAGACCAGGACCAAATCCAAGATCTGGGGCTGGATGATAGTGCAGGACAGGCGCAAGTCGACCAACGCCTGACGATACGGAGGAATATAAATGAGCAGATCTTCTAAAAAAGGCCCTTTCGTAGACCAGAAACTTCTGGCCAAGGTACAGGCCGCCGCGCAGAGCGGCGCTAAAGTCCAGATCAAGACCTGGGCCCGCGCCTGCACCATAACGCCCGAATTCGTCGGGCAGACCCTGCTGGTGCACAACGGCCGCAAGTTCCTGCCGGTGTTCTGCACCGAGCGCATGGTCGGCCACAAGCTCGGCGAGTTCTCTTTCCCGCGGCTCTTCAAGGGCCACGGCCAGTCGCATACCAAGGAAGCTACGGACCTCACCTAAGAGGGTGACGGATCCAAAGTTAAACTGAACGGAGAAATTTATGGAAGCTAAATGCGATCTCAAATATCAGCGCTTCGGCCGCCGCAAGGTTGCCCAGCTGTTGGACGCGGTCAGGGGTAAGTCCCTTTGGGAGGCCCAGTACATCCTGGCCTCCGTGCCCCGCATAGCCACCGACATCGTCGGCAAGGCTATCCAGTCCGCGGGCGCCAACCTGTCGGTCAAGCTCGGCAAGAAGCTGGACCTCAAGCAGGTCTGGGTCGTCGAGTGTTTCGCCGACCAGGGCCCGATGAAGTTCCTGCGCCGCGTGCAGCCCGGCCCCCAGGGCCGCGCGATGCCGTTCAAGCGCAAGATGTGCCACATCCACGTGGCAGTGTCCGACACCAAGGAGCGGAAATAATATGGGTCAAAAAATTCATCCCCGCGGCTTAAGGCTCGGCTACATCCAGGACTGGCGCTCCCGCTGGTTCTCCCCCAAGAAGATGCCGGAACTGATCCGTGAAGATTTCGAGATCAGGCTCATGGTGACCGAGCGGTTCGCGATGGCCTCCGTCAGCTGGGTGGACATCGAACGCGCCGGCGCCTACCTGAAGGTGACTATCCATACCGCCCGCCCCGGCGTGGTGATCGGCCGCAAGGGCGCCGACATCGAGAACCTCAAGAAAGACGTGGAGCGCCTCACGAAGCGCAAGGTTTTCATCAACGTTTCCGAGATCAAGATCCCCGAGCTTGACCCCCGCCTGGTCGGCCAGAGCGTGGCGCAGCAGCTCGAGAAGCGCATCTCCTTCAAGCGCGCCATCAAGCGCGCCATGGAGCGCACGATGGGCTCGGGCGCCCTCGGCATAAAGGTCATGGCCTCCGGCCGCCTCGGCGGCGCCGAGATCGCCCGCCGCGAGTGGTTCCGCCTCGGCCGCGTGCCGCTGCAGACCATCTCCGCCGACATCGATTACGGCTTAACCGAGGCGCACACCTCGATGGGCAAGATCGGCATAAAGGTTTGGATCTTCAAAAAGCTGTTCTTCGCGAAGACCCCCCGCGAGCTGCGCGAGCAGCTGGTCAAGATGGAAGCCGAAAACCCGAGCGAGATACCGGTGATGGACGAGTCCGCCGCCGCCCGCAGGGACGCAAACCCCAGCGCCTGAGCCAAGACAGTGTCAGTGCCGTTTCAGGGGCTATGCCCAACAGACGGCCTTCTTTTAAGGAGCGATTATTATGTTGATGCCTAAGAGAGTAAAGTACCGCAAGACGCACACCGCGGCCCGCATAAAGGGCCCGGCCAAGCGCGGCTTCACGCTGGCTTTCGGTGAATACGGCCTGAAGGCCATGGAGCCCCGCTGGATCACCGCCCGCCAGATAGAGGCCTGCCGCGTGACCATCGTCCGCTACCTCCGCAAGAAAGGCAAGATCTGGGTCCGCATCTTCCCCGACAAGGCCATAACCAAGCACCCCGCCGAAACCCGCATGGGTAAGGGTAAGGGCGCCCCGGAATTCTGGGTCGCCGTAGTGAGGCCGGGCCGCATTATGTTCGAAGTGGAAGGCCTGGACCTCGCGACCGCCAAGGAAGCTTTCACCCGCGCCAGCCACAAGCTGCCGATAAAGACCAAGTTTATAAGCCGCGAGAATTAAGCAAGGAGCCGCTGATTTATGAAAAGAAAAGAAAAGGAAACGCTCAGCAACATGTCCGACGCCGAGCTCAGGACCCAGGCGTCTGACCTGAAGAAGCAGATCTTCCAGATCAACTTCAAGCGCACCACCGCGCCGGTGGAGAACCCCCTGATTCTGCGCACCGCCCGCCGCAAGATAGCCATGATCAACACCTGGCTCAGACAGCGCGAGCTCGCCAAATCCAAGACCGCCGAGGCTAAAAAATGACCGAAAATACCGAGAAAACCGAGTCCAGGTCCAAGCGCAAAGTGCTGCGCGGCGTGGTCGTCTCCGACAAGATGACCAAGACCCGCGTGATCAGCGTGGACCACGTGATCAGCCACAAGGTCTACAGCAAGACCCTCCGGCGCCACCGCAAGTTCTACGCGCACGACGAGGCCAACGAATCCAAGAGCGGGGACCTGGTGGAGATAGTCAGCACCCGCCCCCTGTCAGCGATGAAGCGCTGGCGCATCAGCCGCATAGTCGAGAAGGCCTCAAAGTAACGGCCCGCAATAACGGAGAAAGAACATGATACAGCTCAGAACCATACTTAACGTCGCCGACAATTCCGGCGCCCGCAAGCTGCAGTGCTTTCACGTCAACGGCGGCAGCTACCGCAAGTACGCCTTCCTCGGCGACACCATCGTCGCCTCGGTGCGCGACGCCATCCCGCACGGCGCCATCAAGAAGGGCGACGTGGTGAAAGCCGTGGTGGTGCGCGTGGCCAAGGAAGTGCGCCGCCCCGACGGCTCCTACATCCGCTTCGACGACAACGCCGTCTGCGTGATAGACGACAACGGCGAACCCAAGGGTACGCGCGTGTTCGGCCCGGTGGCCCGCGAACTGCGCGGCAAGAACTTCCTCAAGATCGTTTCGCTCGCTCCCGAAGTAATTTAATAAGGCGGAAATTATGCTGAAACTAAAGAAAAAAGACACGATTATAGTGCTCGCCGGCAAGGACAAGGGCAAGAAAGGCGAGATCAAGGAGATCATCCCCACCGACCGCAAGGTCGTGGTGATGGGGATCAACATCGTCTCCAAGCACAAGAAGACCACCAAGGCCAAGCCCGGCGGCATTCACAAGGTGGAAGCCCCCATGGATATCTCCAACGTGCAGCTGGTGTGCCCCAAGTGCGGCAAGCCGGCCCGCGTGAAGGTGACCGTCCAGGGCGGCGAGAAGATGCGCGCCTGCAAAAAATGCGGCGAAGTCATAGTTTAAAGAGGTAATTTAAATGGCGAAGGAAACCCCGAAAGAGAACACGAAAGAGCAGCACAAGGCTGCCAACAAGAAAGAGCACCAGCAACAGAAAGTGCAGGTGACCGAGGCCCGCAAGGGCCCCGTGGCGCAGCTGCCGAAAGGCTACAAAGTGCGCATGAGCGACCTGTACCGGACCACCGTGCAGCCGGCGCTGATGAAGGATTTTAACCTGACCTCCCCGATGGCCGCCCCGAAGATGACCAAGATCGTCATCAACATCGGCGTGTCCGAGGCCAAGGAAAACATCCAGGCGCTCGACCTGGCCAAGGAAGACCTTACGGTCATCTCCGGCCAGAACCCCCAGGTGCGCAAGGCCAAGAAGTCCATTTCGAACTTCAAGCTGCGCGAGGGCATGCCGATCGCCGTGCGCGTGACGCTGCGCGGCATCCGGATGTACGAGTTCTTCGACAGGTTCGTCTCCATCTCGGTGCCCCGCATCCGCGACTTCCAGGGCGTCGACCCCCGGTTCTTCGACGGGCGCGGCAACCTGAACATCGGCCTCAAGGAACACCACATTTTCCCCGAGGTCAACATGGAGAAATCTCCTAAAGCCCGCGGCATGAACATCACGTTCGTGACCACCGCCGGCGACGACAAAAAGGGCAAGGCCCTGCTGGAATATATGGGCATGCCGTTCAAGAAGCCCGAAGTCAAGCAGGCGAGCAAGTAAAGATTCTAAAGTTAACAGGAGAAAGAAATGGCTACATACGCTTGGATGGCGAAGATGCGCAAACCCCAGAAGTTCTCCACGCGCTTCCGCAACCGCTGCCAGATTTGCGGCAGACCGCGCGGCTACTACCGGGACTTCGGTCTCTGCAGGATCTGCCTGAGGAAGATGGCCCACGAGGGTCTGATCCCGGGCCTGAAGAAGTCCAGCTGGTAACCGCTGCGATAAAGTTTTAGAGAGCAAGGAGAGAAAAGAATGGACCCTATATCTAACATGCTGTGCGCGATAAAGAACGCCACAACCAAGAAAAAAGAACGGGTGGACGTGCCCTTCTCCGGCATCAAGGCCGGCCTGGTGAAGCTCCTCAAGGACGAGGGCTTTGTCTCGAATTTCAAGGTGCTTGATCCCAAGCTGGACAAGACCATCGACCGGCGCGGCGTGATCCGCATCACGCTGAAGTACACGCTGGACAAGCAGCCGGTGATAAACGGCATCCGCCGCGTATCCAAGCCGGGCCTGCGCGTTTACCGCAGCCACGACGAAATGCCCAAGGTGCGGGCCGCCTTCGGCGTGACCATCGTGTCCACCTCCAAGGGGCTGCTGACCGACGCCGACGCCAAGAAGCAGCGGCTTGGCGGCGAAGTGCTCTGCCAGGTGTGGTAAAACAAGCTATTTAAGAGGTAAAAAACATGAGCCGAATTGGAAAAATGCCTATCAATATGCCTGACAAGGTGAAAGCCCGCGTCGACGGCCGGACCGTCCACGTGGAAGGCCCGCTGGGGAAGCTCTCCTACCACCTGCCCGACGGCATAGACGCCGCCGTGGCCGGCGCCGTCATCAACGTCAGCATCGCCCCCGGCGCCACCGACAAGGGCGCGCTGTTCGGCACGTGCCGCGCCCGCATCAACAACATGGTGACCGGCGTGGTCAAAGAATTCGAAAAGGTGCTGGAGATCAGCGGCGTCGGTTTCAAGGGCGCCGTGGAAGGCAACCGCGTCTCCATGCAGCTTGGCTTCTCGCACCCCGTGCTGGTGGACATACCGCAGGGCATAAAGATGTCCTTCGACCCCAAGCAGGTGGTCCTTACCATAAAGGGTATAGACCGCGAAGTGGTGGGCAACCTGGCCGCCCAGATCAAGCGGATCAAGCGCCCCGAGCCTTATAAGGGCACGGGCATAAAGTACCAGGGCGAACACATTATCCGCAAGGCCGGTAAGACGGCTGCCGGAGCCGGCGCGACCAGCGGCGGCGCCGCCAAGAAGTAACGGCGCAGCATAAAATACAGGAAAACAGGATACACTATGATAAGCAAACAGGAACGCTACGAATTCCGCAAGGTCCGCTCCCGCAACAGGCTGTTCGATAACGGCATCAAAAGGCCGCGCCTGAGCGTCTACCGGGGCGCCAAACACCTCTACGCCCAGGTCGTCGACGACCTGAAGGGCGCCACCCTCGCCGCCGCCTCGAGCTGCGACAAGGAACTGAAGGGCAAGCTGAAGTCCGGCAAAAGCATCGCCTCCGCCAAAGTGGTCGGGGCCCTGCTCGCCAAGCGCGCCGTCGCCAAGGGCGTGACCGAGGTCTGCTTCGACCGCGGCGGCAGGATATACCACGGCCGCATCAAGGCCCTGGCCGACGCGGCCCGCGAAGCCGGACTGAAATTCTAAGGGAGACGCCACAAAATGCTCAGAAACCAGAAACAGCTTAAGACCAGCAAAGAACTCAGCGCCCAGGGCAAGACCCCCGGCGATTCGATGGAACTCGACCTGACCGGCGCCAAGGAAGAGAAAGTCGTGACCGTGGTGATCAACCGCGTTACCAAGGTCGTCAAGGGCGGCAAGCGCTTCTCCTTCAACGCCCTCGTCGTCGTGGGCGACAGCAACGGCAAGGTCGGCGTAGGCCTGGGCAAGTCCAACGAGGTGCAGGGGGCCATACAGAAAGGCACCGCCGGCGCCCGCAAGGACATGTTCCAGTTCCCGCTGGAGAAAACCACCATCCCGCACGAAGTGGAAGGCCATTTCGGCGCCGGCAAGGTCTGGATGAAGCCCGCCGTGGACGGCACCGGCCTTATCGCCGGCGGCGGCGTCCGCGCCGTGCTCGAAGCTGCCGGTGTGAAGAACATCCTCACCAAGAACCTCGGCACCCGCAACGCCTTCAATACGGTTTACGCCACGCTCGACGCCCTCAAGCGGCTCAAGAGCAGGGAAGAAGTCAACAAGATCCGCGGCAAGGAATAACGCCGCAGGTCAGGACAGATTCTTAGGACACAGGAGAAAAACTATGGTCTCACTGAACAATCTCAAACCCAAGTGGGGTTCTATCCACAAGCGCAAGCGCCTCGGCACCGGCCAGGGTTCCGGCCACGGCCAGACCTCTACCCGCGGCCAGAAGGGCCAGAACGCCACCTCGGGCGGCGCCAAGCCGGACGGTTTCGAGGGCGGCCAGATCCCGCTGCTGCGGCGCATCCCCAAGAGCGGCTTCAGCAACGTGCGCTTCCGCACCAAGTACGAGTGGGTCAACATCTCCTCGCTCGAGAAATGTTTTAAAGCCGGCGCGGAAGTGACCCCGGATTCCCTGGTCAAAGCCCGCCTGGTCAAGCACGTCACCCTGATAAAGATCCTCGGCGACGGCGAACTGACGAAAGCCCTGACCGTGAAAGCCCACGGCTTCTCCGCTTCCGCGAAGGAAAAGATCGAGAAGGCCGGCGGCAAGATCGAAGAGCTCGTCGGAGCGAAGGCCGCCAAGGCCGCCGCGGTGATAGCGCAGGCCGAAGCCAAGAAAAAAGCTAAAACGGGCAAAAAATAATGCAGCAAATCACCGACATTTTTAAGATACAGGATCTTAAGAAACGGATATTCTTCGTCCTCGGGGCGCTGGCCGTGTACCGGCTCGGCGCCTCCATCCCGATACCCGGCATCAACACCGCGGCCCTGCAGGCTCTGTTCGAGTCGCAGAAAGGCTCGCTGCTGGGTTTCCTGGACATCTTCTCGGGCGGCGCCCTCGGCCGGTTCTCTATCTTCTCCATGGGCGTGATGCCTTACATCAACGCGTCCATCATCATGAGCCTGGTGCAGGGAGCCCATATCTTCCCCGTGCTGGACCGCCTCCAGAAAGAAGGCGAATCCGGCCGCAAGAAGATCACCCAGTTCACCCGCGTGTTCACGCTGTTCCTGGCGGCCTTCCAGTCGCTGGGCCTCACCATGGCGCTGACCCGGATGGATACCAGCGGCCCGGCCATCGTCACCAACCCGACATTCGGCTTCTATTTCGTCACCGTGCTGACCCTGGTCACCGGCACCATCTTCGTGATGTGGCTGGGCGAGCAGATCACCGAGCGGGGTATCGGCAACGGCATTTCGCTGATCATCTTCGCCGGCATCGTGGGGGCGCTCCCCTCGGCCGTGATGGGCATGATAGAGCTGATCCGCGTGGACGAAATCAGCCTGATCTCCGGCATCCTGATCCTCGCGATGGTGCTGGCGATCATCGGCTTCGTTATCTGGGTGGAGACCGCCCAGCGCAAGATCCCGGTGCAGTACGCCCAGCGCATGGTGGGCCGCAAGATGATGGGCGGCGCCTCCACGTTCCTGCCGCTGAAGGTGGACCAGAGCGGCGTTATCGCGGTTATCTTCGCGGTGTCGCTGCTCTCCGTGCCCTATACGATAGGTTCCTTCAACCCTAACGCTCCCTGGGCGCAGAAGCTGATGTCGCTGATGAACCACACCAGCATCATTTACCAGCTTGTCTACGTGGCGCTGATCATCTTCTTCTGCTACTTCTACAATTCCGTAAGCATCAACCCCAAGGACCTGGCCGAGAATATGAAGAAGTGGGGCGGTTTCATCCCCGGCATACGCCCGGGCGAGCCGACGGCCAACCACATCGAGTGGGTGCTTAACCGCATCACGCTCGGCGGCGCGCTGTTCGTCTCCGCCATAGCGGTGCTGCCCGACTACCTGCGGGCCAAGTTCAACGTCCCGTTCTACTTCGGCGGCACCTCGCTGCTGATCGTCGTGGGCGTGGCGCTCGACACCATAGCCCAGACCGAGGCGCATCTCGTGATGCGCAACTACGAGGGGTTCTACAAGAACTCCAAGATCAAGGGCCGCTGGTTTAACGTCGGGTCTTAAAGCCGCCGTGCGCGGCCGCGGAGCCCGCTGGGCTGCGCGCTACGTGATCGCTTATGAACATCATTCTTTTGGGGTATCCCGGTTCCGGAAAGGGTACCCTCGCTAAAGATCTTTCTAAATCGCTCGACCTGGTCCACGTCTCCACCGGGGATATCCTCCGCGACGAGATGGCCAGGAAGACCGCGCTGGGCCTGGAGGCCTCGTCCTACATGGCCGGCGGCCGCCTGGTGCCGGACCGCCTGGTGATGGACATGCTGAAGGTCCGTTTGGGCGCCGAGACGCGCGGCCTGCTGTTCGACGGCTTCCCGCGCACCGTGGCCCAGGCCGAGGCGCTGGACGCCTGGTTCGGAACGCGCGGGCAGGAAATAGATTCCGTGGTGTTCCTCAACGTGGCCGAGGCCGTGGTGATGGCCCGCCTGGGTTCCCGGCGCACCTGCACCGGCTGCGGCAAGATCTACAACGTCATCTCCAGCCCGCCGGCCAAAGAGGGCGTCTGCGACGCCTGCGCCAAGCCGCTGATGACGCGCGAGGACGACAAGACCGAGGTGATCGCCCGGCGCATACAGGTTTACAAGGACCAGACCGAGCCGCTGCTGGCCTATTACCGGTCCGCCGGCAATTTCGTGGAGGCCGACGGGGGAAAGACTCCGGACGCCGTTACGAAGGACGTGCTGACGCTGCTGCACGCCAAGCCGTGATAGAGATAAAGACCGCCGCGGAAATAGAGAGCATGCGCAGGGCTTCGCGCGTAGTCGCCGAGGTGCTGGAGCAGCTCAAGTCCCGGGTCAGGCCCGGGATCACCACGGCGGAACTTGATAAATTTGCGGAGCAGCGCGTGAGGGAACTCGGCGCTGTTCCGGCCTTCCTCGGTTACCGGGGATACCCGGCAACGCTCTGCGTTTCCATCAACGAAGAGATCGTGCACGGGATACCCAGCCCGAAGCGGGTGGTGCGGGAAGGCGACATCGTAAGCCTGGACATGGGCGCGGTCTGCGAAGGTTTTTACGGCGACGCCGCCGTCACCGTGGCCGCCGGGGAGATCTCGGCGCCGGCGAAGCGGCTGATGGACGTGACGCGGGTTTCGCTGGAAAAGGCGCTCTCGGCCGTAAAAGCGGGAGCCAGGCTGGGGGACGTTTCCCACGCCGTGGAAAAATACGCCGTAGAGAACGGAATGTCGGTGGTGCGGGAGTTCACGGGGCACGGCATAGGCCGGCGCCTGCACGAGGAACCCTCCATCCCGAACTTCGGGCGCCCCGGCACCGGGCCGCTCCTGAAGGCGGGCATGACCCTGGCGATAGAGCCGATGCTGTGCCTGGGCAAGGCGGACGTGATAGTGAAGAACGACGGCTGGACCGCGGTTTCCGCGGATGGCAGCCTCTCCGCCCACTATGAACACACGGTGGCCGTCACGGAGGACGGCTGCGATATACTGAGTTCGTGCTGCTAGATAATTTTGTATAATATAATAAATATGTCAGAAAACAGCGAAAAAATAGAGATCGAAGGGATAGTAAAAGAGTCCCTTCCGAACGCCACTTTTAAAGTAGAAATAGCCCCGGGCAAGACGATACTGGGCATCATCTCCGGCAAGATGCGCATTCATCACATAAAGATACTCCCGGGCGACAAGGTGAAGATGGAACTTTCGCCTTATGACCTGAGCAAGGGCCGGATAGTGTACAGGGAAAAATAAACCGGTCGTCCCCCGACGGCAGGCTACCAGCAAGAGGTGCTTCAATGAAAGTCAGAGCGAGCGTTAAAAAAATTTGCGTAAAGTGCAAGATCGTCAAGCGCAAGGGCGTTGTCCGTGTAATTTGCGACGACCCCCGCCACAAGCAGCGCCAGGGCTAAACCCCGGCTGGTGACTGGCGGCGACAGCCCTGGTAACCGATTACAGCAGAATCCCAAGGAGAAAGTATGGCACGTATAGCAGGTGTGGACTTACCGAGAGACAAAAAAATCAGCATCGCTTTAGCCTATGTTTACGGCATAGGGCGCCCGATGGCCAAGAAGATCCTGGCCGGCCTCGTGAACCAGGTCAGCCCCGATACCCGGGTGAAGGACCTGACCGAAGACCAGATCGGTCTCATCAACACCACCATCCAGAAAGAGTACAAGGTGGAGGGCGAGCTCCGCAGGGAGATCACCGCCAACCTGAAGCGGTACGTCGAGATCAACAGCTACCGCGGCTACCGGCACCGCCGGAACCTGCCCGTCCGCGGGCAGCGCACCCGCACCAACGGGCGCACCCGCAGAGGCCGCAGACGGACCGTCGGCGCCTCCTCGAAGGCAGCCGCCGCCGCGCCGAAGGCGTAAGGCGCAGCCCCTCCGCCACGGCGGAGGGGAAAAACTACGGAGGATGATTTAATATGGCAGAAGAAAATAAAACCCAGCAGCCCCAGGACGGGGCCAAGAAACCCGAGCAGAAGGCGGCCCCCCGGCGCCGCGTGCGCACCGTGGCTTTCGCCCGCGTGTACGTGAACTGCTCCTTCAACAACACGATCGTGACCTTTACCGACGAGAAGGGCGGCGTCATCGCCTGGTCCACCTCGGGCGGCAACGGTTTCCGCGGCACCAAGAAGGGCACCCCCTTCGCCGCCCAGATCACCGCCGCCAAGGCCGCCGCGAAGGCGGCCGAATACGGCGTCCGGCAGGCCATGGTTTTTGTCAACGGCCCCGGCCCCGGCCGCGAGACCGCCATCCGCGCGGTAGCGCAGAGCGGCATACACGTGGTGTCCATCAAGGACGTCACCCCGATCCCGCACAACGGCTGCAGGCCCCCTAAAGCCCGCCGCGTCTAACACCAGAGAGAACGAAGGAGACTTTTACAATGTCGAGATATACCGGACCCAGCTGCAAGAAATGCACGAAAGTGAGCCAGAAACTGTTCCTCAAGGGAACCAAGTGCCACACCAACTGCCAGGTGGACAAAGCCCAGCGCGCTGAAAAGGAAAAGCGTTTTGGCGGCGGCAAGCGCCCCAACAAGATATCCGACTACGGCAAACATCTGCGCGAAAAGCAGATCGCCCGCCTGACGGCCCAGGTGACCGAGGCGCAGTTCAAGCGCTTCTTCACCAAAGCCTCCAAGGACAAGGGCCAGACCGGCGCGGCGCTGCTGCGCTTCCTGGAAGTGCGCCTCGACAACATTACGCGCCGCCTCGGCTTCGCGGTGTCGCTCAAAGCCGCCCGCCAGCTGGTCAACCACGGCCACGTGAAGGTGAACGGCCGCATCCTCTCCATCCCGTCCGCCATGCTCAAGCCCGGCGACGAGGTGACGATGAACGCGAAGACCGCCGAGACCCCGCTGGTGAAGCAGGGCATGGAGCACGCCGAGAAGACCACCCAGCGCCCCAGCTTCCTGGCCTGGGATTCCGGCACGAAGACCGGCAAGCTCGTGCGCTGGCCCGACCGCGCCGAGTCCAGCATCAACGCCGACGAGCAGCTCATCGTCGAATTCTATTCCAAGTAAACGAGGTTCTTAATGGCTACTTTCTCAAAACAGCTGGTTATTCCCGAAGGTCTTAACATCGACGACAAGTCGAAGACGGACAATTACGCGAAGTTCACCGCTGAGCCCTACGAAAAAGGCTACGGCCACACGATAGGCAACTCGCTGCGCCGCATCCTGCTCTCGAGCATCGAGGGCGCGGCCGTGGTGGCCGTGCGCATCAAGGGCGCCAGGCACGAATATGCCGCCATCAACGGCGTGCAGGAAGACGTGGTCAACATCGTGCTGAACCTCAAGAAGCTGCGCGTGCGCCTCAAGGGCGAGGGCCCCGAGACCGTCATGATCTCCCTGAAGGGCAAAAAAGAAGTGAAGGCCTCCGACATAAAGGAGAACGCCAACGTCGAGATCATCAATAAGGACCTCGTGATAGCCCACGTCGAGAGCGGCGCCGAGTTCGAAGTGGAACTTGAGATCGCCCGCGGCTCGGGTTACCTGACCTCCGAAGAGATCCGCGCCCGCGTGAACCTGCCGATGGAGTTCATCCCGATGGACGCCATCTTCTCCCCTATCCAGAAAGTCCACTACACCGTGGAGAACGCCCGCGTGGGCCAGCGCACCGACTACGACAAGCTCGTGCTCGAGGTCTGGACCGACGGGACGCTGAGCCCCGACGACGCGGTTAAGAACACCGCCGCGCTGCTGCGCCGCTCGATCACCCCGTTCCTGCCGGCCGAAGAAGCCGCCAAAGAGCCCCTGAAGGCCGAGGCCGCCAAATCCGAGCCCGCCGGCGAGATGGCCGGCAAGCTGGAGCAGGGCGTGGAGATGATAGAACTCTCCTCCCGCGCCTCCAACTGCCTGAAAGTGGCCGGCATCCGCACGATAGGCGAACTGGTCCGCAAGTCCGAAGACGACCTGCTGGCCGTGAAGAATTTCGGGCAGAAATCCCTGGACGAGATCAAAGAGAAGCTCAAGGAAATGGGTCTCGACCTCGGGATGAAGATAGACTAATTATTTTCCAAGGAAACAGCTATGATAAGAAACTTAGGCGCAAGGAAACTTTCCAGGACCGGCTCTCACCGCCGCGCGATGTTCTCCAACATGGCGACCAGCCTGCTGCTGCACGAGAAGGTGGAGACCACCCTCCCGAAGGCGAAGGAGCTGGTGAAGGTGGCCGAGCGCGTGATCGCCGACGCCAAGAACAACCGCTGGGTGGAAGTTCGCCGCGTCATCAAGGACAAGGCCGTCTACCACAAGGTGTTCGACGTCCTCGCCCCCCGCTATAAAGAGCGCAACGGCGGCTTCACCCGCATCCTGAAGCTCGGCGCCCGCCGCGGCGACGCGACTGAAACGGCCCTCGTAAAGCTGGTCTAAAATAGGATCCAATGGGAATGTTCGACTATTTCTTCAGCCTGTTCTCGAACGATATCGGAATAGACCTCGGCACCGCGAACACCCTTGTCTACGTTAAAGGCAAGGGGATCGTGCTGCGCGAGCCGTCCGTGGTCGCCATAGACAAGAACAGGCGGAAGGTGCTGGCGGTGGGCGCGGAGGCCAAGCTGATGCTGGGCCGCACCCCGTCGAACATCACGGCCGTCAGGCCGCTGCGCAACGGGGTCATCGCCGACTTCGAAGTCACGCAGGAAATGATCAAGTATTTCATCCGCAAGGTGCACAACAGGCGCAGCCTGCTGCACCCCCGCATAGTGATAGGCATCCCTTCGGGCATCACCGAAGTGGAGAAGCGCGCGGTGCAGGAATCGGCCGAGCAGGCCGGCGCGCGCGAAGTGGCCCTGATAGAGGAGCCGATGGCGGCCGCCATAGGCTCGGACCTGCCGGTTTCGGAGCCGCACGCGAGCATGATCTGCGACATAGGCGGCGGCACCACGGAAGTGGCGGTCATCTCCCTGGGCGGCATGGTGGTGGCGAAGTCCCTCGACGTGGCCGGCGACGAGATGGACGACTGCATAGTGCAGTATTTCCGGCGCAAGCACAATTTAGTCATAGGCGAGACTACCGCGGAAGAGGTTAAGATACAGATCGGATCGGTTTTCCCTTTAAAAGAAGAAAAGACGATAGAGGTTAAGGGCAGGGACCAGGCCAAGGGGCTGCCCAAGACGATTCTTGTGACTTCTGAAGAGATAAGGCAGGCCCTCATGGAGCCTGTCCAGCTCATAGTGGACGTGATCAAGCAGGTGCTGGAAGAGACGCCGCCGGAACTTTCCTCGGACCTGGTGGACCGCGGAATGGTGCTGGCGGGAGGCGGGTCGCTGCTCCGCGGCTTCCCCGAGCTCATCCGGCAGGAAACTGAACTGCCCGTCCACAGGGCCGCCGATCCTTTAAGCTGTGTCGCCTTGGGCTGCGGTAAGTATCTTGAAGAACTTGACAAGATCCAGCAGAGGCCCGAATTCCTGAAGTCGTACCGCTGACCTGCCCCCGGCAGGCGCGGTAGGCGTTTCAGGCGGGTCCCACAGGGACGGCGATGAGCAGAGAAAAGGACGCAGCTAATTACGCGATAGTCTTTTTTGTCGCCCTTTCGGTAATCTTCCTTATATTCCCCGCATCTAAAATTGCGCACACGGCCAGGATAGCCGTGAGCTACAGCCTTTACCCGTCCCTGCATTACGGGGCCAAGTACGGCCATTTTGTCCGCAACGTCCCCGCCAACTTCGTGGCCCTCCTGGAAACCGACCAGGAGAACCGGGGGCTCAAGGAGAAGGTCCGCGCGCTGGAGGTGAAGCTGCAGGAATCTTCCGCCATGACCTCGGAGAACGAGCGGCTGGCCCGCGAGATGCGCCTGTCGCGCATGCTGCCCTGGGCGGGCTCCTGGGCCAGGATAGTCAACAAGACGCCCGCCGACTGGTACGGGTCTTTCTATATCGACAAAGGTTCGGAGCACGGCATCGCCGTCAACGACACCGTGCTCGGCATGCAGGACGACCGGGCGGGCCTGGCCGGCCGGGTGTTCGAGGTGTATCCTAAATTTTCCAAGGTGCTGCTGCTGACCAACAGCGCGGCCTCCGCGGTCTGCTCCATCGCGCCGTCCGGCATGCAGGCGCTGGTGGAGGGCAAGGGCACCTGGCTGCTGAAGGTGAACTACGTGCCCGAAGATTCCGAGATGGCCGAGGGCGCGGAGATCACCACCGCCCCCGGCGGCCTGCTGTTCCCGCCGGGCGTCTACGTGGGCAAGGTCCGCAAGGTCTACGCGCGGGAATCGTTCATGAATTTTATCACCGCCGACGTGGCCCCGGCGGTGAACGTAAATACGCTCGAAGAAGTCTTCGTGCTGCGCCGCAACCTCCCCAGGGAACTGGCCGGGCCTCAGGAGGCCGCTAAATGAGCCTGATCCTGGAACCCCTTCTTTACCTGGCCTCCGGCGGTTTCTACTGGTGGTGGACGCAGAACCTCTCGTTCTTCGGGCTCGCGCCCAACCTGATCTTCGCGGCCGCCCTGAGCGCGGCTATCCTGGCCGGCCCCGTAAAAGGCATCGCCTGGTGCTTCATGCTGGGGCTTTACGCGGACATGCTGGGCTCCGGGGTTTTCGGCGGCTGGGCGCTGGTCTATTCCCTGATGGGCTACGTGGTCTACGTCATAAAGCGCCACTTCGACATGGCCAGCCCTTTCTCGCAGCTGGTGGCGGCGCTCGCGCTCTCGTGGGGCTGCCTTCTTTTTTACCAGGGGCTGAGCCTGGTCTTCGCCAGCATCAACCCCTCCGGCCTTAAAATTTTCCTGGTGGAACCTTTCCTGAACGCCCTGGCGGTGCCGGTGGTGTTCCAGGTCTTCTACTGGTTTAAACGGCGGTCCGGGATACTATGATAGACCGCCAGATCCCGCAGGAGCGCCTGGAACTGCTGTGGATCCTGGCCTACGGCGCGGCGCTCCTGTTCATCCTGCGCCTGGTGAACCTGCAGGTGCTTAACGCCGGGCACTACCGCGAGATCGCCGAAAAGAACCGCACCCAGATCATCGCCCAGGCTTCCCCGCGCGGCCGCATCTTCTCTTCCGACGAGACGGCCATCGCCACCAGCAAGCCCTCCTTCAGCCTCATCTATTTCCCCGGCCAGACCAGGACCAACGCGGAACTGGACCGCATGGCCCGGGCCCTGGCGCGCCCGCTCGGCGCCGAGTACGAGCCCCTGCGCAAGGCTATCTACCGCGCCGCCTCCAGGGAAAAGCCGGTGCGCCTGGCCGAGAACCTGCCGCCGAAGATAATGCTCTCCCTCTCCGAATTGAAGGCCGTGTATCCGGGCATAGACATCATCGTGGAGGCCCGGCGCTATTACCCGTTCGGACCCTACCTGAGCCACCTCGTCGGCTACATCGGCAAGATGGACTCAAAGGACTGGTCGGAGCTGTCCAGGGACAAGAACTATTCCATGGACTCGCGCATCGGCAAAGCCGGGCTCGAAAAGATGTACGAGAAGGAACTGAAGGGCAAGGACGGGGGGATCTACCTGGAAGTGGATTCCCGCGGCAAGCTCAACCGCGTGCTGGAGAGCCGCAAATGGGTGCCCGGCGCGGATATTTTTCTGACGATAGATTCAAAGGCGCAGGCCGCCGCCGAGGAAGGGCTCGCGAAGTCCAGCAGCGGCAAGGGCGCGGTGGTGGCGCTGGACCCGCGCACCGGCGCGGTGATAGCTTTCGCCTCGGCCCCGGACTACGATCCCAACATGTTCGTCCTCTCCGGCTCGGAGCGGGAGGGCCTGCCCGCCGGCAAGATCCTGCCCGAGTTCAACGTGGCGCTGCAGGGCAGCTACCCGCCGGGGTCCATCTTCAAGATCGTCACCGCCGCCGCCCTGCTGGAATCCGGCCGGGTGTCGCCTTCGGAAAAATTTCATTGCCCCGGCTGGTACGACGCCGGCAGCCGCGTGTTCAAGTGCTGGGAGAAGCGCGGGCACGGCGACGTTTCGTTCATAGACGGCCTGGCCAAGTCCTGCGACGTTTACTTTTACCACACGGGCCAGCGGGCGGGCGCGCTGGCCATAGAGAAGTACTCCAGGGCTTTCCGCCTGGGGCAGCCCTCCGGCATAGCCCTGCCAGAAGAAAAAAACGGCAACGTGTTCGGCCCCAGCGGCCGGGCCGCCAAGAAAAGTTACTGGTTCATCGGCGACACGCTTAACCTTGCCATAGGCCAGGGCGAGACGCTGATGACCCCGATGCAGGCCGCCGGAGAGATCGCCGCGGTGGCCAACGGCGGGATCTTTCACAAACCTTACTACGTGGACCGCATCGTCCGCAGCGACGGGCAGTTTCTCTACCGGGGCCGTTCCCTGGTGATAAGCTCCGTGCAGCTCAAAACTTCTACCTGGGCGCTGATCCGCGAGGGCCTGCGCAGCGTGGTGTCGGCAGGCACCGGCCAGGCCGCCAAGATCCAGGGCGCCGAGATCTACGGCAAGACCGGCACCGCCCAGAACCCGCAGGGCAAGGACCACGCCTGGTTCGTCGCCTACGCTACGGTGGGCGACCAGCCCTCGAGGATAGCTGTGGCCGTACTGGTGGAACACGGAGAGCACGGGTCTTCGGCCGCCGCCCCGATAGCCAAGGCCGTGATAGAGGCCGCGCTGCGCTCCGACCTCTCCCCCAAAAAGGCCCCGCAGGAACAGCCCGTCTCCACCGTGACCGCGCAGGGGGAGCTTATATGATCTTGACGCCCCAGGGCGGGCTGAAGAAGAGCCGCATGGACTGGGTCCTCTTCCTGGGCGTGCTGCTGCTGCTGGCCATCGGCACCATCGCCGTGCTCTCCTCCGTGGCCGTGCTGCCTAACCAGGCCCGCATCGTGCGCGTGCAGTTCATGGCCATCCCTCTGGGCCTGCTCGCCTTCGCCGCGGCCTGGAGCCTCAATTACCAGATCTACCAGGACCAGTGGAAATGGGTCTACGGCATCCTGCTGGTCTTCCTCGCCGGGGTGCTGCTCTTCGGGGTGGTGGACAAGGGCGCCCGCTCGTGGTACCGCCTGCCGTTCTTTTCCATCCAGCCTTCGGAGTTCGCCCGCGTCGGGCTGATCCTGGTGCTGGCCAATTTCCTGGACAAGCGCATCGGCAAGATCAAGGAGCTGCAGACCGTGCTCGGCGCCTTCGCGCTGTGCGTGCCGGTGTTCCTGCTGCTCATCAAGCAGCCGGACTTCTCCGCCATCCTGATCACTTTCCCCGTGGCGCTCATCATGCTCTTCGCCTCCGGCGCCAGCGTCTTCCACCTGTCCATCATCCTGGGCTACGCTTTCATCTCGGCCCTGTTCCCGGTGCTGTGGAGCGTGATAACGCTGAACCCGGAACTGCTGGACAACGGGCTGGTGGATTATTTCTTCCGCCTTTCCGATTCCGGCTGGAGCGCGGCCTCGTTCGTAGGGCTGACCGCAGCCGGGGCCTGGGCTCTGTGGCGGCTGTCGGTTAAGCTTTACGCCAACGTCACCGGCGTCTACTTCGCCGGCGCGGCGCTGGTGCTGATCCTGGGGTTCTTCTCCGGGGTCATGGTGAAGAACCAGATGAAAGATTACCAGCAGAAGCGGCTGGAGGTGTTCCTCTCCCCGGAAACCGACCCGCGCGGCGCCGGCTACAACCTGCTGCAGGCGCGCATCGCCATAGGCTCCGGCGGCATACTGGGCCGCGGCGTCTTTTCCGGCACGCAGTCGCGGCTCGGTTTCGTGCCCGAGCGGCACACCGACTTCATCCTCGCGGTAGTCGGAGAAGAGATGGGTTTCTGGGGGATGCTGCTGGTCACCGGGCTGTACGTGCTGGTGATGGGCCGGATCATGCAGGGGGCCCGCCTGGCGCGGGACCGGTTCGGCTACCTGGTCAACTGCGGCATCTTCGCGATGTTCCTGGTCTATTTCTGCATAAATTTCGGCATGCTGCTGGGGCTCGCCCCGGTGGCCGGCGTGCCGCTGCCGCTGGTTTCCTACGGCGGCTCCAACCTGGTGGCCACGCTGATGGCCATAGGCATAGCGGAGTCGGTCTACGCGAGAAGGTACGCGCTGGTTTAACTATGAACGAAGGCCCCAAGTCACGCATCAGGCTCAAGTTCGCCCGGCTGGCCCCGGCGAAAGAGATGAGCCATCTGGAACAGATAAAGGCGCTGCGCTCCCGCGCGGCCGCCTGCGGCCTGAAGTTCTGGCCGGCCAAAGCGGGGGGGGCGGCCGTCCCCAAGATGGCTTTCGGGCCGGCAGTCTCGGTGGGGCACGAGAGCCTGTGCGAGTACGCCGACCTCTACCTGGAGGAGTTCGCCAGGGAGGAGGAGGCGGCCGACAGCCTGCGCCGCCTCGACGACGTTAATTTCCGCCTGGTCTCGGCGCGCCGCATCCCGGTTTTCTTCCCGTCCATAGAGGCGGCGGTGAACGCGGCGGAATATTTTCTGGAGGGGGAGTTCCCGGCCTCCTTCGGGCAGCAGGCGGTAGACGCCTTCATGGCGCTCAAAAGGCTGGACTGGGAGAAGGTCAAACCTTCCGGGGAACGCAAGACGCTGGACGCGCGCGCGCCGGTGCTGTCGGCCTCTTTTGACGCGGCGTCCTCGCTGTTCAAGGAGACGCTGCGGCTGGTCCCGGGCAAGAACGTAAAACCCGAGACCGTGGCGGAGCTGATGTGCGGCGGGAAGCCGGTTTTCAGGCGGATAGTCAGGAAAGAGCTTTACTGGTTCGACTCCAGCGGCAAGCTGGAAGTATTCTAGAAAGAAAGGTTTTAAGGAGAGGCATATGGCAAACGCAAAGTTTAAGAAGGAAATATTCGCGAACACCTCGTTCGAGGAGACGCGCATAGCGATCCTGGAGGACGGCAAGCTCAGCGAGCTGTTCTGGGAGCGCCGGAGCTCCGGCAACATCGTGGGCAACATCTACAAGGCCGTCGTCGAGAACGTGCTGCCCGGCATTTCGAGCGCGTTCATGAACATCGGCCTCGACAAGAACGCCTATATCTACATTTCCGACGTGCTCGGCAACCAGAAGGAGCCCATCGACAAGCTGCTCCGGAAGGACCAGGAAGTGATGGTGCAGGTCACCAAGGACGCCATCAGCACGAAGGGCATGAAGGTGACCATGGACGTCTCCCTGCCCGGGCGCTACCTGGTGCTGACCCCGTTCCAGGATTTCGTGGGCGTGTCCAAGAGCATAGAGGACGACGCCGAGCGCAAGCGCCTCTCGGAGATCATGCGCAAGATCGCCGATTCTAAAATGCTGGGCACAAAAGGCTGCATCGTGCGCACCGAGGCCGAGGGGGCCAGCGAGGCCGAGCTCAAACGCGAGGTGGAGTACCTGCTCAAGATGTGGGACACCATCCAGGCCCGCTACGACACCTCCCGCCCGCCGGCGCTGCTGCACAAGGACATGGACATGACCATGCAGGTCGCGCGCGACATCCTCTCCGAGGACACCACGATCTACATGCTCGACAACAAGGACGACTTCCATAACGTACAGGAATTCGCCGCCAAGATCTCCCCGGACCTCAAGGACAAGATCAAGTTCTACGACAGCAAGACCCCGGTCTTCAAGGCCTTCAACATAGAGAAGGACATAGACGAACTGCGCCGGGTGAAGGTGCCGCTCCCTAACGGGGGCTCCATCATCATCCAGGAGGCGGAGTCGCTCTGCGCGATAGACGTCAACACCGGCCGTTTCACCGGCAACAAGTCGCAGGAAGAGACCGTGACCGCGACCAACATAGAGGCCGCGGGCGAGGTGGCCCGCCAGCTGCGCCTGCGCAACATCGGCGGCATCATCGTCATCGACTTCATAGACATGAAGAAGGCTTCCAACCGGCACAAGGTGGTGCAGGCGCTCGAGGGGGCCGTCTCCCGCGACCGCGCCAAGATCCGCATCCTGCCGATCACCCGCCTGGGCCTGGTGGAGATGACCCGCGAGCGCAAACGCGTCAGCACGGTGAGCCTGCTCACCGAGGAATGCCCGGAATGCCACGGCTGCGGCCGCGTGCTCTCCAGCGAGAGCATCCGCATCAAGATCCAGCGCGAGATCCACAATATCACCATGGGCCGCCCCGGCGGCAACCTGCGCATCGTGACGCATCCGATCCTGGCCGAGGTGCTTAAGAAGAAGCTGTCCATGATCGAGAAGAACGTGCACCGCGCGGTGAAGATCTCGGCCGACCCCCAGCTGACCTGGGAGGACTACCGGATCGTGCTGGAGTAGCAGCCAAGTTTGCTATAAATTAGAGAGGCCTCATATGCTCAAACGCTTATCGGTATTCCTGCTGCTGGCGGCGCTGGCCGCGCCGCTGCAGGCCAGGGTGGACCAGGTGACCTACCTGAAGAACGGGGTCTATTCCGGCAAGATCAACACCTACAGCCTGAGCGGGAAGACCTACCTGAACGCCGCGGAGGCCGCCAAGCTCATCGGCGGCAAGATCTACTGGTACCCCGTGTCCGGCAAGCTGCTGCTGCAGATCAAGGGCAACAAGGTCGTCTTCTTCATGAAGTCCGACTCGGTGATGATCAACGACGAGAAGGAGGAGTTCCCCAACCCGCTCATCGTGCGCGGCGGCAAAGCCTTCCTGGCGCTGGACTTCTTCATCTCCAGGCATTTCGCCGACGCCTTCGGCTTCCGGCTGGATTACAACCAGAATACCGGCGCGCTGGCCGCGCAGCGCGAGGTCAACATCACCTCGGTGAATTTCTTCTCCTACCAGGACAAGACCCGCATCGTGGTCTACATGGAGGAGCCCCTGGAGTGGCAGGCCTCGCAGAAAGAGAACAACCTCTACAGGGTCACCATCATGGGCGGCGTGATAGGCGGGGAGGAGAAGCTCAACATCGGCGACGGCGTGGTCCGCAACGTGGACATGATCCAGGAGAACAAGATGGCCCGCCTGGTCATCAACCCGGACGACAATTTCGGCAGCGTCAACGTGTTCCGGCTGTCGGACCCCGACCGGCTGGTGCTCGACGTGTCCAAGCTTAAGAGCAGCATCCAGCAGGGCATAGGCGCCCTCTCTCCGGCCGCCGGCGCCGAAGACGCCAGGATCATCGCTCCTTCCGGCGGGTTCGAGCTGGCCGCGGCCAGCGCCGCGGTGGCCGCTTCCACGATGGCCGCCCCGAACATCCCGGATAAGATGACGGTGGAGGCCTCCGGCCGCAAGAAGATAGTTATCGACGCCGGCCACGGCGGCAAGGACCCGGGCGGCAAAAAACTTTTCGGCTACAAGGAGAAGGAGCTTAACCTCCTGGTGGCCAAGGAGCTCTACGAGCAGCTCAAGGGCGAGGAAATGTTCGACGTGCTGCTGACGCGGGGCGCGGACGAGTTCGTCCCGCTGGCGGACCGCTCTATCGTAGCCAATAATTTCAAGGCCGATATCTTCATCTCCATCCACGCCAACGCTTCCCGCGACCGCAGGGAGAAGGGCTTCGAGATCTATTTCATGTCGGAGAAGGCTTCCGACCCCTGGGCGGCCGAAGTGGCCGACTACGAAAACTCCGTGGTCGGGCTGGAGGACGGCTCCGTGCAGTCCGACCCTACCGCGATGCTGCTGCATTCGATGGCCCGCAACGAATACCTCAACGAAGGCAGCCGCCTGGCCGGCCTGGTGACCGCGGAGATGGAGCGGCGCACGCCGTTCGCCAACCGCGGCGTGAAGCAGGCCGCTTTCTACGTGCTGCGGGGGACCTATTCCCCCGGCATCCTGGTGGAAATGGGTTTCATGACCAACTCCCACGACCAGAAGAACATGAACGACAAGAAGGTCCGCGCCAAGATCGCGGCCTCCGTCCATAAGGGCATACTGAAATATGCGGAGATGAAGGGCTGGAAATAACTGGGGACACACATTCCTAACTTCTATGCGAAGAAAGACTGAACCATTGAAAAAGGCTGAAGTTAGGAATGTATGTCCCCGTCCTGCTCAGCGCCCGATAGGCATCTTCGACTCGGGGCTGGGCGGGCTGACGGTCTTCAAGGAGCTCCGCCGGCTGCTGCCCGGGGAGAACCTGATCTATTTCGGCGACACGGCGCGGGTCCCTTACGGTACCAAGTCCCCGGAGGCCGTGGTGGCGTTCTCCCGGGAGATTGCGCAATTCCTCTTCGAGAAAAAAATAAAGCTGCTGGTGGTGGCCTGCAATACCGCCTCGTCGCTGGCGCTGGAAGCGGTGAAGCGCGCCTCGCCCGTGCCGGTGATGGGCGTGATCGTCCCCGGCGTGGAAGCCGCGCTGGCGGCCGCCCCGCGCGGCGGGCGTATCCTGGTTATCGGTACCGCCGCCACGGTTAAAAGCCGGGCCTATTCCAGGGCGCTGGCCGCGGCCCGTTCCGGGGCCCGCGTAACGGAGAAGGCCTGCCCGCTGTTCGTCCCGCTGGTGGAGGAGGGCTGGTGCGCCAAGCCCCTGGCCGCCGCGGTGGCCCGCGAGTACCTGGCCCCTTTCCGCAAGAAGAAGATAGACGCCCTGATCCTGGGCTGCACCCATTACCCGCTGTTGAAAAGCGTGATCGCCGGGGTGATGGGGCCCGGCACCAAAATAGTGGACTCTGCCCGGGTGGCGGCGCTGGGCGCCAGGGCCGAACTGGCGGCCCGCGGCCTGCTGAATCCCGCGCGGCGCGGCCGGTCCGAGTTCATCGTCAGCGACGCTCCGGAAAAGTTTTCTTCGCTCGCCGGCCGCCTGCTCGGCATAAAAACAGGCAAAGTTGCCGTCAAAAGGTTTTAAAGGACTCCTCTTAGGAGGGGTTCAGTGAGGCCGTCGCCTAAAGGCGAAAGGCCGAACGACGATGAAACGGGGAACCTTAGGTTCCCCTTGTAGAGCACCGGGCCGGCACCTTTAAAGGCCCGGCGTTAATCGCCCCGAGCGAAAGCGAGGGGTGCGACAGTAGGAGGGGAATATGAAAACAAGCTTAACGATACTGCTGCTCGCGGTCTGCGGCTCCGTGGTCTGCGCCCAGGTCCCGGCGGAAAAGAAGCCCGCGGCCGGCGCAAAGAAAACTACGGCGGTGGAAACGCCGGCGGCCCCGAAGGCCGTCAAGGCCGAGCCCGCCAAACCGGCGGAAGACGCGGAGGAATCGGTGGTGATGATAGACTCCAGGGCGGACGCCGATCCCGACGAGGGCGGGCGGTATTCCACCGGCGCCTTCGGCGGCGAGCAGGAAGAGACCGCCGTGCCAGGCGGCCTGCCGTCCTCGTACGGCCAATGCAAGGGCGTGATAACGGAGGCCGGGCGTTCCATCCTGGTCTTCGAGAACCCCGACGACGGGGCTATCTCCCTGGTGCAGCTGGTCCTGGGCAAGGGCAAGCCCACCTGGAAACTGCTGGACCGCATGCCGCGCAGCGCGGACTGACGCTCCCCCGGGGCTTACCCCGGGCCCCCCTGAAGTGCTAAAATATCCCTACGGGCCGTTGTTTTACCCGCGGCCCGCAATGAGGTATATATGAAACGCAAGGATCTGGTTAGACATCTCATCAGCAAAGGCTGCGTGCTCAACCGCGAGGGCGGCAAGTACTCGGTTTTCCTCAACCCGGTTTCCAACAAGGAAGTGCCGGTGACCCGCCACAACGAAATCGCCGATTTCACCGTACGCAAGATCTGCCGCGACCTGGGAGTAGACCAGCCTTGACCCGGCGGCTCCTCGTCGCCGCCCTGCTGCTGCTGGGGGCCTGCGCTTCCGCCAGGCTCGACGTCATACAGGTAGGCCCGTGGTTCTCCCCGCGCGACTGGCGCGAGGTGGAGGTTTTTAGTTCCCGCGAGCAGACCAGGCGGCCCTGGGGCGGGATAGGCATCCTCCACAGCCCGCGCGTCAGCGCCGAAACCGGCGCCGCGCAGCTGGAACGCCTGAAGCAGCAGGCCCGCCGCGACGCGGCCGCCATGGGCGCCGACGCCGTCATCATGACCGTGGATTCCGTGCCTACCGGCCCGCAGATGGGCGTCTACCAGGAGGGAGAGCTTTTTCTCAGCGCTCTCGCTATAAAATATGTCGCCGACGTCTCTACCCCTTCCGCAAAATAAAGTTTCCATCGCGCTCGACGCCGCCGAAGCCAGGACCTGGCGCGGCCGCGGCATCGTGATAGACCTGTTCCGGTTCTCCAACACCATCTGCGCGCTCGTGGAGAGCGGCCGCCGCGACGTGCGGGTGTACCCGACGCCAGCCTTGGCGCTGTCCGCCCGGCGTCTGGTGAAGAACGCGGACCTGTTCTCCGAAATAAACCTAGGAGTGGAACAGTACGACAATTCCCCGTACACCGCCCTTTACGCCTCCGACCCGGCCAGGCCGGCCCTGTCCGTCACCAATTCCGGCTCGCCCGCCGCGGCCTCGCTGCTGCTGGCCGACGAGGTGCTGGTGGCCTGCTTCGCCAATTTCCCGGCGCTGGCCGCCTACTGCCGGGCCAACCCCAAGCCGACGCTGATCGTGCCCGCCTGCCTGTTCTACGACATGAAGCACGTCGAGGACATGATCTGCGCGCGCGCCCTGGTGGAGGAGCTGGCGGGCCGCGACGCCTTCCCCGACGCCCTGGGCGAGATCCACTCCAGCGGGCGCGTGCTGGATTTCATGGCTTTCAGGCCGGAGACCGGCAAGCGCGACATGGAGCTGGTGCTCAGGAAGGGCTGGATGAAGGCGGTCCCGCGCATCAGGTTCAAGGCCGGCGCCGGCCTGGTGGAGAACGCCGTATGAAGAAGAAGGCCGTGGTTCTTTTTTCGGGGGGGCTGGATTCCACCACCGCCCTCTCCTGGGCGCTGGCGAAAGGCTACGAGTGCCTGGCAGTTTCTTTCGACTACGGGCAGCGCCACTCGCGCGAGAACGCCGCCGCCAGGGCCATCGCCCGCCGCCTGGGCGTGAAACTCTACGAGATAAAGCTGGATTTCCCCTGGTTCGCCTCCTGCTCGCTGGTGAACAAAAAACTGCGCCTGCCCGACGTGAAGCTGGCGAAGATAGGCAGCGGGGACATCCCGTCCACCTATGTGCCCGGCCGCAACCTGGTGTTCGCCTCCGTGGGGTTCTCGCTGGCCGACGCCGTGGGCGCCGACGCCATAGTGCTGGGGCCCAACGTGGTGGACTATTCCGGCTACCCGGACTGCCGCCCGGAATTCTACCGCGCGCTGGAGAAGGCCGCGGCCTTCGGCACTCGCCGCGGCGCGGGCGGCAGGAAGATAAAGATCCTTACGCCGCTCATAGCGCTGAGCAAGGCCGGCATAGCCAAACTGGGCGCCAGGCTGAAGGCCCCGCTGGAGCTGACCTGGTCCTGCTACAGCGGCGGTAAAAAGCCCTGCGGCCATTGCGACTCCTGCAAGCTGCGCGCCAAAGGTTTCGCCGACGCCGGCCTGGCGGACCCCGCGCTTTAATTATTTCACGATGAAAAACCTCACCGCCCCCGTCGCCGAGATCTTCTGCTCGCTGCAGGGCGAGGGTCTTTATATGGGCCAGCGGCAGGTCTTCCTGCGCTTCGCCGGCTGCAACCTGCGCTGCGGCTACTGCGACGAACCCGCCGCGCTGGAGACGGCTTCCTGCGCGGCAATGACGCCCGGCGACGCCGCGGCGGCTGTGATAAAACTCGCCCGCCGCAGAAAGGCGGGGGACGTTTCCCTGACGGGCGGCGAGCCGCTGCTGCAGTGGCGCTTCCTCCGGGCGCTGGCCCCGCTGCTTAAGAAGGCCGGCCTGCGGCTGCATCTGGAGACCAACGGCGTGCTTTATGCCGAGCTGGCCGGGGTGGCGCCCCTGGTGGACGTGATCGCGATGGATATAAAACTCCCTTCGGCCACAGGGCAGGCGGCGTGCTGGGCCGGGCACAGGAAGTTCCTGGCGGCGGCCCCGGAAAAAACTTTTATCAAGACGGTGCTGACGTCGAAGACCAGGCTGGCCGACGTGGAGAAGGCCGTCAAGCTGGCTGCTTCGGTGTGCGACGGCGTGCCGTTCTTTCTGCAGCCGGCTACGGCCAGGCGCGGGGTGCGGCCCCCGGCGGCCGTTTTCCTGCGGGAAGCCTGCCGCCTGGCCGAGGCGCGGCTGAAGCATGTTGTGCTGCTGCCGCAACAACACCCTATCTGGGGAGTAAAATAGGAGGGCTTATGTCCGAAGGAACTTTTCTTATCGATTGTCCGTGCTGCAAGGCGCGCATTGAGGTGGACAGGCGCAGCGGCAAGGTGCTCAAGCACTGGGACAAGCCGCAGGTCAAGGAAGGGGGAGACCTGATGGCCGAGTCCCTGAAAAAGATCCAGGCCGACAAGAGCCGGCTGGACGATTATTTTAAAAACGCGGGCAAGTCCATGGAAGATAAACAGAAAGAACTAGAGGCGCAGTTTGAGAAAGAAAAGAAACGCATTGAAGATTCCGGAGATACTTCTAAACCTATTAACCCGCTGGATTTAGATTAGGGTCTTAATTATATTTATAATTATAATTAAGACGTGGGCGCGTTTAAGCGCCCGGGCGCGCGCGGGTACATAGGCCCCGCGCACTATTTTAAGCCCAAAGGGCCCAGATTTGTCTGGGCCCTTTTTTGCGCCATTTGGGCCTTTACGGCCCTTACGAAAAGGCGGCCCGCGCCGTATACTATAGACATGACCAACAAAAAGCTCGCCCTTTCCATACTGGTTTCCTGCGTGATGCTCCCCGGTTTCTCCGCCGCGCAGAACGCCCGCCAGGCGGACATCCTTGAAAGGTACAGCGGCTCCGCCGCGGCCTTCGGCGCCAACGTGGACGCCGTAAAAGCCTCCCCGATCCCGAACCCCAAGGCCGAGCCGGTAGGCGTGCCCCAGGAATTCTCCGGCGCCGAGCCGGTGTCCTACTCCGGCACCGCGGTCACCCTCTGGTACGCGCTGGGCGCCCAGATCACGGACAACGCCCCGTGGACCAACACCCCCGCTTTCGAAGCCATCTCCGACCGCGTGATGGCCGCCTCCAGGTCCAAAGCCTTTCCCGCCCGCTCCGCCGGCCAGCCTTCGCTGTTCACCGACGAGGGCTTCATCCGCGAGTTCGAGCAGGCCACCGGCGCCCGCTTTACCGGCAATAACTCGGCCCGCTTCCTGATCAACGGCCCCGCCTCCTTCGAGACCAAGGACGCCCTGATCCGCAGCGCCAAGAAGAGCCTGCTGGTCTCCAGCTGGGCCTTCTACGACGACACTACCGGCTACCAGGCCGCGCGGATGCTCATCGCCAAGAAGACCGAGGGCCTGGACGTGAAAGTTATGGTGGACAGGAAGGTTAAGGTCGGCCACGGCAAGAAAGTAGTGGAACTGATGAAGAAAGCCGGCATAGAGGTGCTCGAGGTGCAGGAATCCCGCGCCAACGACATCTGGCACGTGAAGGTGCTGATCGCCGACGACCAGTACGCGGTGGCCGGCGGCCAGAATTTCGGCGATGTGTACTCCCATAAAAGCGGCAGCATACTGTGGCGCGACACCGACGTGGTCTTCTCCGGCCCCGCCGTGCTGGACGCCAAGCGCCTGCTGGCCGTAGAGTGGAACCGGTACGCCGCCAAGAACGGCTTTAAGAGCATAGACGCCCGCAATACCGCCGGCCTGCCTTACGAGGGCGGCTCCGCCCGCGTGGCCGTGGTGATGCAGAACCCGCCCCAGAGCTCCCCTATCCTGGTGAGCATCATAAAGGCCATGTACGCCGCCACCAAGCGCATCAACATAGAGAACGCCTACTTCGTGTCCCTGCCGGTGGTGACCCAGGCCGTGCTGGACGCCCGGGCCCGCGGCGTGGAAGTGAACATCCTGACCAATTCCAAAGAGAGCATCGACCCCGAGGGCGTGGTGATAGTGGAGGCGATGTACAAGTGCCTCATCCCCCTGGCCGAAGCCGGCGCCAACATCTACCTCTATAACGGCTGGCGCTCCCCCGGCGACACGCTGCACAGCAAGTTCATGACCGTGGACGGCGAGTTCGCCGACATCGGCTCCTACAACCTGCACCCCCGCGGCGAGCGCTACGACACCGAGGTCAACGTGAACATCCTGGACCGCGGCTCCGTGGCCCAGCTGGACGCGGCCTTCAACAGGGACCTGCAGAACTCCCGCAAGGTGAAGACCGCCGCCGACCTGGACGGCAAGCCCACCTTCATGGGCACCGTGGCCAACAACTACTTCTACGCGCAGCTCGGCGCCCCGGCCGGCGTCCCGGCCGGCCTCAGCCTGCAGAAGTAAAAAGACCGGTTCTGGCGGAAGCCGGGGTTAACCGCCCCGGCTTCCGCTTTTCCATTGGTAAAGCACCCCTGAAAATCATAAAATATACTCTATGCATAAGGACCTGCAGGAAGTGCTGCTTTCCGCGGAAGAGCTGGGCGCCGGCGTTAAAAAGCTGGGCGAGCGCATCTCCGCGGATTACGCCGGCCGGACCGTCACCCTGGTAGGGGTGCTCAAGGGCTGCGTGCTGTTCATGTCCGACCTGGCCAAGCACATCTCCCTGGACACGCGCATGGACTTCATGATGCTCTCGTCCTATTCCGGCCAGCATTCCACCGGCGTGGTGCGCATCCTGCTCGACCTCAAGGAGAGCATAGAGGACTGCGACGTCGTAGTGGTGGAAGACATCGTGGATTCGGGCCTGACGATGGAGTACATGCTGCAGAACCTCAAGACCCGCCGGCCCCGCTCGGTGGAGATCTGCACGCTGCTCGACAAGCCGAGCCGCCGCAAGGCGCAGGTGCCGATAAAATATACCGGTTTCCAGATCCCGGACAAGTTCGTGGTGGGCTACGGCCTGGACTACAACGGGATCTACCGCAATCTGCCGTATATAGGCGTGCTCAAAGAGTCCGCCATAGAAAGGAAATAAGACATGCCTCTGAAAAAGAACATCAGGCAGCTGCTTTTCTGGTTCCTCGCTTTCACGCTTTTCGTGGCGGTGTACCAGAGCATGAAGGGCGCCCAGCCCGAGCGCCAGATCCCCTACTCCGAATTCAAAGCCAAGCTGCGCGCCAAGGCGGTCACCGACGTCAGCGTGCGCCAGGACCTGATCCGCGGCAAGATGGACGAGGCCGGCAAGCCCGTCGCTTTCAAGACCGTCCCGATGACGGACTCCAAACTTATAGAGGACCTGGAAGCCGCCGGCGTTACGGACTTCAAGGCCGAGGCCGACCGCGGCTGGATCGCCACGCTGCTGCTCAACGTGGGCTGGATAGTGATCTTCGTCTTCCTGTGGTGGTTCCTCTTCCTGCGCCAGGCCCAGATGGGCGGCAAGCAGGCCATGTCCTTCGGCAAGTCCAAGGCCAAGCAGCAGGACCTGAAGAAGCAGAAGGTCACCTTTAAGGACGTAGCCGGCTGCGATGAGACCAAGGAAGAGCTCCGGGACATAGTGGATTACCTCAAGAATCCCAAGAAGTACCAGACGCTGGGCGGCGAGCTGCCCAAGGGCGTGCTGCTGTACGGCCCTCCCGGCACCGGCAAGACTTTGCTCGCCCGCGCGGTGGCCGGCGAGGCCGGCGTGCCGTTCTTTACCTCCTCGGGCTCCGAGTTCGTGGAGATGTTCGTGGGCGTGGGCGCCAGCCGCGTGCGCGACCTGTTCGAGCGGGCCAAAAAGTCGGCCCCCGCTATAATTTTCCTCGATGAGCTGGACGCCGTCGGGCGTTCCCGCTTCGCCGGCATAGGCGGCGGCCACGACGAGCGCGAGCAGACCCTCAACCAGATGCTCGTCGAGCTGGACGGCTTCGAATCCAAGGAGGGCATCATCCTCATCGGCGCCACCAACCGGCCCGACGTGCTGGACACCGCCCTGCTGCGCCCCGGCCGCTTCGACCGGCGCATCAACGTCCCGGTCCCGGATATCAAGGGCCGCTTCGAGATCCTCAGCGTGCACGCCAGGAAGATCAAGCTGACCGCCGACACCGACCTGAACGTGATAGCCCGCCACACGCCCGGCTTTACCGGCGCGGACCTGGCCAATATCGTCAACGAGGCCGCCATCATCGCCGCCAAGAAAGAGCAGAAGTCCGTGGACTTGAAGGACCTGGAAGAGGCCATAGAGAAGAACATCGCCGGGCCCCAGCGCAAGTCCCGCATTATTTCCGACTCCGAGAAGCGCGTGGTGGCCTACCACGAGGCCGGCCATACCCTGGTGGCCAAGACCCTGCCCGGCTGCGACCCGGTGCACAAGGTCACCATCATCCCGCGCGGCCCCGCGCTGGGCTACACCCTGCAGATGCCGCTCGAGGACAAGTACCTGACCTCCAAGACCGAGATCTTGAACCGCCTCTGCGTGCTGCTGGGCGGCCGCGCCGCCGAGGAGATTGCCATCGGCGAGATCACCACCGGCGCCCACGACGACCTGGCCAAGGTGACCAATTACGCGCAGAAGATGGTGCTGGAGTTCGGCATGAGCGAGAAGATCGGCCAGCTCTCCCTGAAGAAGGAAGAGTCCGAGGTGTTCCTGGGCCGCGACATCATGCGCCAGGCCGGCTACTCCAACGAGACCGCCAGCATAGTGGACGGGGAAATAAAGCGCATCGTCAGCGAGGCCTATGTGAAGGCCAAGGACCTGCTGGTCGGCAACCGCAAGGCGCTCGACGCCATAGCGGCGCGGCTGATAGAGAACGAGGTGATCGACGCCGAAGAGATCACGTCCATAATGGCCGCGAACGCGGCCTGAGAAACTTGAGGGGGAGAAACTTTGTACCTGCATTACATTAAGACGCTCGCCGACATCCTGGCCGTATACTACATAGTGTACCGGCTGATACTGCTGCTGAAAGGCACGCGGGCGATGCAGGTCATCTGGGGCGTGTTCATTCTCGCCGTGCTCACCTCGCTGGCCAAGTTCCTGCACCTCGGCGCCACCGTCTGGCTGATGCAGCAGTTCTGGCTGGCCGGTATCTTCCTCCTCATCGTCGTCTTCCAGCCCGAGATCCGCTTCGCCCTGGCCAACATCGGCTCCAACCCGCTGGGCCGCGTGATGGTGTCCCAGGAGTACCGCTTTATAGGCGAGATGATGGAGGCCGTGCGCACCGCGGCCGCCGAAAAGATGGGCATGCTCATCGTGCTGGAGCAGGACATGGCCCTGCGCGACATCGTGGAGACCGGCGTGCGGATAAACGGCGAGGTCTCCAAGGAGATGCTGCTGACCGTGTTCCACGACAACACCATGCTGCACGACGGCGCGGCCGTGATAGCCAACAACCGGCTGGTGGCCGCCGGCTGCATCCTGCCGCTGACCGAGCAGCAGGAGCTGTCCAAGATCCTCGGCATGCGCCACCGCGCAGCGCTCGGCCTGAGCGAGGTCGCCGACGCCATCATCATCATAGTTTCCGAAGAGACGGGCATGCTGTCCGTGGCCCGCAATGGCAAGCTGCAGCAGCACGCTGACCCCAAGGACCTGGAAGCCATGCTGTACCAGCTGTACCGCTCCAAGGCGGAGAAGACCCTGCTGCGCAAATCGCCCCGCGCCGAAGCCACGCCGCCCGCCCAGCCGCGGCCCGCGGCGCCGCAGCCGGCCCAGCCGCGGCAGGCCCAGGATAAAGCATGAATATCCCCGAACTTTTTACGCGCAACTGGCAGATAAAGGTGCTCTCCCTTATCATAGCCCTGCTGATCTGGTATTTCATCACCGGCGGCTGACCGCCTCCCCTTAAGCTTCCCACTTGGTACCCCGCGGCATAGGTCTAAAAACTCTGTTTTTAGGCCCATTCGGCTCTTATTTTTCTCCCGCAGAACGCGCATAATATAGATACAGGAGAAAATAATGCACAAACCTTTTATCTTCTTGGTCTCGCTGCTCTCGCTCGCCTCTTTTAATCCAGTTGCGGCCCTGGACCTGCAGCTCCCCAAAGAGCCCGCCTCCGTGGCAGTCCCCGCCGTGCCCGCCGCCGCGGCGGATGTGGACGCGCTCAAAGCGTCCTACGATGAGCTCTATTCGGCTCTGAAAGTCTTTTCCAGCGTTGCCTATGTCACCCCGCAGGACAGCCCCGAGTTCCTGGAAGCCTCCGCTTCCGGCCAGTACCTGCGCGCCAGGCTGCAGTCCCTGGGCCGCGCCATACGCTCTATCTCCGGCGTTGATTACCGCGGGGACGGTTCCCGCAGCCGCGGCACCGTTTCTTTTGGAGTGGTCAGCGAGCTTAACGAGGTTTTTGGTTTTTACCGCAAAGCAGACCGCGCCGACGACGTCCGCGGCGTCCCGATAAAGGACGGCTACTGCAAGATCAATTACGTCAAGAACAACGTGCCTTTCCTGGTGCAGTCCGACAGCTTCCTGAAAAAGGGCGAAGTGATCCTGACCTTCGACGACGGCCCCGGCCCGCTGACCGAAGAGGTTTCCGCCGCCATGAAGGACGGCAACGCCCCTTCCGTGTTCTTCGTCCTGGGCTCCAAGCTGGGGGCCGCGGGCAAAGAGCGCGTGAAGAAAGCGGCCGCCGACGGCCACGAGATAGCCGTGCACGGCTACTGGCACGCCAACGAGGCCGGCAAGCCTTTCACCGTTTTTTCCACCGCCGAGATCGTCAAGCAGCTGGGCGGCGTGAGCGCCTCCATCACCGGAGCCGCGGGCCGCAAGCCCGGTTTCTTCCGCCCGCCGTACGGCATCATCACCCCCGAGGCCGTCAGGGCCCTGGATTCCGAACTGGGCCTGGTGCCGGTGGGCTGGACCGTGGACACGCTGGACTGGTCCACCAAGAACCCCGAAGAACTTTTCGACAAGACCGTGGCCCTGATACAGCAGCGCGGCAAGGGCATAGTGCTGATGCACGACATCCACGACCAGAGCCGCATCGCCTCCAAGCGGCTGGTAAAATGGCTGGCCGACAACGGCTACACGGTGGTTTCCCCCGAGAGGATGACCAAGGCCTACAGGGGCGAGTAAGAACTTTACGGGTCAGGCTGAAAGCGGCGCCTTAACAAGGCGCCGCTTTTTTGTAAAATCAATCTATGGCGGGGATTTCTATATACGCGCACCGGGGCGGCATGCACAACGCGCCCGAGAACACCGTGGCGGCCTTTAAGCGGGCCCTCTCGGACGGTGCCTCCGCGGTGGAATGCGACATCCGCCGCACGGCCGACGGGCAGTTTGTGGCCTTCCACGACGCCTCGGCCGGGCGGGTTTGCGGGCGCAACTGGCGGATCGCGGCTACGGAGTGGTCCCATCTCAAGAGCCTGCGCGTGCTGGGCAAGGAACCGATAGCCCACCTCGACGACATCCTCAACCTGATGATCCTGCGGCCCGGCACGGATTTTTATTTTGAACTGGCCCTGGAGCGCGAGGCTGACGCCGCGGACCTGGCCCGGCAGATACAGCGCGCCGGGATGCAGCACCGGGCCTACCTGCTGGCTTTCTCCCACCGGACCTCTTACCTTGAGGCGGCCAGGGAGGCCGTGCCGGGCATCGGCTCGGCCGTGATGCCGCTGTTCCCTTCCGATATGCTGGGGACGGCCTGGCGCGCCGGCGCGTCCAAGGTGTGCGCCGGCTGGCTGGACCTGCCGTTTACCAAACAGCTTTTCTTCTGGGGGGCGGGGGCCTTTAATTTTAAACAGCAGGCCGAAGACGCGGACCTGGCCGGGGTGGAGATCTCGGCGGGGATAGCCAACCACCCGCGCGAAGTGCGCCGGCTGCGGGAACTGGGAGCCAGGGCCGTCTGGACCGACGACGTGCCGATGGCGGCCAAACTGCTTTGAGGGACTATGGCATATAAAATACTGGCTATAAACGGCAGCTACCGGCGCGGCGGGGTGATAGACCAGGCGGTGGAAGCCGCCTGCGCGGCGGCCCGGGCGGCCGGCGCCGAGACTACCTCCGTGATCCTTGTTGAAAGGTATATAGAGTTTTGCTTGAATTGCCGCTCCTGTATGCAGGCCCCGGGCGAGGAGCGCGGCGCCTGCGTGCATGCCGACGGGATGGGCGCTCTGCTGGACCAGGCCGACGCCGCCGACGCGCTGATAATCGCCGCGCCGGTGAATTATTTCAATGTGACCGCAGTCACCAGGCGGTTCCTGGAGCGGCTGGTGCCCGGCGCCTACTGGCCCTGGGGCGCCAATACCCCCGAAATGCGCGGCCGGCCGTACAAGAAAGCGGTGCTGATCACTTCCTCGGCCATGCCTTCGCTCCTGGGCCGCGTGGCCACGGGCGCCCTGCGCGCCCTCAAGGCGGCGGCGGAGGGTTTGGGGGCCAAGCCGGCCGGCACGCTTTTTATCGGTCTCGCTTCGATGGAGGAAAAGCCGCGGCTGGCGGCTTGGGACGCGCGCATAGCGGCCAAGCTGGGCCGCCGGCTGGCCAAGGGAGCTGGGCGCTGATGTTCAAGAAAATACTTTTGGTGGACGACGACGCGCTGGTGCTTAATTCCACGCGCCGCTACCTGGAGGAGCGCGGCTTCGCCGTCTCCTGCGCGGAGAACGGCTCCGAGGCGGTGGCGGTGGCCCGGGAATCGCGGCCGGACCTGGTGATCACGGACGCGGAGATGAAGGGGCTGGACGGCTTCGCGCTCTGCCGGGCGATAAAAGAGACGGAAGGTTTTTCCGGGGTGCCGGTGATAATTATTTCGGGGCACAAGATCAGCGAGGAGGATATCCTGGCTGGCTATAACCGGGGCGCGGACGATTATATCCTGAAGCCTTTTTCTTTCCCGGTGCTGCTGGCCAAGCTGAAGGCGGTGATGAAGCGCTACGAGGCTTTCGCGGGGAAGACGGCCAAGATCTCGCGGTTCGGCCTGGTGGTGGACCCGGAGAACCGCACGGTGGCCATCAAGGGCGAGATCGTCAAGCTGACCCGCAAGGAATTCGATCTGCTTACTGTTCTGCTTACCGAGGAGGGCCGGCTGCTCGGCATTCCTTATCTGCTGGAGACTGTCTGGGGCTACGACCCGGCCAGCTACAACGATCCTCACACCGTGGGCGTGCATGTTTCCTCCCTGCGCAAGAAGCTGGGCCCGGAGATAGGCGACCACATTACCAGTGTGACCGGTCACGGTTACAAATTCGAATAAAAATTTGGGACCGGCACGACCGTGCTCCCGCGAGCGATTTTAGGGCGGAGGACCGCAGGCCCTCTTCTGCCGCGCCCGCTTATGAGCTCGCGGGAGCACGGTCGCGCCGGTACTGTGTGTGATACGATTTGACTGAGATTTGATTATTTTTTGGCGTTTACTGTAATACCCTCTGATAAAGTATTGGTGTGGAAAGGAGGGGTTATGAAAAGCGTCCTGGTAGTAAAATTAACCTTCGCAGCCGCCCTCCTTATGTCGCTGTGCGTCCCCGGAGTTTTAGCCTCCGAGGACGTCTACAAGAAGATGGCCAACGACATCGCCAAGTATTCCAATACCAAAAAAGTTAAGAATCTCGCCGTGCTCGGTTTTTCGCGCCGGGCGCGCACTTCCCGCGAGGAGAGCGAGTATATTTCGGAGAAGCTGCTGTCCTGCCTGGTGGCCGGCGGCAAGGTGAACCTGGTGGAGCGTTCGCAGCTGGCGCAGGTGCTGGAGGAACGCCGGCTGACCGCGTCCGGGGTGACGGAGGAGCAGGCCGACGCGCAGGCCAGGATAAACCCGAGCGACGTGATAATAGTGGGGACCATCTTCGGCACCAAGGAACACCTTAAGATAATAGCCAAAATGATAGACCCCCTTACCGGGGCGGTGCTGCACACCATTGAGGCGCAGACCGAGCGGCAGTGGGAGATCATGCCGGACCGGCAGGGCTTCGAGTTCGAGGTGCCGGACCTGCGCGAGATCGCCTCGATGTTCAGCGAGGAGGGGTTCGATAACCCCGTTTTTGTGGATTTCCGGGACGCCCCCGTCAGCCTGAACACCGAGACCTGCAACGCCCGGCGCGTCCGGCTGAGCTCCATACAGGCGGAGGCGCTGGACGCCAAGGCCAAATACTGGGCCATGCAGATGCGCGACCCCGCCTTCAGCAGCGCCAAGATAAGGCGCAACCCGGGCGGCGAGATAAAGGACGCCGCCGCCAAAAAAAAGTTCTACGCCCTGCTGGACGCCTACTACAGGTCGGCGGAGGCGCCGGCGCTGAGCGTGGCCGAAATGAACGCGGTGATGGCCGTGATGGGCGAGGAGCAGAAGGTTTCGGACGAGTGCGGCCTGCATTGATCGAGGTGGTATGGGCTTCAAAGGGAAAGTGCTGGTGGTGGACGACGACGAGGACCTGCTGGGGCTGGTCTCGTACGCGCTTTCACGTGCCGGCTACGAGGTGTTCACCGCGGTGCGCGGGGACGAAGGCGCCGCCGCGGCGGTGCCGGGCGGGTTCGACCTGGTGCTGCTGGACATGATGCTGCCGGGGCTGGACGGGGTTTCCGTCCTGGGGGAGATAAAAAAATTCTCGCCGGCCACGGAAGTGATCATGCTCACGGCCCACAGCTCGGTCGACACGGCGGTAGAGTGCATGCGCATGGGGGCTTTCGACTACATTCGCAAACCTTTCAAGATAGAGGACCTGGAAGCCGTGGCGGACAAAGCGCTGGAAAAACGCCGCCTCGGCGAGGTAGCCAGGGCAGCGCTGTCCTCCGGCGGGCCCAACGGCCTGATGCAGGCCATCACCGTCTCTGCCCGCTCGCTGCTGGGCGCCGACGAGGCGCTGGTGCTGCTGGACGCCGGCGGGGACGCCCCGCGGCTTGCGGCCGCGGCCGGGCTGGAGGGCGAAGCCCTGACCAAAGCCCGCGTTGAATTCTGCGCCGTGGGGCTGGGGCTGTTCGGCGAGTCCGGCGGGGAGCTGCTGGCCGTAGCGCCGGCCGCCGAAGCGCGCCTTAAGTCCCTGTCAGGGGCCGCCGGGGTAGAGGCGGCCCTTTTTGTGCCGCTGGCCGATGGCGGGCTGCTTTGCGCCTGCCGCCTGGCCGGGAGCGCTCCTTTCGGGGAGAAAGAGCTGCGCCGGGCCAGGAGCCTGGGGCCGCTGATCTCGCTGGCGCTAAAAAACTCCGAGCTCAACTCGCAGCTGCGCTCTGTGCGCATACAGCTGGCGCAGACCCAGAAAATGGAATCCCTGGGCCTGCTGACGGGCCAGATCTCGCATGATTTCAACAACCTGCTGTCCGTCATTATAGGTTCCGTGCAGCTGCTCATGGAGAATATGCGGCCGGGCACCGGGCTGAAGCTTTCCGAGGATATCCTGCATATGGCCAGGGAGGCCGAGGCGCTGGTAAAACAGCTGCTGCTCTTCGCCAAAAAGGACGCGGGACCCGCCGCGCCTTCGGACCTGAACGCCGCTATCGACGAGGTGAAGATCATTGTGGCGATGATGGCGGGTAAACAGGCGCGGGTGGAATACCGGCAGGACAAGGCGCTGCCTAAAGCCAGGATACGCCCGGAACATTTTAAACAGGTGGTGCTGAACCTGGCGGCCAACGCCAGGAAAGCCGTTGCGGACAACGGCAGCATTACCGTCTCCACGCGCCGGGGGCTGGCCGGGGAGGACGCGCCGCCGGAGATGCGGGCGGAAGACTGCCTGGTGCTGGAGGTGGCCGACGACGGGCCGGGGATAAGCCCGGAAAACCTGGACAAGATCTTTGAACCCTTCTTCACCACCAGGCCGGCGGGGCAGGGTACGGGGCTGGGGCTGCATATCGCCAGGAGCGTGCTGCGTGACTGCGGGGGGGATATAATGGCCGCCAACAGGGCCGGGGGCGGAGCGGTCTTCCGGGTGTTCCTGCCTGCCTGCGGGGCTTAGGCCCCGGTCACTTTGGCCAGCAGGTCGCGGATCTCGTCTATGCCGAACGGTTTTATCAGAAAACCCTGCACTTCCACGCCGGGCACTATGGGCGTGGTTATGTTGGACACCGAGCCCGTTATTACGATGACCGGCAGGGCGGGCCTGGCGGTCTTGAAAGCTTTTATCACTTCTTCGCCGCGCATGTCTGGCATCTTCAGGTCGCAGATGACGGCGCTGAGGTCGTCCCTGCCGGTAAGGGCCAGCGCTTCCGTGCCGTTGCGCGCCTCGGTGATGTCCCAGCCTCGGCTGGCGAGCGCGCGGCGCACGTAGTTGCGCACCAGATCCTCGTCGTCCACTATTAAAACTTTTTTCGTCATAGGGCGGGCAGGCGCACCGTGAACGCCGAGCCTTTTTCGGGGGCGCTGTGCGCCGAGATGGAGCCGTTATGCTTGTTGATGATGCCCAGGCAGACGGAGAGGCCGAGGCCGGTGCCCTGGCCCGCCGGCTTGGTGGTGAAGAACGGGTCGAAAATGCGGCCGAGGATTTCTTCGGGGATGCCGGCGCCGCTGTCCGCTATGCAGATCTCCACCCGGCTCCCGGCCTTGCGGGTGGAGATAGTTATGGCGCCGCCTTCGGGCATGGCGTCCCTGGCGTTGGTCAGCAGGTTCAGGAACACCTGCATCAGCTGCTGGAAGTCGCCGCTGACCTGCGGCAGACCTTCCGCGAAATTCCGTTCGATCCGCACGCGCTTGAGCTCCATCTGCCGCGCGCACAGCGTGAGGGTTTCCTCTATGACCTCGTTGACGCTGACGGACTCCATGTGCGTCCGTTCCTGCCGCGCGAAGGACAGCAGCGAGGTGATGATCTTCTTGCAGCGGAAGACGGCTTTTTCTATGTCCCGGAGGTCCTGGTGGTTCTGCGTGTCGGGGGGGGTCTTTTCCAGCACCAGCTGGGTGAGGCCGAGGATGCCCGACAGCGGGTTGTTGATCTCGTGGGCGAGGCCGCCGGCCAGCTGGCCCAGGGCCGACATCTTTTCCGCCTGCACCAGCTGTCCCTGCGTCTCCTGCAGCTGCCGGTAGAGGTTGGCGTTCCTGAGGGCCAGGTTGACCAGCGAGCCGAAGATCCTGGCCCGCTGCAGGTCGTTCTCGCCGAATTTTTCCTCGCTGTCGCGGCGGTTTATGCCGATGACCCCGGCCAGGCGGTTCTCTTCCATGATCGGCAGCAGCAGTACCGATTTGAGGTCGCCGATGCCGGCTATGCCGTTCAGGCGGCTGTCGCCGGCGGGATTCTCCACCAGCGCCACGCCCCTGGCGCCGTCGCCCTCGAACTGCGCGCTCATGCGGGCGCAGATCTCCAGGCGGGAGGCGCGCTCAGGCTCGCTGTCGAGGCCGTCGGAAACCGCTACCGCCAGGCGGCCGTCCTTGCCGGCCAGGGCCAGCAGGGCCTCGTCGGCCTTGAGGATGCGCATGGCCGAGTCGATGATGAGATGCGGCAGCTCGTCGGGCTTGATGGTGGAGAAGATGGCGCGGGCGATGTCGTTGAACTTGCGCTTCTCCAGCGCCCGCTCCACCACGGCCAGCAGCTCTTTTATTTCGAAAGGTTTGTGCAGGTAGTCGAAGGCGCCTTTGCGCAGGCTCTGTATGGCCGTGCCCATGGTGCCGTGGCCGGTGGCTATGATGACCTCTATCTCCGGGTCGAGCTTCTTCATCTCGCCCAGGGCGGTGATGCCGTCCATGTCCGGCATCTGGATGTCCATGATCACCAGGTCGAACTTGCCGGCCCTGACGTTGTCCACGCCGGGCTGGCCGCCGTAAGCGGCCACTGGGGCGTAGCCGTTGACCTCCAGCGAGGCGGAGATCATGTCCGCTATCTGCGGTTCGTCGTCCACAACTAGAATTTTTGCTTTATTGGTCACGTGGCTTATTGTATAAAAAAGTCAGGGGACGCTGATGACTATATGACTGTTCGCAATTAAAAAGCCCCTTGCGGGGCTTTTTAAATTTGAACGGAGTCTCAGAGTCGAAGTTCGACGATACTTCGCCTCGCACCCCGCTGAAACCCCATGACTGCCGCTCCCCTGTCGTCTTTTGAAGCGGTAGGCCGATCTTATCCGCGAGATGTCGTCGCAGGCGTGGCCACGAAGCGCGGCCCCGCACTGCTCCTTGCCGCGAGAAGGCGGGTTCGCAGGGCGGCGGCACTAACGCGCCTTGCACCTGCTCCCAAGGAGGTCTGCATCTTACAACTACCTCCTTTTGCGCGGCCGGCCGGCCCAATAAACGTGGGCCTTGGCACGGCCGCTCCCGTCCGCCTTCGGCGTCCGTACTCCGCAGAAATTATTTCCCGCGCGCACTGCAAAGAACTGAGTTTATTATATACAGATTCTGCCCGCGCTCGCCAGCGGATTCTGCTGAATCCGCTCGCGGCGCGGGCCTGTTCCTGATAATGTTCTTATGAATTATGCCGGTGGCCCCGTATTGATAAAAAACCACCCCGGCGTCCGCTGCTGCGGCCGCCGCGGTGGTCTTTTTTTGTTATTGATTTGTAGCCACCGGCGGGGCAAAGAAACGGCAAAACTCATAAGGTAAGGCCAGGCCGGTAGCGTCTGGCCGCGAGAGGCCGCCGCCCCCGGCCTGGCCCGCCTTTCCTGCCCCCGCCCATTCATGATACAGCCTAATAACCCACCCCCAAATTAAACTAAACCGCCTTTTACCCTGGTCCGTCCATTTTCTGTTGCGCTTCCGCTATACTATTTGAAGCGGCATTTGTATAATTAAATTATCTAACCTTCGGGGGATACTACTGGGTTAATATGCTCACGCCTAAACGGATATCTTTGATAGACCGCACTTTTCGCAGATGGATATCCCAATACCCGGAGTCATTTCATCCTTGTGACAGAGGGAGGTTCTACGTACTCGCAAAGATCGTTTATCAATACGACCGCTCTAGCCCTAGACGACAAGGCGCTTGGCTCAAGCAGCAAATTCACCAATACGGGCGGCATAGATTGTCCGAAGAACGTATTGCTGATTATTGCAATGTTTTTGACCACCTGATTAAGTTTCAGAGAGAGATTGCAAAGCATTATTTTTGATGCAGGGCTTCAGCCGGGCCTTATGTTGCATCGCCCTCAAAGAGAAGTGTTCAAGTCTTGGAGAATATATATGAAAAATCACAGTCTAGGGGTTGTTGCCGCCGGGCTCGTTTCTGTTTTGTTCCTCTCCGGGTGCGGAAAGAATTATTCCGGGCAATATATCGGCCTTTCCCAGGAAGTGCAAACTATTTACAAAAACAGTAAGGGCGAAGTATACAAACAACCTCCCCTTGCCTTTGGGACGCCTGAAGGGCTGCATACTTACTATGTCTACACGCTCATAAAGAATATCCTGAGCCTGAAGCAGGAGAAGGACGGGTTCACCGGCAATTTCGTGGTTACGGATGACAAGACTCTTACGGAGTTTCTGATCAAAACGGGATATGTGGATAAAGACAAAAGGCTGCATCTCAAAATGACCTATAAGCCCGATGTTAACGTCGGAATCGGCTTTATGGGGCTCTCCGCGTCGGGGTCTTTGGGTGAAATGCTGTTAAACTTCGACGAAGTGCCCAGCCCGGAGAAAAGCAAGATAGCTTTTAAGGTTACAGGCGCGGTAGACATATTATCCGGTCTGTTTCCTGCAGGCCAATTCCAAAGCGAGCAGATATTAGCCTTGGAAAAATACCAGGAAAGTGAAACCGAGAACGAAGTAAACAAATATAAAAAGCTTCTCGCCGAGATAAGCACTAAAGACTTGCAGCGACTGATCGCGGAAAAGAATTACTATGGGGCTATGGTCTCAAGAGATTTGCTTAGTTCCCTGGGCGAGAATGTGCCCGAAGAGGTTGTAAATCAGATTACTGCGTTAAAAGAGGCATATGCGAAGGAAATGCCTGAAATCCTTAAAAAGAGCATAAAATTCACCCCAAGGGGAGTTGCCGAAGCCTCCTCCATGTTCGGGGGTGCATATAACAAATTGAGTTATGACGTAGAAAACACAAGCGACTTTAAAATAGCCTCGCTGAGTTATGGGATTGCATGCCGTGATAACAGAACTAATAAGATTGTCGATACAGGCAAAGGGTTTGCTGTAAATTTAGCCCCAAAAAGCGTTAAAAGCGAAGCCCAACGACTGGAAGTCGATATCCCGGAGAAGAACCTTGCCTGTGAATTTAAGGTGACCGAGATAACATTGCCGAAGTTTGAAAGATAAGCACATACTTAATTAGGGTGGGTATGAAAAAAAGTCTGTGAAGGCATGCCGTTGAAAACACTAAGCTGAAAAAATGACTCTTGCCGTACAGAAAAAGCAAAAAATGAGAAATGTTTGATCATTCCCGAAATCTTCTAATTCCCACACAAAAAGCATGAATACGGCGCAAAGTCGATATATAATGAAAGTAGTATAATCTTTACTGCAAAGGGTAGGGTAGCAGATTGTGATTCTGGCCATTATCGTAGTATTTTTATGCGCAAGTTATCCCACGCCTTAAATAGAAATATTAAATGTTACGTCGCATTGATCAAAGCCTACATTTCTGGCTCTTTGCTGGGGAAATGGAGTCTGTGTTTGTATGTCCTGGGCATTTTCCTGATGTATCTTTCTTCATTTATTGGCCTTTGGCTGATTATGCGCAGGTTTCACTATATTAATGGGTGGGCGTTTGGAGATATCCTAATTATCTTTTCCATCTCACTGATTTCCTATGGTTTTCGTAATTTGTTTTTTATTCAGTTCCGAAGATTAGGGATAATGATAAAAGACGGGAGTCTTGCAGTGATCTTAACGCGCCCGCTAAACCCATTTCTCTATATCATGGGGAACAGGTTTGAGCTTGGCGGCATTGCGCATGTTACATTGGGAGTGTTATTGCTGTTTGTGTTTAAAAAAGAGATTAACGTAGATTGGGGAATACACAATTTAGCCTTTTTTGTGTTGGCCCTGATTTCGGCCACTCTTGTTCAAGGTGGGGTAACAGTCTTTATTGGAAGCACTGCATTCTTTTTAACTGAAACTACAGGATTAGACAGAATATATAATGGGATGAGGGAATTTATATGGTACCCGATTTCCCTCTACAATACGCTTTTGAAGATAGTGCTGTTCTGTATTGTCCCATTAGCTTTCGCAAGTTATGTTCCTGCTGGCATATTTTTAAATAAACCTGAATATTTACAGTATCCTAAATGGCTCTGGGAAGCCTCCTTGTTCTCTGGTTTGTTTATTTTTTTACTGGCATATAAATTTTGGGAATTCTCTTTAAAGCGCTATCAGAGCACTGGGACATAAAATGGACGCACCGACACCGGTTATTTCGGTAAAAGCTTTAAGAAGACACTTCGAGGTTGACAAAAAATCGAAGGGCTTTATCAATCAACTCTGTAGTATTTTCTATCCGAAAACAACCACTGTTAAAGCCCTTGATGGGGTTGATTTCACTGTTTTCAAAGGTGAAACAATCGGTCTTCTTGGGCCAAATGGCGCTGGCAAGTCTACAACTATCAAAATTCTGACGGGGATTCTTATGCCCTCCAGTGGGGTCGCTACTGTAAATGGCATTGAGCCACATCGCAACAGAACGCATAATGCAAAGAAGTTTGGAGTGGTTTTTGGACAGCGGACACAGTTGTGGTGGAATTTGCCGGTACGTGACTCTTTTAAACTGCTTAAAACTATTTACGACATACCAGAAGCGACCTATCAACGTAATCTATCCATCCTATCCAAGGATTTCGAAATAGAGGGGTTTATTGATACTCCGGTTCGTCAATTAAGTTTAGGTCAACGGATGCGTGTGGAAATTGCGGCCTCAGTTCTGCATAACCCTGACATATTGTATCTAGATGAGCCCACAATCGGATTAGATATTATCGCTAAAGATAAAATCAGAAACTTCATTAAAAAGCTGAATGAGCATTTCGGAGTTACAATCCTCTTATCGACCCATGATCTGCAAGATGTGGAAATGTTGTGTCGCCGTATTATTCTAATCAATAAGGGGGTGGTTATTTATGACGGGGAACTTGAACAAATGAAGCGGCACTTCGGCAAAGAAAAGACCTTAATGATTGATTGTGAGGAACACATTGCGAATTTTAATTGGGAAGGCGTTACGAAAATCAAGGAAATCGGAACAAAGAAATATATAACATTTGCGGCGGACATTATCTCTCCGACCCAGTTAATTGAAAAATTATCCAAAATGGTTGACGTTAAGGATTTTGCGTTGCAAGAAATTGAGCTAGGGGCCGTTATTAAACGATTTTATTAAAATGATCTTACCCCGCGTCTATGAACGATAACTTCCGGCTGATAGCGCTAACATCACATTTCAATGCTGATGCTTTTAGTTTCGATACTGATAGAGCGCGTGGGCATTTTGGATTATCATGTTATCCTGCCGAAGAAATGCCGGAGCCACAGAAAACTTTTAATAGCTACGAAATCCCCTTTATTTTCCCTGACGTGACCCGTAGGCAAAACAATATTGAATCCTACTGCCAGAAGATAGTCCCGCCTCAAGAAGTGTACTCAAGTTTCTTCTTCTTAGGAGCATGCGATAACGGCAGTTTTCTGGAAAGCATAAAAGTTAGAGATGCAAAATGCGAATATGTCCATAAAGTAGGACTAACTGACTGGTGCGAAAACCCACAATACGGCGAGAGACGGGCATTTGAAGCATCTCATGCCCACGCCGCCCAGAATGACATATTCTCATACAGGCCACAAATCTGGCTGCAAGCATTAACCTTCGCCTCACCCACTCAGATCAAGGAAATTGAATTGCCGGACAACCCCTGCTTTCATGTTTTTGCCTTAACCCTAAAAATATGCGAAAAACAAAATGGATATAGCACACATTAAGATTCACAAGCCTGCCGACTCAAGGTTAAAGACCCTTCAATGTGGAACCAGATTGATTGAAGTGATTCTCAATCACTTCGGTTATCAACACATTGAACGTTTCATTGGCGGTGAATGTGTTTTTTATGAGTATCGAACCACCTCCGCGGGAGTCCCCAGGTTTTCAAGAAGGCTTACAGGGGCTTATATTGAGTTAGAAAAAAGCCACGGATTTGTAATACATAACAACGAATTTAAAGACCTCGAATCAGGCATGGCTTCGTTGATTAATATTTTATTGAGCCACCATCTCAATAATGTGCAGATAGATATGTTTTACCTCTCACATACTCCTTACTTCTCAAAAAAGCATCAATATCACTCAATTATCATAACTGGCATGTCAGGGGATTCTATATCCTTCTGTGATCCGGCATATGATGTATATGAGGGAGTGGCCCCATTGGAAATATTCAAAACGGCTATGTTCTCAAACTATGGCGATAAGAAGAAGCAGCCGATGTTTCGCGTTATTGATATCGGCAGCCCTAAAACGCCGCTGAATCCTAAAAAGGATCAGTTCATAGCGACCATGAAACAAAATTACGAAGACATGGTACACCCGGATCGCAATAGAATATTTTCCCAAAACACGCAGATATTCCCGGAGCAGAACGATAATCGTTACCTCGTAGGGCTTCAGGGTCTAAAAGAATTGGATAAAAGAATTCTCGATGCATACAAAAATGGAACTGTCCCTGAATTGTCCTTTAAGCTGTGCGGTGTGTTTGGCAATATTGTGGAACAGACTGAATTACATGCGCGCTACCTTGAAGATATGGGCGGGATGTTTAATCTTCCGGACATAGCCACACTAGCAGGTGATTTGCTTCGCATAGTGCAAGAATGGAACCTCGTGAAAAATATGTTTTTAAAGGCGTCGATAAAAGATGCCCCCGAGGAAATGATTCAGCGTTGTATGCGGAGAATCAATGCTCTGGCGTCTCTTGAAGGGGAGTTTTTGGCGCGGGAAATTGCTTTAATTGAGAAACTATAGCTTCATAAGGGGCCATATATATTTCATTATTGCCCCATTTGTGTTTCTGTCTCCGCAATAACACAGCGGCGAATGTGCGCAAAAAGCCGCCATGCGAAATCACTAATATATTGTTTTGTCTGTGTTTGTACAAAAGCGAGCCAAAGGTTTGCACTCGTTTAATAAACTTTCCTAAAGGTTCTCTACCACTGGCCTTTGACAAAAAATTAATCTTATCTGTTCTGGGGTGAACCGATTTCGTTGTTAATATCCCGTGATTCCTTTCTCTCAAAGAAGACTGTAGGATTATGGGGATTTGTAATTCCTCGCTTAAAATCGCCGCAGTCTCTCTAGCACGCTGCAGATCACTTGATAAGATCAGTTCCCATTTATGTTTTTTAAGTCTACGGGCTAAACTGCGAGTTTGCTTAATCCCTTCGGAGTTCAACGGGAAATCCGCGGTGCCTTTGAACTCCACCCCATTTTTTCCCCAATCTGTTGCACCATGGCGAATAAGGCAAAATATCGTTTTCACAGCATTCTTGCTAGGGATTTTCATTTCAATAATTACTTATCCATTTTCTGATATTCGGCAATTACAGTCCGAACAAGGCTTTCCTTATCAATTTTACAGAACCGCATGACCTCAACTGACTTTGTAATGCCTCCAGTATCGATATAGCCATGTATTGTGAATCTTGATGGGTTCGGTCGGTCAAACAATAAAGACTTCAGCGTGTATGGGTATCCTGTAAATATGAATACAACCCTTTTACTCTTAGTGAAATACTTGTTAAATTCCGAATCGGCTAGTGCATGCGGATAATTCTTCTGCGCACCAAGGATTGTAAGTTCCGATACGATGACCAATTTTATTCTTATACGTGGATGCGTTTGCCGGATTTGTTGAATTGCATCCACTGCGTTTTGCACAAGGCAGTCTCCGATTACGGCTAAAACAATGTCGCTATCCTTCCCTTTATCGATTGAGAAGAAATCTTGAGATATTCCGCGACTGGTCTGGCGTAGTGCGTCTTTGTACGACAATCTATTGGCGATCGGGGTTTTGGACGCCATGATTATATTGACGCGATTATAGCTGGAAAGCGAAAGCGATGCACAGGCCAATAAACTGTTAACGTCAGGTGGCGTGTAGATCCTTAAAGCCGGAAAGCCATCAAGAAGAAGGCCAGACAGAAAACCCGGATTTTGATGCGAATAACAATTTCTCCAGCATAAACTCGAGAGAATATAATTCAACGCCGGGATTTTAATATTGGGCTTGGACGCAATGAGTTGTTTAAGAAACTTCATGTATTGGGTTATCGCGCTGCTTATAATGGGCGCAAATGCTTCATATGTGATGTAGAATCCATAACGTCCAGAAACAGAATATCCTTGGAGTAACCCTTGGCAAACATTCTCATTTAAGATTTCAATTATCCGGCCGTTATCACTTCCTTCCTTGCTGCGTGTTGGACGTATGATGCAGCGGTTTACCACTTTTAGCGTCCCTCCGAACCCATTCGATTCAATCTCGTCGGGTGAAACAATGCGAAAGTTCCTATACTTGTGGTTTAGTTGAAAAACAGCGGACAGCGCATCAGAAAGCCGTCCCGGCCCAAGATGATGTTCCCCAATACTTTTACTGTGAGCTGCCGACACCTTGAACTTGGCGAAATCAGGCAAGGCAAGTTTTCTCGCTTTTGATTGCAGCCTATTCGCGGTGTTGCTCATTTTGTGCAGTTCGGGAGGTATTACTTGTAAAACCTTGCTGGTAGGCATCCCAGCGGGCGTAAATAACTCTTGGGGAGAATAGCTTGCTAGCCATTCTTCGATGTGTGGGATCAAATCTGCTGACATTCCGATGTTCCCTGGTAACGCTTTATGAGAACTGGCAGTACCCTGAATTGGGGCACCATTTAACTCACGAAGTCCTGAATACCCTTTTTGAGTCCTTAAAATGATTAAAGGGAAGCGGCAGTCTCTGGAATTGGTTATTGGAGGGGCCTTCTTTAACTTTCTGATTTTCGTGACAGTGTAATCCAATATACTGCTCATTTTCTGGTGTGAAAATCCGGTAATGAATGGTTCATACCCCAGACTTTCAAAATAGGAAGTAAGTTCCCTATTGGTCATAGCCCCATAAATGGAGCCGGACGCCATCTTGTAGCCGTTTAAATGAATTATTGGCAATACTACCCCGTCACGCGCCGGATTTATAAATTTGTTTAAATACCACGATGACGAAATAGGTCCGGTCTCAGCTTCCCCGTCGCCAACTATGCAGGCAACTATCAAATATGGATTATCTAATGCGACCCCATATGAAAAAGAAAGAGAATGACCTAGTTCCCCTCCTTGGTAAATTGCACCAGGCATTTCTGGTGATATTTCGGTCGGAAATCCTTTCAATATCCCGAAATTCCTAATGAACGCTTGAAGGCCTTCTGAGGAAAAATCCATCCTCGGATAGTTTTTGCGCAATGCTCCTTCCAAAAATAAATTGGCTAATAACGCCGCTGCACCATGTCCGGGGCCGACAACCAGTAGAATGTTTGCTCGATGCCGTTTTATGGCGTGGTTTAGGTGGCCATAAATAAAATTGATGCCTGGACATGTCCCCCAGTGACCTATAATTTGCGATTTACAATCCTCGACCATAAGCGGGCGATCCAAAAGGCAGTTCGCCCTTAAAAATAATTGCGCACCTGTTAAATAATTAGCCGCACGCCAATAAGGATCGACTGGATGTTTTGAATTGTCCACAAAAAATACCTTTAAAGAACTAAATCATGACTTGTATTCCGTCGCATAAAAGGACTTCTTTTCTCGCGGAATAATGAGAACACGTTCAGAAAGCTTAATTTTAAATGTAACTTTCTTGTGTAAATGTCGCGCCAGATAATTTGCGATGAAATCATGGAGGGCTGGTGTATGGTTTTTAAGTCTTTCAAACTGGAACTCAAACATGTATTTGCTTTTCCGTGTGACCAGAAAGTTATTCGAATCTATTAGGCCGGTACGCACCATTTCTTTTATTAGTTGTGAGAATATCTGGACGTTATATTTGGCACCGTCGATTTCTATCAGGTTTGCTACTCTTCCCTTTAAAGCTTTGATTATCTGCCCAGATTTTCCGCATAGGCATTTGGCATGAGACACTGTTCCGAGATCCTGTATTGCGTATCTGATAAACGGGAAGCTTTTTTGATTCAAGGCTGTAATATATAGCTCGCCGGCATTTTTATATGCGGCTTTATTCCCTATCTCGCAATATACATGATCCTCGATGATATGCAGGCTATTGTGCGGGCATTCGTAAGCTATTGGCCAAATCTCGCGCGCTCCGTAATGGTTGGCGACTTTACATGAGAATGTCGCCTCAATGAGGGCACGTTCGTCTTCATCTAACGTTTCCCCTGACACCTCAACAAATTTGACCGAAGGAAAAAGTTTTTCCGATGAGCCGTAAGCTTGCTTTACCTTTACGCAAAATTCATAAATATTGGATGGCGTCGCTCTAATCCAATCAGGGTTTGCTTTTTTTATAAAAGAAATCAATTTCGAGATGGGAATATTATTCAAATCATGCGGTGTAATAAAACGCAAATCCAATGAGCCATAGTATGCGTTGTATGTCTGTTCCTGGGGATAAGTCTTTGGCAAATCAGCGCGGTTAACTTGGGATTCTAAAGAAAAAGAATTGGAAAAGGTCAACAGCCGCTTTGTTAGAATTCCGGGAAGCCAGAAATCGCGGCATTTCCACAATTTCTTTTGCGATATGAACATCTCCTGCGAGGTCTTAAGACATCTAAATGGGAGGCCAGTCGAACCAGTCGTAATCTCAACGAGATAGTCCTTCTCTGATGCTTTTTCGGATTTAAATAAATTGAAATTGTCGCGTATAAAATCTTTTTTAAGAATTGGGAAATCATCTAGGACGGGTTGCTTCCCACGGAAGTATTCCTTGTAAAATGGAATATTTGTGATCGCATTGTTAATGAGCGAGTCTAGTTTTGAATTTAACTGGCTATCCATGTTGAGTCCTGATCGATTCCAGCCATTGGTTGAAATGCGATTGAAAGCGACAAAAATGTAAAAGGTCGCGCTGTGGTCGTTCGGTGGTAAGCCCTGCGGCGCGTTCGCTTTTAAACGCAATTAATTCAAGTTCTGTGTTGAATTCGTTAAATGTATTCGCGGCTGGTGCCACAGCAATCTTTGTATTCTGTGTCCCGTCCCAATTTGAATTAACTGGGAAGCCCGACTTTATCAATCCGCTGTCCCAGGTGGGGTCAAGAATTGCCCAGGTCCCATTAATCTTTGCCTTCAAGAATACGTGCAGTGAAGCTTTAAGCCGGCTTGAGAGCTGATATATATTCTGAGGGATAGATATTCCGAAACGCGTAAAAGTATCACTCCAAGTATATTCGACTGTAACATATCGGACTTGATATCCCAATTTGCGCAGACTATTGGCTAAGGCAATACTCTTGATTCCACAACCACAGGGCTTGCCAGCATTAATGGAGGTGGCTATAAAACTCCTTGTGTAGTTTTTGTGGTAGTCAAAACAGAATGGCACGTCTCTACTTTCGCAAAAAACAGCCACCCTCTTCTCAATGATTTCACAGGAATCAATGTTCTCTGGCTTGCTGTTGTTGATACTTTTTCGTTTCATCGTAGCCAAATCAACCAGGAAGCATACAGAAAATAATGCCTATACAAACTCTTGCCTAAAAGAAAAGACAGGAGCATCTTGAGGTTTTTTTGCCCGTGACTGAAAAAACTACTTCTTTTCCATTAAGACGCCCCAATTCGTAAACCGGAACGGGGTATATTCCCAGAACTTGTCAGGCCGCTCAACATTCGTAATTACTTGTTCAACCAATGCCTTGATTGTCCATTGTGAGTTCGGGAACAATGCACGGATGCCTGGCTCATCGAAATAATGGTGCGGGACACCGGCTTCTTTCCCGATATCGTTCACAAAAGTCTTGGGTTCAATTTCCCGCCCTTTGCCATATAAATCAGCTTTGTCTGATTTTATAGTGGCCAGCAGCATTCCTCCGGGCAGCAGACTCTCATGTATTATGTTTATTGATTTTTCAATATTTGCCAATGTGTTGTGCTGTAGCACGTCCCAGCTTATTACACCATGAAACTTTACTCCGGGAAATGGCGTATCCGTCATTTCCGAGACTGATGTGGGAATATGCAGATTGAATTGTTTTGCCCACTCAGATAGCAATGCCACTCCCCTTTTGGAGTTATCTGAGGCGTAAACCTGATGCTTCAGTTTTGCAATTGCAATTGAATGGCGCCCGCCGCCACACCCAAGATCCCAGAAATTCAAAACTGGAGCTGGGAAACGCTTTTCCAGAAGTCTTACAACCCTGTAAACTTCTGCTTCAGGTATTCGTTCAACATTCTTTTCCGTGTAGAATAGTTCGTCCCAAGTTGCCATAGTTCCTCCATATACTAGATAATTACAACCGCTCCCAGCTAAATCCTAATGCAGCAGTGCTTCTTGTTTTGATAGGTGGTGTACCATAACCCCCTGTAATTTTCCCACGATCGCGGCTTGGCCTGGAAATCCGAAAAGACATCCTCAAAAATATTGCGCGCTGATAAGTAATAATCCAAAGCTCTGGCTTCGTTAATGCGTGCGGACTCCTGGTCTTTTGTGAAGTTTTGGAAAACCTGGATGATTGGATATCTGTCCATGTGGCTTTTTAATCCCAAGAAGTTATCCTTAAGCACGTTAAGGCTATCGAACCCTAGGATGTAAAGAATATTGGTCGCAGCCCCTGATGCATGCGCCAAGTCGAGAATCTGACATATTTCCTTAAGCTCCAGCGCTTTCTTTTTACGTAAAATCCTTTCCCGCTCTGAAAAGCATTCTACTGTGAAAGAAAGAGAAAACGCTCCTCCAGCTTTTGAAATCTTTTCGAACGCGGACGCCGATTGCAACTGCGCGCCAATGTACCTAAGCCTTTTTGTAAATCGAAACTCGGCAAGGACTTTTCTAGCCATCACCAGATGTTCGACTAATTCCGCCTCGGATTCAAAACATCCAGTGCACACAGTAACTCTGACTAACAGTCTGCTGAAAAACCCCTGTTTTGTTCTTTAAAAACGCGCATCGGGCA